>NZ_JBFTGZ010000001.1:0-454204 GCF_056393985.1 Arthrobacter sp. 10T425 | reverse complement strand
CCAGCCTGCTTGAGGTAGCTGACCCGGGCCGCATCACATACGGAACTGACTTCCCGTTCGCACCCTCTGCGGCGATCGATTTCCTGAATATGGAGTATGAAAATTATCCGCTGGACCCCTCCGTGCGCGCGGCGATAGACCGCGGCAATGCCGAGGCGCTTTTTCCCCGGCTGAGGCCTGAGCAGACTTAGTTCACATTGTGCGCGTTGCGCTCCCTGGCAGGCGGGGTTCGGTGGAGACCTTCCTGTCTCTATGGCTCGACGCCGTTTTTCGCAGCGGGACCGTGCTCGTCTGGCGCTCTCCCCAGCGGCCTGGCGCAGCATGCCGCTGTCCGTTGCCGGCGAGATCGAGGAACGTCCAGGACTCAAGGCCATCGGCGTAGCGAGCGGGAGTGAATCGACGGAGAGGCCGCATGAATTGACGATGTCGGAGCCAGCGCCCCAGCATGCGACATTCACAAGGTTTCGCGCACCTCCGGCGTAAGAGACGCCCGTCGCTGATACGCAACGGCGAGCGCTGCTGGAGCTCGCCGAGTCGCCGGCGTCAGTGTTCCTCACGTATGGGCGGCAGGACAATGACAGCCACTGGGCACACCGCCTGACCCGAACCGCCGAGTGCTGGCATGATGGGCGCATGAGCAGTGTCACATGCGATCTGACTATTTCCCTCGACGGATTCGTTGCGGGCCCAAACCAAAGCATGACGGAACCCCTGGGGCGGGGCGGAGAACTCCTCCACAGGTGGATGTTCGAAGAAGCCGAGTCCAACGCAGCCGAGCTCGACGGCATCCTCGCCGCCGGCGCCTACATCATGGGCCGGAACATGTACGCCGGTCCCGGGGCATGGGATGAGCAGTGGCGGGGATGGTGGGGTGAGGAACCGCCCTATCACGCACCTGTGTTCGTTCTCACCCATCACCCCCGTGAGCCCTTGGAGATGGAGGGCGGCACAACGTTCAACTTCGTGGCCGATGGGATCGAATCGGCGTTGGCCCAGGCGCGGAAGGCCGCTGGCGGCAAGGACGTGGCCATAGCCGGAGGAGCACAGACCGCCCGACAATTCCTTTCGGCGGGGCTGATCGACGAGCTGCGGCTCCACATTGCGCCCATAGTCCTGGGAGCGGGTGAGCGGCTGCTGGACGGCGTGACGGACCTCAAGCTTGAGCCGACGGACGTCAGCGGTTCCCGCCTCGTTACCCACGTGCGCTATCGGGTAATCCGCTGACAGGCCAAAGGGTATGCCCTTAGAAGCCGTCCCCCGAGGAGCGGAGCAAGACCACGCCGTTGCCGGACGTCCGCGTGCCCTCGGGCCTAAGGTTCATCCGGACATCCGGGGGCCTCAAACAGCGGCCTCCCCTGCCCCAGGACCACGGGATGGACGAGAATTCGAAACTCGTCGACCACCCCATGCCGCATGAGTGTGGAGGCCAAATCGGCGCCGCCACGGGCGATCTCGCCCCCCGGGCCGCACCTTCAGTTTCGCGATCTGTTCAGGAACGACGTCGTGAATCACCGTGGTATTCCAGCCCGCCTGCGTGAGGGTCCGCGAAAAGACGAACTGATAAGGCGCGACCCGGTACGGTGCACACCGCCGTCGATCGGGTGGTTAGGCTGGGTGGATGGCGACAGTTATTCTCGTGCGGCACGGCCGCACCACAGCCAATGCCACTGGACTGCTGGCCGGTCGGGCCGTCGGCGTCAGCCTGGACCAGATCGGGCGCGACCAGGCGGCTCTGACCGGAGACCGGCTCGCGGCCGTGCCCGCAGTCGGGGTGGTGTCGAGCCCTCTTGAGCGTTGTCAGCAGACCGCCCAGCTCATCCTCGATCGCCAGGCTGGCACGCCGTACGCGCCGGTCGATCTCGATCTCACCGAGTGCGATTACGGCCAGTGGCAGGGCCGCACGCTCAGTGATCTCGCGACCGAGGATTTGTGGCCGGTTGTGCAGTCGCAACCGTCCGCCGTCGTCTTTCCCGGCGGTGAATCCATGGCCGCGATGCAGGCTCGGTCGGTGGCAGCGATTCGACGCCACGATGCAGCCTTCGAAGCCGAGTACGGCCAGGGGCCGTGTGGGTGGCAGTAAGTCACGGCGACATCATCAAGTCAATCCTCGCCGACGCGCTCGGCATGCACCTTGACCTGTTCCAGCGTATTAACGTGGGCCCCGCCTCCGTATCGATCGTGCGCTACGGCGCCAGTCGGCCGAGCGTCTACGCGACCAACACCGACGCGGGTGACCTGTCGTGGCTGTCGAACGGCATCCACTCTGGCGATGCGCCGGTGGGCGGCGGTGCAGGGCAAAAGGCGCCATGAACCTCATGTGCCTAAAATACTGACATGCCTACACGTGTTCACGAGTTTGCCTGGCCTGATCGAATCGTCGTCGGCACCATTGGCCTTCCAGGGGCGCGCACGTTCTACCTGCAGGTGCGCGCAGGGACGCAGATCGTGAGTATTGCCCTGGAGAAGCAGCAGTCGGCTCTGCTCGCGGAGAAGATCGACGAAATTCTCGACCAGCTCATCACCGTCGAGGGCAACCCCTTCAGCATTCCCGCGAGCACTCCCATTGAACTTGTCGACAATGACCAGCTCGAGGCCGTTCAGGAGCAGTTTCGCACCGGCGCCATGAGCTTAGGTTGGGACCCAACCACGGCCCAGGTCGTAATTGAGGCCTACCCCATCACCGACGTCGATGCTGATGCTGATGACAACGACGAATCGCTTGATGAGGACGGCGCCAACGAGCCCGAAATGCTGCTGGTGCGCATGCCGGTCGGCACCGCCCGCGCATTCGCCAAGCGCACCCGTGAGATCGTGGGCGCCGGGCGTCCGACGTGCCCGCTCTGCGGTTACCCCATAGACGCCGACGGGCACATCTGCACCCTTCCCGAGGTCTGATGCCAGCGCCGGACCTAGCGACCGCCGAGCTGACGCTCACCGGCCGCATCACGACGGCTTCAAACGCTACATTTCTGGGCAGCATCGGCGACATGGTGGTCGTCTATAAGCCGATAGCAGGCGAAAGTCCGCTGTGGGATTTTCCCCACGGCACCCTGGCTCACCGGGAGGTGGCCGCCTACCTGGTCTCGCAAGTCTTAGGCTGGGACGTCGTGCCGCACACCTGGCTGCGCGATGGTCCGATGGGCGAAGGAATGGTGCAGCTCTGGCAGGAGCAAGACCCCGCCCAAAGCGCCGTGAACCTGGTCGCGACGGACCAGGTTCCGGAGACGGGCTGGAAACACGTTCTCGAGGGACGGGATGAGAACGGAAGGATGGTCGCCCTCGTGCACGAAGACTCGCCGGCGCTCAGACGCATGGCGGTGTTCGACATGGTCGTCAACAACGCCGACCGCAAAGGCGACCACATTCTTGCCATGACGGACGGACACCGGCACGGCGTGGACCATGGGCTCACCTTTCACCGTGACCACAAGCTGCGCACGGTGCTGTGGGGATGGCTGGGAGACGCTCTGACCGCCGAGGAACGCGACGGCATCGATCGTGTCAGCGAAGGACTGCACGGTGGGCTGGGCCGAAACCTGGCGGACTTGCTCAGCGCCGAAGAAATCGCATCGCTCGCCGCGCGCTGCGCACGGTTGCGCTTGGCCGGGCGGTTTCCGGCTCCGAGCGGTGAGATGTCGGCGGTGCCCTGGCCGCTGTTCTAAGGGAATCACGGCTCAACTGTCAAAAGTTGGCTGCCCAAACGCCGATAACAGCGCCTACGCTCAACCAAGCCCGCAGGCCCCACCTTCCGCAGACGACGCGCCGAGCGTTCCATATACAGCACCCCTTCAGTCAGGTGTTGCGATGTTGAGGAGAAACCGCGCTGCCCACGCAGCCGAGGGATATGGGCAGAGTCCAACTTTTGTCGGCCCATCCGGCTACACTGAATGTATCGAACATATATTCGAATAAGGGTGTGTTGTGGGCGTTGTTGTCGGTCCCCGCGTGATAGACGCGGGCATGTCGTTGCTGTCGGTGCTGATCTCTCCGGTCCCCGTCGCGGCCGGGTATCCATCGCCGGCGCAGGACTACTTTGATGGGCGGATTGACCTGAACGAGCATCTGATCAAGGACATCACCAGCACGTACGTCGTGCGGGTCTCCGGAGACTCGATGGAACGCGCCGGCATCAGCGACGGGGATGAACTGATCGTCAACCGGGCCGTGGAACCCAAGGACGGGTCCGTAGTCATAGCCGTCCTGGACGGAGAATTGACCATCAAGCGGCTGCGGATCACGGCCGCCGGCGTCGTGCTGCAGGCGGAGAATCCGTCCTACCCGGACATCCGCGTTCCGTCCCTGTCGGATCTGGTCATCTGGGGCGTCGCGACCCGCTGCCTGCACCATGTTTGAGGCACACCATGTCTAAGCCCTCCCCGATGCGGCGGATGCCGCAGATCGCGCACGTGGATGTGAACTGCTTCTACGCCTCGGCCGAGCGGGCATTCGACCCGTCCCTCGAAGGCCGGCCCGTCGTCGTACTGTCCAACAACGACGGGTGCGCCGTCACCCGGTCCCCGGAAGCCAAGGCTCTCGGCATCGGCCTCGGTGAACCATGGTTCAAACTCGCCCCGCGGGCGAAGGAGTGGGGACTTGTTGCCCTCTCGAGCAACTACGAGCTTTACGGGGACATCAGCGCCCGGGTGATGGAACTGCTGGGCCGCTACAGCGCTTGGTTGGAGGTTTACAGCATCGACGAGGCCTTCCTGGGCGTCAAAGGCGCGCCGGAGGACCTGCTGGTCCTGGGCCAGACCATGAAGGCAGCCGTGCGGCGCAACGTGGGGGTTCCGGTCTGCGTCGGGATCGCCGGGACCAAGACCCTCGCGAAACTGGCCAACAAATGGGCAAAGCACAACCCGGCCTTCGACGGGGTCTGCCACTGGGACTCCGTGCCCGCCGCCACCAGAGAAGCGCTGATGGGCCGGCTGTCTGTGATCGAAATCTGGGGCGTCGCGACGCGCCTGACCAAACGCCTCAACGCCTTAGGGCTTCAGTCCATCCTTGACCTGTCCCGGGCCGACCCGGTGATGATCCGGGACCGCTTCTCCGTGGTCATGATGCGCACCGTCCTGGAGCTGCAGGGCACGCCGTGCATCCCGATGGAGGAAGAACGGATCGGCCGGGACCAGCTCATCTTCTCGCGCTCCTTCGCCACCCCCATCACCACCGCCGCCGGCATGCGGCAGGTCCTGTCCGTCTACGGCCAGCAGGCATCGGCACGGCTGGCCAAATACAGCCTCCAGGCCAAGGTCCTCACCGCCTTCGCCGGCACCTCGCACTTCAACCCGAACGACACCTCCTACCCCTCGGTGTGCGTGCCGCTGCCGATGCCCACCGCCGATCCCGTCCTGCTCACCCGGGCCGCCCACGCCCTCCTGCCCCACATCCAGGAAGGCATCAAATACGCCCGGGCCGGCATCATGGTCACCGACCTGCGGCCCACCGGCAACCAGGCACCGCTGGCCCTGTTCCAAAATCCGCACGAGGAACGCCACATCGGAACCCTCCTGGAAGATGTGACCCGCCGATACGGGCGCGGCTCCATCGGCCTCGGCCACGCCGGCATACGGGGCGGGCCGGACTGGACCATGAAACGGGACATGCTCTCCCCCCGCTACACCACCCATTGGGACGAACTCCCCCTCGTCAAAGCCGCCTAACGCCAACACGCCCCCGCAGCACCGCACCACGAAAGACCACCCCCATGACCCTCAGCACCGAAAACCCCACACGAACCCTTGACCTTCAAGTCCGGCTCGACCCGGCAGGCAAGCCCCTTGCCATCCGGCACGACGGACGGATCTGGCTTGTCGATCCGGCCACCGAATCCCGGCACTGGATCGGCGGTGACGCCGGGCGGGGCACCCGATGCACGGCCGCCGCTGGCGCCAACCCGGCCGGTACCGAATACTGGCGCGTCGAGGCCCGGCTGGGGGCTAATTCAGCGCTGCGCACCTTCACGCTGCGCCGGAATCCACGCTCCGTCCAGTGGCTCCTGGACGACATCAGCGACGGCGGCTAGGCAACGGTGACACTGAACCGTCAGCCGATCAACGACCAGATCTGGGCGGGGATCAGGGAAGAATTCACGCTGCCCGCCCTGGAACAGGTCCGCCGCCGCCTCGCCGAACTGATGGACGACCCCGACCCTGTAATGCAGCAGCTCGTCCGCGTCTTCATCGACGACGGCACGTTCTGCCCGGGATTCCAATTCGTCGCCGGCGGCCACCTCCACCCGACCGTCGTCGACCTCTTCCAGCGCGCCATAGAACTGAAGGTTCCGCACAACTACTTCACGGCCTGGATGGTTACACCCTGCCGGGAACTCGGCGGGTCCCGCCCCGTTGACCATCTGAAAAGCGGCCGCGCTCCCCTGTTTCGCGCGCTGGAATCCCACCGCTGGCAGTAGAGGCCGACCCGCGAACCGACGTCCAACGGTTCCGCTGATCAGTCCGGCCCGGGATGCATTGAGTCACACGCGGGAATCGCAGCTGCCCTGCCGTTGGTAGTCTTTAGCCCACCATCCCTTTCCGCCCGACACTTGAGGTGCGAACCATGATCCCGACGACTCCCACTCCGGGCACTGTCCTTCTGGCCGGCGCCACCGGCGATCTCGGCGGGCGTATCCTGCAGAATTTGGTCGCCCTGGGGGCCACCGTTCGGGTCCTGACACGGCCTGGGACCAGCACGGAGCGCATTGCGCAGCTCCGCGCCCAAGGCGTCGAAGTGATCCAGGCGGGCTACGACGATCCGGTGGCCCTCCGAAGGGCCTGCGCGGATGTTGACTGCGTAGTCTCCGCGATCAACGGCGTGGACAGCGCAATTTTCGACGCCCAATCGCGCTTGCTGGAGGCGGCGGCCGCGGTGGGCGTACCGCGTTTCATCCCTTCCGATTACTCCATCGATTACCGCGGAATCCGCCCCCGAACCAACCGGAACTTACAGTTCCGCCGAGACTTTGCACAGCGGCTGGATGCCACCGAAATCCGGGCCACTTCCATCCTCAATGGCGCCTTCACCGACATGCTCTCCGGGCAGGCTCCCATGATCCTGTTCTCCCGGCGTCGGGTGCTCTTCTGGTCCGACGCCGACCAGGTGCTCGACTTCACCACGAAGGATGACACTGCCTCCTACACCGCCGCCGCCGCCCTCGACGAGCGGGCGCCCCGCGTCCTTCAGATCGCCGGAGACCAGGTCACGGCAAGGACCCTGGCAGCCACCATGTCCGACCTGACCGGAACGCAATTCGGGCTCCTCTACGCGGGCAGCGTCGGCTCCTTGACTGCTATGAGCCGGGTCGTCAAAGCCCTCATGCCGGCCTCTGACAAGCCGTTCCCGCCGTGGCAGGGCATGCAGTACTTCGCCAGCATGTTCAGCGGCGACGCGACCCTGAACTACGTCAGCAACGACCGGTACGGGAGCCGGACGTGGACCACCGCCCGGGACGTCCTGGACCAGCACGTTCAGCAGAGCTCACCGGCCCCGGTCCCCTAGCCTGGGGGTTGTTGCACGGACAAGCCCCGAACCCCTAGGGTTCGGATCATGGCCGCGCCCGGGGGACCCGCTCGTTATGGATTGCACACGACGCCGACACTGCTGTCCGTAGTATGCCTCGCCGTCGTCGCGCTAACCGCGGCCTGCGCGTCAACTTTCCCACTCAGCACGTCGGCAGGCGAGCAAACCGTCACCAAACCGCCCGCCGCCACGGCCGCACCATCGACGGGCGCCGGACTGTCACCAGGCATGACCCTCGCCCCGGCTCCGCCGATTCCGCCTGCCCCCGGGCACGGTTTAGATGAATGCCGGCCACAGCGTGCAGAGAAAGTCGTAGGCAATGGAGCGCTGGAGTGCCAGTACTTCACATCCGGTTCCATGACGCCGGCTTCTGTGCCCCGTGATCCGGGAATGAGCTCCGGCGATTACGCGGTACGGTTCGGCAGCGTTGGCGGCCGCACGGTGATGTCCGTGCGTATCCCCTGCGCTTCGTATGCGGTCACGGTCAGCATTGCCGGCGAAACGATCACGCCGGATGTGGGGACACTGGAAAGTTCCCTGGGCACGTGCAACTTCCCGTGGGACCAGGAACAGGCGCGGATGAAACGATACCTTCAGGCTCCGTTTCAGTTTGCACAGCGGGAGACTGGAATCGTGCTGCACAACCCGGAATGGGGAATCACCCTCTTCCGGACCCCCTACTCGGCCGGCTGATCCCCCGGTCCCGCCTAAGGGGCGCCAGGCGTGCCGCGGGAGGGGTGCGAGGCTGAGGGCCCGCGGGAATAAGAACCGCCGCCACCATGTTCGTTTCCGGTGTGAAGAACATCGGATTCCTGTCCTTCGGCCACTGGACCGACCACCCGGATTCCGGCACGCGCACCGCGTCGGACGCGCTGTTGCAGGCGATCGACCTCGCGGTCGCGGCCGAGGAGCTGGGTGCGGACGGCGCCTACTTCCGAGTCCACCACTTCGCGCAGCAATACGCCTCCCCGTTCCCGCTGCTCGCCGCGATCGGGGCCCGGACAAGCCGCATCGAGATCGGCACCGGCGTGATCGACATGCGCTACGAGAACCCGCTCTACATGGCAGAAGACGCTGGCGCGGCCGACCTGATCGCGGGCGGCCGGCTGCAGCTGGGCATCAGCAGGGGTTCACCCGAGCAGGTCATCGACGGATGGCGTTACTTCGGCTTCGCCCCCGCCGAGGGCGAGTCGGACGCCGACATGGGCCGCAGGCACGCCGAGCGTCTGCTCGAGGTGCTCACTGGCAAGGGCTTTGCGGCGCCGAACCCCCGCCCGATGTTCCCGAACCCTCCGGGCCTGCTGCGCGTGGAGCCGCAATCGAGGGGCCTGCGCGAGCGCATCTGGTGGGGCTCCGGCTCGAACGCCACGGCCATCTGGGCGGCGAAGCTCGGCATGAACCTGCAGAGCTCCACGCTCAAGGATGATGAGAGCGGCAAGCCCTTCCACGTCCAGCAGGCCGAGCAGATCGAGCTCTACCGGCAGGCCTGGAAGGAGGCGGGGCACGAGCGGGAGCCGCGCGTCTCGGTCAGCCGCAGCATCTTCGCGCTGACGGACGAGCGCGACTGGCAATACTTCGCCCGCGACCGCCACAGCTCCGACCAGGTGGGCAACATCGACGAGAAAACGCGCGCGGTCTTTGGCCGCTCCTACGCCGGTGCCCCGGACGAGCTGGCCGCGAAGCTGGCCGAGGACGAGGCGATCGCCGCGGCAGACACCCTGCTCCTCACGGTCCCGAACCAGCTCGGTGTCGACTACAACGCCCACGTCATCGAGTCGATCCTGAAGTATGTGGCGCCGCAGCTCGGCTGGCGCTGACCCCTCGTGACAGATTCCCCGGGCACCGCGCCGTCGACACTTGCGGGATCCAGCCTTGCAACGCCAGAGCGACGGCGACGACGCCGGTCCGGCCGGCACTCACCCGCGCGGCAGCCTTGACGCCGAACGCCACCTCGGCTGAAGCACAGGGCGGGCGGCCGCGATGCGCTCGCGACCGCCCGCCGGTACGGGGGCACCCGGGCTCAGCGCACCGACTTGCGCTCGTAGATCGCCATCGACCAGGCGTACCCGGCGACCACAATCACGACGCACCACCCGATTGCCAGCACCGGGCTCCAGCCGAGCGGGGTACCGAGCAGCAGCCCGCGGATGGCCTCGATGAACGGCGTGAACGGCTGGTACTGCGCGAACCACTGCAGCCATTCCGGCATCGACTCGGTCGGCACAAAGCCGCTGCTGAGGAAGGGCAGGAAGGTCAGCACGAGGGGCAGGTTGCTGGCGGTCTCGGCCGACTTCGCCTGCATGCCCATGGCCACCCCGAGCCAGCTGATCGCGTACGCGATGAGCACGATCAGACCTGCGGCGGAGATCCATTCGACAAACCCGGCGGTCGGGCGGAAGCCAATCAGGAGGCCGACGCCGAGCACAAGCACGACGGCGATAATCGCCTGGATGGTATTGCCAAGCACGTGCCCGGCGAGCACCGCGGCCCGCGAGATCGCCATCGTCCGGAACCGCGCGGTGATGCCCTCGGTCATGTCCATCGACACGGTCGTCGCGATGCCGCCTGCGCTGCCGGCGATGGTCAACAGCAGGATGCCCGGCATGACGTAGGCGACATACGCCTCGCGCCCGCCGGACGGATCCGCGCCGGGCAGGCCGGCCCCGAGCGTGCCGCCGAACACGAACACGAAAAACAGCAGCAGGACTACCGGCCCCACGATGGTGAACACCGACAGGCCCGGATAGCGCAGCATGTGCAGCAGGTTGCGGCGCAGCATCGTCAGCGAGTCGGCAATGACGTGCGCTTGCTGGCGGGTGCCCGGGGCCGTCCGGCGCTTGGCGGCGATGGTGGTCATAATTCGGTTCCCTTCGTCTCGACCCGGCCGGTGAGCGCGAAAAACACGTCATCGAGGTCCGGGGTGTGGATGCTGAGGTCGTCGACCTCCAGGTTGGCCGTGTCGAGGCGGTCCAGCACGGTCCGCAGCGCGCCGACACCGCCGTCGCTCGGCACGGTGAGCGAGAGCCCGGCGTCGTCGCGGGCGGACTCGCCGAGCAGGCGGGAGGCGGCGTCGAGCCGCCCGGCGTCGGCGAACCGGAGCCGGATATGTCCGCCGGGCACCAGGCGCTTGAGCTCGTCCGGCGTCCCCTCGGCCACGAGCCGGCCGCCGTCGAGCACCGCAATGCGGTCCGCGAGTTCGTCCGCCTCGTCCAGGTACTGGGTGGTGAGCAGCACGGTGGTGCCGTCCGCGACCAGGCTGCGGACAATGTCCCACATGGTGTGGCGGCTGCGCGGGTCCAGGCCCGTGGTGGGCTCGTCCAGGAAGATGACGCTGGGCGCCGAGACGAGGGTCATGGCGAGGTCGAGGCGGCGCTGCATCCCACCCGAGTAGGTGGCGAGCGGCTTACGGGCGGCCTCGACGAGGTCGAACTGCTCAAGCAGCTCGGCCACCCGGGCCTTCGAGCGCTTCGCTCCAAGATGGCGCAGCCGGGCCATCAGCAGCAGGTTCTCCTCGCCGGTGAGCAGCTTGTCCACCGCGGAGAACTGGCCGGTGAGGCCGATCGCGGCGCGGACGCCGTCAGGGTCGCGCACGACGTCGCATCCGTTCACCAGTGCCGTGCCGCCGTCGGGCCGCACCAGGGTGGACGCGATGTGCACGGTCGTCGTCTTGCCGGCGCCGTTCGGGCCGAGCAGCGCGGTGACGGTGCCCGCGTCCACGGTGAGGTCGACGTCGTCGAGCACGGCCTTTGCGCCGTAGGACTTCCGCAGCCCGCGGACGTCGATTGCTGGCGTGTTCATGTGCTTGGTTCCCTTCTGTTGGTGGCCCGGAGTCATTGAGCGCGCTGAATGCTGATGTCGCCGTGCTGGGTGCGTGCACGCACTGCGACGGTCTGTTCGGACGCGTCCGGAGCGCGGTCGCTGTCCAGCTGGTTGCGGACGTGCCCCTCTTTCGAGGACAGATCGAGCCAGGCGGGAACGCCGGGCCGCACGCCGATGGTGACCTGGCCGAAGCCGCTCTCGACCTGGATGGAACCACTCGAGACCTCTGCGAGCTGGATGCTGCCGTAGGCGGTCTTCGCCGCGACAGAGCCGAGTGCCTTCGAGATCTCGAGGTCGCCGTAGGAGAGCTTCGCTTCCAGGTCGCCGCCGGACTCCCCGATCAGGATGGTGCCGTGCGACGCCTTGAGGATCGCGTCGCCGGTGACTTTGCCGATCCGGATCTGACCGTGGTCGGCCGTGATCTCGATCCCGCCCTCGGCGGTGCCGAGGGTCGCGTTGCCGTGCGAGGCGCGCAGCCACAGGTCGCCGGTGGAGTCGAGATCAACGCGGCCCATCGAACTCTTGATCCGGGTTGCGCCGAGGCGTCCGACGGCGCGCACGCCGCCGACCCCGATCTCGGCGGTGAGCCGCGACCCGGCAGGCAGCTCGACCTTCACATCGACCGACTCGGTTGGGCCGATCCAGCTGATGCGGGGCCGGGGGCCGGTGATGATGAGCCGCTGGCCGTCGACGTCGATTTTGGTCTCTTCCGCGCCCCGGCGGTCGACTGCCTTCGCGGGGTTCGTCGGCGAGACGGTCACGACCGTGTCGTCACGGTCAGTGGCGATGATTTCGATCGCGCCGACCTGCAGTTTGATGGCGAGGTCGATGGGGGTGGGGGTGTCGTAGGTGGGCATGCTGGCGCCTTCCTTTTGGGTGTGTTTGATCGACCCCGCGGGTCCGCGTGGTTGGTGGGTGTGGTGCGGTGGGCGGTTTAGCGCGCCCAGCCGGCGAAGTTGTCGCCGGTGCGCAGCGTGCGCTGCGCGGATCGTCGCTGCTTGGGCTGGAGAGCGGCTGCGACCGCGCGGACCAGCCAGGTGTTGACGGACAGGCCGTCAGCGGCCGCGGCCTCGTCCACCCGCGTCTTGAGGGCATCCGGCAGGCGGAGCGTCGTGCGCGAGGTGCTCGCGTCGTCGAGGTCGAGGGGTGCGGCCGGCCGCTCGTCGGTGTCAGATTCCGGGTTCGGCTGGGTCACCACGAACTCGACGTCGCGTCCGCGCAGCCGCATGTCGACTGATCCGGGTGCGAGGTCGCGGGTGATCTCGCCGACCGCAGCCGAGAGAACGTCGAGGAGCACGAGCCGGGTCGCGGCGTCCAGTCCGGCGGCGAGCCGCTCGGCCACGGCGCGGGTGTCCTCCGAGCCGTTCTCCGCGGCATCCACTAGCTGCCGCTGTAGGTCGTTGACGTATTGTCCGAGTTCCATGCCACCATAGTGACACCACAGTGGTGTCACGTCAAGCCTTCGTGGTGTCACGGGTGATCCGCAGGTTGGTGCGGCGGCTCGATGAGGGTGAGTACGGGTGAAAGGCCCCCGCCCTGAGTCCTAGTTGGCGTCCTGTCGGTTCACCATTTCGGCGATCCAGATCGGCGCGAACGGAGAGGTGCAGTTCGGCGGCGTCGGGTAATCCTTGAGCACCTCGAGGCGCTCGCCGATGCCGATTGCGCGGGCGCGGTGTGCGGGGTGCTCAATCCCGATCTGGGCCAGGCAGTGGTTCATCGCCCACTGCAAGCGGTCCGGGGCGTCCTTCATCTGCGCCTCGATGATGTCGAGCAGTCCTGGCAGGTCGAGGCCCTCCGGCTTCTTGGCAACGCGGTCGGTAGTCAGCGCCCAGCCGGCACTTGCCACCAGCGGGTCCGGATCGGCGAACCAGGCCACGCGCAGTTCCTCGGCATGCGGGTTCTTCTTCACCACATAGTTGACGAGCCAGTCCCGCACCTTGGGAGTGTGCGCCTGGCGCAACATGACGTCCAACTCATCACGATCGAACGCCTTCGGACGGCAGATCAGGAGCGCCAGGAGCCGCGCCGCGGTATCACCGGTCCCCCACAGCTCACCGGCCAGCTCCTGCTGCGTCTTGAGCCGCTTGGCCAAGGCCCGCAGCTTGCCGAGGTTCACCCCGTGGTCGTCACCGTGCTTGGCGTTCACGTCCCGGATCCTCGGGTCCTCGAGGTCGGCCAGCTCGGCCATCACCTCGGCCGCCGTCGTTCCGGTTTCCGTCGTCTGGGCCACCTCGGCCTCCTGTCCGTTGCTTGTGCGATTCAGCATACGTCGGCGGTTCGGCCGCCCGCGGCAATAAGCGGCTTGGCGACGAAAACAGACGACTGCACCGTTGCCGCGCACGCCGGTGAGCGTCCGGTGCTCACCTGTGAATCGCCCGCTGCCCCTTGCCCCAGACTGGTTGCCTGCGGCAAGCTGTTGATCAGCTGATGAATTGATCAACCGGGAGAGACCCGACGGCGGCAGCCCCCGGAAGGTTGCCGCGGCGGTGCCGTTGCGGGGCTGGAACCCCGCAGGACGGGAGGGCTCGGAACATGGAACGTGCAGGATCCAGGCCGGCAAAAATTCGCGCCGCCGTCATTTTCTCAGTGGTGGCGGTGATGGTAATTCTTGGAATTGCGTGGATCGTGACTACCCGGTCACCGGTCACGACGCCTCCGGGAGCGTCCGGGGCCCCGGTGAGTAATCCTTCGGTATCGGGACGTGCGGCTTTCCAGAAGGTCCCGAATCAGGTTCTGTTTGCGCTTGATGATTCCGGAAACCCGGATCTCTCCGGAGACTTGACGAATATCAAGCAGGGTGACGCCGGCGATTGCTATTTCCTCGCAGCGTTGATGACAGTGGCGTCCCGGGCCCCTGCGACCGTCTTGAACATGGTCCATGACAACGGCAACGGCACCTACACCATTTCCTTCCACAGCAAGTACGACGGGGTGTCCAATCCGGTGACGGTCACGGTCAACGGTGATCTTCCGTACCGCCGCGGCAAGCCCTTCGAAAACGGCATCGAAAATATCGATGGCAAAAACGTGTCATGGGCCGCGATTATCGAGAAAGGGTGGGCGGCCGCGAACGGCAACAGCTACAACGGCATCGATGGCACCGACCTCAGCAACGCCCAGGATCATGATGTACACAATGCTCTCTATGCCATCACCGGCGAAGTGGGCGTCGACCGCAACCCCGGCGGCCCCATGACGGGAGTGAGCTTTGAGCAGATGCAGCAGGATTTCACGAAAGGCCTCGTGACCTTTGGGACGTCCAACTCCGACGGCGAGCTGGTCTCCGACCATTCCTACGCATTGCTGGGTCTGAATCCCTCCGACCAAACGGTTGTGGTAGGTGACCCGGAGGGTGGCCACACCACGCTGGCTTTTGCGACCTTCCAGTCAACGAACATCAACCAGTACATCGCGATACCAACATATCCTTGAGCGGCAGCCCTAAACGGCAGCCATGGCCCGCTCGCCGTTGAAGTATTCGAGCTGCCAGCCGTCGACGGCATGGTGGTGGGCCAGGTTGAGCACGGCGTTGTCGATGCTTTCCAGGGTGCGGCCGATGGCGCGGCTGAGACTCACGCGCAGGAGCGTGCCATGGGCGACTGCCAGGACGCGGCGGCCACGGAACTCCTCGGCCAGCGCCTCAAGCGCGGCCAACCCTCGGCCGGCGGCCTCGTCCTCGCTTTCTGCGCCGCGGAACCCGTTGGGGATGCGCAGTGCGTCCAGTTCAGGGCCGTCCTGAAGGCCCTCCGCGGGTCCGAAGCTGCGCTCGGCGAGCTCCGGCACGCGCCGGGCCACGCTGAGGCCGAGCCCGGCGGCGATGAGATCGGCGGTTTCAGCGGCACGGCTCAGCGGCGAGGACACGATCGCGTCCCATTCATAGCCGGACAGGACGGCGACGGCGTCGCGAGCCTGGCCGCGGCCGACGTCGTTCAGGGGAATGTCGGTGGATCCCTGCAACCGGCGCTGTGCATTCCAGTCCGTCTGGCCATGGCGGATGAGGGCGAACGTCGTAGAGGTCATGCCTTCCATTCTGCCCTGACGGCAGGCTGGCGATGACAGAGGCGCCAGTCTGGGAGCCGCCGCGAGCATCCTCGTCATCGGCAAAGAGCGGCAAAAAGCGATCACAATACACCGCCACTTCGCATAGTCCCTTGACGCATGGCAAGCACCGGACGCAAAGTTCACACGAGAGTCATTCCTCAGATGGCCGATAACCGTCCGGACGGAGCCCTCATGCCGCAACAACCGCTGCACGGCGGAGCATATTGCATCCCTTGAGCCCCTCCCCGGCGGAGCCGCTTGCGGTCACCAACGGGAGCGCTCCGGTCACCTCTTGGACAGGAGAAGTAAGGATGGATCTCGAGCAACCGGCCCAAGGCCCCAAGACGGTAACTGCGGCCAGGGCCGCCAAAGACGCGGCGGGGGCGTCCATTTCCGCGTCGCGGAAGAAGGTTTCGTACGGTGCCCAGGACCGCAGAGGACCACTACTGTGGAATTCGGGCCTGGAAAGGCTCACCAACCGAACCCGTCTGCCGGGACAGCCAGCCGATGTGGGCGTGAACCTGTTCTACGAGGACCTTGAGTGGAATCCCCTCTTTGGCCCGGGCGATCCCGTGGGGATCATTCCAAGGGACACGGATGAGATTCCGCCTGGAAATACGGCTAATGCGGGAGGGCTGATTCTGCCCTGGTGCTCGAATTCGCAAGAGGTCCGCCAGAAGGCCATTGTTGTGTACCGCCTTGGGGAGGACCTGGATACGATCGAAGATCCCCTCCTGTGTGTCTTCCAGTATTACTGGGACAACGTGGGGTACTTCTTGCCGGCAACCTTTGGGTCTTTCGACGAGAAGATCTCTATGGGTGAGGGGCCCAGCGCATCCCTCAATGTGGACTTCATTCTCGGTCCTGCAGGAGACCTGGTTGCCAAGGCATGGGCTTAGCCGGCCGGAGCGCGGCCGGCCGCTGCCAATCACTATGGGAGTCGGCAAGGTGTCCGGAGACTAAGTCGAGCTGCACGGTGGCGCTATCCGGGAGTGCCCGACTGTGCTGCGTAGGCAGTGGCCCGGTCGCGGACATGGTCCACGTACGGATCGGACTGGTTGTAGGAGTAGATCGCGTCGGCCCAGCCCGCGGCGGTGGTCAGGTCACCACCGTGTGCGCACAGGTACGAGGCGGCACTTAGCGCGGCGTCATCGATGTTGAACGGGTCGGCTGTTCCGTCCCCGTTCCCGTCCCGGCCTGCGATCTGCCACGTGGAGGGAATGAACTGCATGGGTCCGACGGCGTGGTCCCACCGGGCGTCACCGTCCAGGGCGCCGGCGTCCGAATCAGGGATCGCGGCGAAGCCGTCACCGTTCAGGCTCGGACCGACAATTGGCCCGCTCACCTGACCGGTGGCGGTCAGGCTGCCGCCGCCGTACGTTCCGTGGCCGGATTCGACGAAGCCCACCGCTGCCACCGTATTCCAGCCGATCCCGCAGGTGGGGGCCGATGTGTTGGCCGCATCGGCCGCCGCCACGTAGGCCTGGAGGGCCCGGGCTGGGATGCCGGTCTGCGCGGCGGCATGGGTGAGCCACTCGGCGTCCGCGCTCCGGGTGATGTTCACGGCGGAGGTGATGCCGGCGGACAGCGATTCGAGTTTCGCCTCTGCCCGCGGCGGCGCGGGCAGGGCCACGCGGGCTTCCGCCCCGGAGAACCGGAAGACCCAAAACAAGAACCCGGTGATGACGCAAAATACGAACAGGCCGAGCACGGCAAGGCGTTTCAGACGGAGCATGGACTAAGCGGGCCGGCCGGGGACGGTGCTGGCCCGCGTGTCCGGCGCGGCACGGAAAACCGCGCCGGCGCCGGACACGCGGGAGGCCATGGCCCTAGCCAACACACTCGACGCAGTAAGCGTGGCCGTTCTTTTCGCGTGCAACCTGGGACCGGTGCCGGACCAGGAAGCAGGAGTAGCAGGTGAATTCGTCCTGCGCCTGCGGGATGACCTGCACGATGAGTTCCTCGGCGACAATTTCCCCGCCCGGGCTGATCGCATCGTCAAAAGCGTCGGCTTCATCCAGTTCACGGACAACGCTGCGGGCATCCGGGGCGTTGGCGGATTGCAGCGCCTGCAGGGAATTATCCTGCGACTCCTTGACGTCGGATCGGACTTCGTCGTAATCGGTTGCCACGGGGGTGACTCTCATTCCTGTGTTTAGTTCTGACGGGAAGCCAACGTACACCATTGCGCGCGTCGCTGCCTCATGTGAACCAAGTCCTTCAGGCCGAACGGAGTCCCGGGACCTCGTCGACCGGCACCGGCGTGGGGTCCTGGGAACCCGCCGGGCCCGGGCCAGCCGGACTGCTGCGGGCAGCCGAGACGAAGGTGTTGGCCGGCCGGGGCAGCCCGTAGTGTTCGCGGAGCGTCCGTCCACTGTATGCGCTCCGGAAGAGTCCGCGGTCCCGCAGGATCGGGATGACGTGGTCCACGAAGGCGTCCAGGCCGGACGGAAGCACGGGCGGCATGATGTTGAAGCCGTCCGCCGCCCCGGCCTCAAACCATTCCTGGATCGCGTCGGCCACCTGCTCAGGGGTGCCAGAGAAGGTGCGGTGGCCGCGGCCGCCGCCGAGCCTGCCGATGAGCTGGCGCACGGTCAGCCGTTCCCGCCGCGCGAGGTCCACGATCAGCGTGTACCTGCTCTTGGCCCCTTCGATCTCGTCCTCGGAGGGCAGGTCGTCCGGCAGCTCGGCGTCGAGGGCCAGGGATGCTGCGGGGACCCGCAGCACCCCGGCGAGCTGCCTTCTGGCGTGCTCCGGGTGGATAAGCTCGTCGAGTTCTTGCTCAAGCCGCCGCGCTTCGGCCTCGGTGGAGCCGATGACGGGAACGATGCCCGGGAGCACCTTGATGGTTCCCGGGTCACGGCCGGCGGCGGCGGTTCGCCGCTTCAGGTCGGCATAGAAGCGTTGAGCGTCGGGCAGCGTCTGCTGCGCCGTGAACACCGCTTCGGCGTAGCGTGCGGCGAAGTCCTTGCCGTCCTCTGAGGAGCCGGCCTGGACAATCACCGGGTGGCCCTGGGCGGAGCGTGGCACGTCCAGCGGCCCCTGGACGCTGAAGTACGTGCCGGAGTGGTTGACCGGGTGGACCCGGGTGTTGTCTCCCCAGGTCCCGGCTTCCTTGTCGCCGATGGCGGCGTCGTCCTCCCAGCTGTCCCAGAGCTTGCGGGCCACGTCGAGGAATTCCGCGGCCCGCTCGTACCGCAGCGCGTGGGCCGGCTGGTCCCGCAGGGAGAAGTTCCTCGCGGCGGCGTCTCCGGCGGTGGTGACCACGTTCCACCCGGTCCTGCCGCCGCTGATGTGGTCCACGGAAGCGAACCGGCGGGCCAGGTTGTAGGGGTCGTTGTAGGTTGTGGACGCCGTGGCGATCAGCCCGATGCGGTCGGTGACGGCGGCGATGGCGGCGAGCAGGACGGTCGGCTCGAGTGTGCCGTAGGGCCGCTGGCCGACGTCGCCGTGCAGCACCGGTGAGTCCGCGAAGAAGATCGAATCGAACGTGCCGCGTTCCGCCGTTCGGGCCAGCTGCTGGAAATGCGCGACGTCCGTCCCGGCGAAACTGTCACTTTCCGGCAGCCGCCACGAGGCCTCGTGGTGACCGGTGCTCATCAGGAACGCGTTCAGGTGCAGCTGCCGTGCCCCGCTCACAGCTGAACTCCGGGAACGTCGGCGCGCAGTTCGAGCGTGTCGGAATAGACGGAGGAGTCGCCCTGGATGGACGTGCTGCTGCGTCCGTCGACGCCGCGGGGTACCTCGCCGGCCACCGTGACCCGGTTCAGCTGCCGGGGCTGGCCGTCATAGTTGTCCGGGGCGTAGTGCTGGGTGATGCGGTTGTCGAACAGCACCAGCTGGTCCGGTTCCCAGTTGACGCGGACCACGTTCTCGGGACGGGTGACGTAGGCCTGGAGCAGCCGCAGGATGTCCTTGGATTCGGTGTTGGACAGTCCCACGATGCGCAGCCTTTGGGCGAAGCCGCCGATGAAGAGGCCGCGCTCGCCGGTCAGTGGGTGGACCCGGACCACGGGGTGGGCGGTCTCGAAGTGGATCCGGGTGAATTCCTTCCGCCGCTCACCGGCGTTGGCGTGCTCGAGGTTTTTCGGTACGGAGTAGTCGTAATCATTGGTGTGGATGGCCCACAGGGTGTCGGCGAAGTTCCGCAGTTCCTCCGGCAGGTCCTGGTATGCACCCGCCGCGGAGGCGATCAGGGTCTCGCCGCCGTAGGCCGGCAGCGTGATGCTGCGCAGGGTGGAGGCCTGCGGCGGGTTCACGACGAAGGTGACGTCGGTGTGCCAGTTGTTCGCGCTGCCGTTTTCGCTGTCCACCGGCAGGACGGCAGGTTTGCCCTCGACGGAGGCCACGGTTGGGTGTGCCTGGGTGAGCGGGCCGAAGCGGGCGGCGAAGCGGACCTGGGCTTCGTCGTCGTGGACGTTGGCGTCACGGAAGACCAGGGCCTTGTGGGTGTTCAGGGCCGCACGGATCTGGGCGATGGTGGCGTCGCTGAGGTCATTGCTGAGGTCCAGGCCCCGGATCTCGGCGCCGATGCGGGCGCTGAGTTGCCGGAATTCGAGCCGGGTTTCGGTGGTTGTCGACATGGTGGTTGTGTCCTTTGGTCTGTGGGGGTTAGTTGGACTGGGATCCGACGGCGGTCCGCCACCGGGAGAAGTGCCGTTCGACGGCGACCAGCAGGTAGTTGACCAGCAGGCCGAGCAGCGAGACGGTGAGGATCCCGGCGTACATGTCCGGGATCAGGAAACTGGACTGTGCGTTCACGATCAGGTAACCGAGTCCGGCCTTGGCGCCGACCATTTCCGCGGCGATGAGCACCAGGATCGAGGACGTTCCGGCCATCCGGATGCCGGTGAAAATGGTGGGCACCGCCGAGGGAAGGATGACCTTCTGGAACAGCCGGAAGTTGGAGAGTCCCAGCGAGCGGGCGGCCCGGACGAGCAGCGGGTCGACGGTCCTGACGCCGGCGATGGTGTTCAGCAGCACGGGGAAGAACGCGGCGTAAGCGACGATGCTGATCTTGGAGGTCTCCCCGATCCCCAGCAGGAGGGTGAAGACCGGGAGCAGCGCCAGTGCCGCGGTGTTCCGGAAGACCTCCAGCAGTGGGTTGAGGAACCGGTCAAGGGACCGGTACCAGGCGACCAGCAGGCCAAGGGCGACGGCGGCCACGACGGCGATGCCGAAGCCGCTGGCGGAGCGGGTCAGGCTGGCTGCCAGATGGTTCTGCAGTTGGCCCTTGGCGACGAGTGATCCCAGTGCCCGCAGGACCTCGTGCAGCGGCGGAAGGAATACCCTGGTCGAGGCCGAGGCGAGATAGGTGGGACCCAGTTCCCAGAGCAGGAGGAACAGCACGATCGCGCCCGAGGCCCAGATCCCCCGCCCGGCCCTGCGGGCGCCGGACCGGACCAGGGCGGGAAGGCGTCGGGTTGCGGCGGGCTGTGGGGGCCGCCCGGTTGCGGCTGCAGCGGGGGCGGCAGGGGTGTTAGGAGCGGCAGGCGCGGTGGTCTCTTTGGTCAGTGTTGGTGCGGTCATCAGGCTGCCCTTCCCGTGCTGAGCTGTCCCTTGCTGGGCTCGATCTTGCTGAGCTGGGGTGCCTCGTCGGGCGCGGACCCGTCGGGCCGGATCTTGGCGTGCCCGGCTTCCTGGGCCTTCCGGACCTCGTCGTGCAGCAGCGACCAGACTTCGTGGCGGTGTTCGACGAAGACGGCGTCGGAGCGGACGTCCCGGTCACCGCTCCGCTCCCCCAGGTCAATGTCGACAATCTGCTTGAGCCGGCCGGGTCGGGAGCTAAGCACGGCGACCCGCTGGCCCAGGTACACGGCCTCGTCGATGCCGTGGGTGATGAAGATGATGGTCTTGCCCGTGGAGCGCCAGATGCGCAGGAGTTCCTCCTGGAGCTGTTCCCGGGTCTGGGCATCCAGCGCTGCGAACGGTTCATCCATGAGCAGGACGTCGGGTTCGTACGCGAGGCTCCGTGCGAGGGCAACCCGCTGCTTCATGCCGCCGGATAGCTCATGGGGATACCGGTCCTCGAACCCGGAGAGGCCGACGAGCTCGAGGTAGTGGCGGGCCTTGTCGGCACGTTCCCTCCGGCTCGGGCGGCGCCCGTCGCTGCCGGTTCCTTCGAGGCCGAAGGCGACGTTGGCGGCCGCGGTGCGCCATGGGAAAAGGGCGTACTGCTGGAAGACGACTGCACGGTCGCGGCCTGGCCCGGTCACCTCCTTGCCGTCCACGAGCACCTGGCCGGCGTCCGGCCGGGTGAGCCCGGCGAGGAGGTCCAGGAGGGTGGTTTTGCCGGAGCCGCTCGGTCCGACCAGAGTAATGAACTCGCCTGCGGCGACGTCCAGGGTGATGCCCTCCAGCGCCGTCAGGGTGGAGCCCTCGGGCTGGTCCTTGCTGGGCCGGACGGTGAACTGTTTCCCGACGTTGCGGAGGCTGATTTTCGGCGTCGGTCCGGTACCGCGGGTCATGATGCCGCCCCGTTCAGCAGTCCGTTGAAATCGTTGGTGTAGTACTTGGACGGGGTGATCCCGCCGCTGACGATGCCGGTGTCGTTCAGCCATGCTGACCAGCGGGTGAAGTCCTGGTCGCTGATGGCCCCCTTGGACGGGACTCCGACGCTCTTCCAGTACTTCAATGCGGCGGTGCTTTCGGAGCGCTGGCGCTTGTTGATGATGCTCGTGAACCGGGCGATCACCTCGTCGCGGGGGGTGCTGCGTTCCCACTCGATGGCCTTGGCCACACCGGTGGTGAAGATCTTCGTGGTTTCCGGGTTTTTCTCGATGAAGTCCTTGCGCAGGACGATCTGGCCTCCGGCGAACGTTCCGAAGAGTTCGAAGTCGCTGAACAGGGACCTCAGGCCGCCCGTGGCGACGGCGTTATCCTGCAGCACTCCGCCGAGCGCCCCGACGTCGACCTGGCCGCGGCGGATGGCCTCCTCGGTGTCATTGGGCGGAACGACGACGAGCTGGACCTGCCTGATTTCCTCCTGCGACAGTCCGTTCTTCTTCAGGTAGCTGTTGATCACGGCGTCCGCATGGGCGCCCAGGGTGTTGACGGCGATTTTCTTGCCGATCAGATCCCGCGGCGTCCGGATCGGACTGTCCTGGGTGACGTAAAAGCCGTTGAACGTCTTCTCGTCCTCGCCGTAATAGTTGATCACCGCAGTGACCGGCGCGCCGGCTTCGATGAGCTTGACCACGGCGCCGGAGAAGGCGCCGCCGAAGTCGGTGGCTCCTGTCGCGGCTGATTGGATGCTCGCCGGCCCGCTGATGGTGTTGCCCACCCAGTTCAGCTTGACGTCGCCGAGGTAGCCGAGGTCCTCGGCCAGCTCCGGCAGGCTCACGTTGTTGGCCGAGCCCTCGTAGCGGAGTTCGGTCACTTCGGGTGCCCCGGGGGTATTTCCGGCCGGGGACTGGGCGCTCGCAGGGCCGCCGCAACCGGAGACCACCAGCGAGACCGCCACGGCGGCAGCAACGCCCAAGGTGGAGAAAAGTCCTGCGGGTAAGTGTCGGTTTTTCATAGCGGATTCTTTCTGGATTCGATGGTGCGGACCGGGGCTACCGGACCGTGCCCACCATCAGAGCAGAGTCGAATCCGTTCCGCAGGTGCCTCGAAACCCGAGGAAACCGCGCGTAATCCGGCGACGGAAACAGCCATGGACGCACCCCCGGTACCCGATCGGACGCAGCGCGAAGCAGTCCGTAACAGGGCAAGACTCACGCGGTCATTTGCGCCCATCCTGGGACACACCCGTGCCACACCGGCCCGGCACTGTGAAGTCTTGGTGACGCCCGGCGACGGCGCGTGAAGGGGCCGGCGCCGCGCCACTGTCGTGCATGGGACGAAAGATTGCTGGAGATGTGGCCGAATGTTGCGCGCCGGCGCGGTACCGGCGGTCAGGGCCCAGCACGACCAGGCGCACAACAGGACGAATAAAGGCGTGTCCGCCGCTGCTCTTAAGCAGCGGCGAACACGCCTTGAGCATCGGGCCGAGCCGCTGCTTACATTCCGGGGATCTGCTGCGCCTCGTGAACCTCGATTTCGCAGCCGCCGGGCATGTTCAGGTGCGGGTGCACCTTGGCCAGTTCCACGGCCGCCTCAAGGCTGTCGGCCTCGATGATGCTGTATCCGGCGACTTCACGCTGGCTTGGCGCAGTGGCTCCGCCCGCGGAAACGCGAACACCGTTGGCCAGCGGCGTTCCGAAGTCGATCAGGCCGTTGCCGACCTTGGCGGCCCAGTTGTTCCACTGTTCCATGGCGGCTGCCATGTCATCCGGCGCGGGCGGCGCGGCCTCGGCGGGGGTCATCGGGGCGTGATAGAGGAAGACGAACTTGGTCATGTTGCTCCTGCTTTCCTGGCGGTCTTGACGGGCTTAGGTTGGAAAACTTCAGACGGCGACGGTCCGGCCGGTGAACGCGATCAGGCGCTCCAGGCTGCTCGCAGTCTCCGCGACCGGCTGGACAGCGGCGAAGCTGCCGCTGGCGCGGACCTGGTCCGAGATGGTCACCAAGGCCAGGGCCTCAACGTGATCCGTGACGACGTCGGAAACTACAAGTTCCTGGCCGGTGGCCTTCGCGAAGTCCCACGCGTGGACGAGCAGCTCGAGGTTGACGATCCCGGCGACGACGGTCGCGGGCAGCTCGGCGAAGCCCATGTCGATGGTGCCTTCGAAGCCGCGGCGGCTGAACGCCTCCAGGGTGGCCTGCGCGAGTCCGGCGATGCGAACTTCCGGGCCCGCCCCGGCGTCGTCGCTTACGTCCGCGCCCAGCGCCCCGCCGATCTGCTTCAGCGAACCGGCCAGGTGCTCCAGCAACTCGTGGGCCGTGAAATTTTCGCAGGGAGTGGCTTTCTCACGGTCCTCCGGGGTGAGCTTGCGCAGCACGCCCAGGAGCACGGCGAGCGAAGCCTCGGCCGAGCTGAGGTGATCGATCGGGTCCGGGGCAGCCGACCATGCGTCCGGACCGGCGCCGTCCGGGGAGGAGGTCTCGGCGATCAGGCGGCCCAGGTAGTGGTTCCAGCCTTCGGCATGTGCTGCGGCCTGTTCGGCGTTGAGGCCGGCATGGACCAGGCGGAGCGTGGTGCCCCCGGCGTCGGGCTCCAGCGTGATGGTCACGGTGGACGCGCCCGGCGCCAGGTCCATTCCGGACTCCCAGCCCCAAGTGAAGACGATGCGCTTGCCCGGCTCGATCTCCTGGAATGTGCCGGCGGCGTGGTGGCCGGGAGTGACGGTCCAGCGGTAGTCGCCGCCTATCCGAAGGTCAACGCGGGCCGCCACCGTTTGCCAGCGGCGCAGACGTTCCGGCTCGGTGATGAGCGCAAAGGCCTCGTCGGCGCTGACGGGCAGGTGAATGGTTTTATCGAACGTCATGAGAGTGGTCCCTTGTCTTGAGGCGAAGCATCGGAAGTGGTCGTGTGATGTTGAGGGGGCCGGTGACGCTGGGCGGCAAGTGCGGCCGCATCTGATGCCAGCAGGTCCAGTTCGTAGGTCCAGAACTGTTCGACAAGGTCACGCAGCCGGCCCATGCCGCCTGGGTCGAGTCGGTAGTACCTGTTCCGGCCCTCTTTGCGGGCAGATACCAGGCCGGCCTGCTCCAGGAGCAGCAGGTGCTGGGACACCGCGGAGCGGCTGACCGTGAAATGGGCGGCCAGCTCCCCGACAGCCTGTTCGTGGCTGGCGAGAAGATGCAGCAGGCGTCGCCGGTTCGGCTCCGCAGCAATCTCCAAGGCATCCAACACAACTAATACGTTAGTGATCACTAACGTATTCCGCAAGTGCCCAGCAGTCAGAGGGATCAGGGAACGCAGGCCGGCACCCTTGCGGATCGCGGCCCGGGCATGGCGCAGCTGTTATCGGAGCGGTTTGTCAGGGCGCTATGGCGCGTGCCGGGTTACCGCGTCCCGGGTTAAAGAGATGCCGGTAACCGGGACGGGGAATCCCCGGGCGCAGCGGCTAGAGGCCCCGGTGGTGCTCGATGAGCCATCGCGCCATCTGCTGGGCGCGCTTGGAGGCCAGCGCGTCCCCTTCGGTGGCGGAAATGATGGAGCCTTTCATCAGGATGTGCCAGGACCGGGCAAATTCCTCGGGGCGGTCCAGCCCGGCTTCTTCGGCCAGCGCCTGGATATGCCCGCGGATGCGGCTGAGGTAATCGATGCTCGCCTTGCCCAGCGGGTGCCCGGCGCCCATTTCCAGCAGCACATTGATAAACGAGCACGCCTCGAAATCCTCGCGCTGGAACCAGTCACCGAACACGTCAAAGACGGCGAGCAGCCTCTCCTCGGGGGTGTTGCCCCGCCGGCTGGCCTCGGCCACGATCAGGTCCACGGTCCACACCTGGTCGCGGAGTTCCAGGAAGGCCAGCACCAGGGCGTCCTTGGACGGAAAGTGCCGGTAGAAGGTTGCCTTGGATACCCCTGAACTGCTGATCAGCTCATTGACCCCTACGTCGCGGATGCCGCGGCGGGAGAATAACTCGTAAGCAGTGGCGAGGATACGGTCCACCGGCTCGTCGCGTCCGGCCATGGCTGTGGCGGGCAGCAGCGTAGGACCCTCGGCGTCGTTGACAGTCATGATAAAAAAATTTTACACCGGACCGAGGCGTACAGACCGGTCTGCCTCGGAGTGTGCTATCAGTCTCCGCCGGATTCCACCGGCGCTGTCGGCCAGCACGACGCCGGCGGGCCGGCCGAGGACCCGCCCGGCGCCTTACCCCCACCTAGGGATGCAGAACCCGGTCGCCATCGCGGCGTTGTGAGAAACGACCGTCCAGTGCGTGGACGAAGCTGCGGAGGGTCGCGGATTCGTGCGTGCTGTTGGCCAGCCGGACGATGGCCGAAGCCGTGTGGGCCAACTTGATGTTGTGGTGCTGGCTGTAGGCGGAAAGCCGTTCGAAGGCGTCGTCGGAACCGATGTGGAGTATTCCCATCAGGATGCCCTTGGCCTGTTCGATAAGGCCTCGGGTGCCGATGGCTCCGGCGACGGCCTCGCGGGCGGACCGGTCCGTTTCAAGTTGAACTGTTCTGGTGAGGTCCAGGATGAACCCGTCGACGAACAGCAGCTTCCCGTCACTGTCCAGCACGCCCTCCCCCGCCGTCAGGACGCGGCGTTCACGCCGGCGTGCGTCGAAGAGACGATGATAATTGGCGAAAAAACCTCCGCCACGGCACACATCCTCAAAGATTTCCCTGCACGGCTTCCGGTCGTCAGGATGCACGTGCTGCATAAGAACACCCACCGTGGGCACCACCTCGCCGCGGTGATAGCCGTGGATCTGGTACATCTGCTCGGACCACTGCAGCTCCCCCGAGGCAGCATCGTAGCGAAAGGTCCCGGCGAGGCAGCCCTCGGTGGCCAGCGCGCTGGAATAGGCCTGCAACGCCTTCAACTCCGTCATGGCCGGGCCTGCCTGCCCGGCCCGCCGGCGGCGGCGGCGGCGGACGCCCTGTCCCGGGACACGGTCAGCACGAACTGAGCCCAACCTGCGCAGTCCGCGTCTCCAATGCCTGCCGCCACCGCACGATCAGCTGCTGGTTCCGGGTCCCTGCGAGTCGGCCCAAGAAGCGCGCTGCGGACGGGATGCGGAGGCGCGGCGGCCCTTCAGGAGACCTGGGCGCCCAGCCGCGGGCCGGTCTCGCCCGGGCGCGCTGGCCCTTCACGTGCGCTTCGTGAACTCCGCGCCTCTGAGCGCTGGGTTCCACGGGAATGCCCTCGGCTACGGACTGGAGCAGCGCGTCATCTCGCGGTGCCGAAATTTCCGAGACCAGCCCCATGCCGGCATACTCCCGTACTGCTGCGATCCCGGCCACCGCCGCCGGCAGGTCTGGAAAGGGCCTGGAGAGGGCCATGACGGTCCCGTCCGGGGCCGTAAGTCGAAATCGGTAGGACGTGTCGGAATCGGTGAACAGTTCGAACATGCCTGTCATAGAACCCTCCTGGAAGCCGGGACCCGATTGTTCCCGGCGACGCCGTTGTCACCGGGAACAGCCTGAATCCACCCGAACGATGCCAGTCACTCGTACCGGCCGGATCGAATTGATGAATTCATGAAAGTCTGAACTATGCAACTCACCTGCGCAAGAGGTACCACCCTGTCCGGCGGCGGCGACGACACTGCAGCGGTCCGGCGCTACGATATGTAAGCGGGCTGACCAATTGATGGGTGTGCAAGACAGACTTTTCTGTCTTGCACGTGCTAGTTTTCCTGTCGCCGGGGTCTGCACAGACGCACGGTTCAGAATAGTTGAATGTGAAGGAGGGAGGCACCGATGCCGGATGATCTTCCTGCAAGTCCGGTCCAGACCGATGTGAAGGCAGAACTGTTCAAGGCCATGGGCCACCCTGCCCGAATCCAGTTGCTGGAAATGCTCGCCGACGGACCAGTTGCCGTAAGCCGACTGCGCGACAACACGGGCCTTGAGCCGTCGAACCTCTCCCAACATTTGAGCATTCTCCGCCGCCAGCGCCTGATTGTCCCCTCACGGCGCGAGGGCAGGTTGTTCTATGAACTGGCCAGCCCTGAGGTTAATGTGCTGCTCGCGGCCGCCCGATCCCTGCTCGGATCTCTCCTGGTCACCACCCGGATGACCCTGAGCCCCATGGCTGAAGAGCCTGAAGAAGCAATCCGCTAAATGCCGGCGCACGCCGGACTGTATGGACAACATCGATCGACCGGCCTGGACGCGTCCGGACTAAAACCAGCAGGGGTAGCAATGGCTCACGCCGAGAACGAGACCACCATCAACCGATCACCGGAGGACGTCTATGCGTTCCTCGCGGATGGGCTGAATAACCGCGCATGGCGCTCCGGGGTTCAGGACATAGCACTGAAGAGTGGAACACCCGGGGACCTCGGTGCCGTGTACAGCCAGACCCTCTCGGGCCCCGGCGGCCGGCCGATCGTCGGGGACTATGAAATCACCGCGGCGGACCCCGGAAAGCTCCTGGGCTTCCAGGTGGTGGCCGGTCCGGCCCGTCCGGCCGGTGCGTACCGGCTCAGTGAAGCGCCGGGCGGAACGACCGTTCGTTTCAGCCTGGACCTGGAGCCCAAGGGACTCATGAAGCTCGTGGGCCCGGTGATTGTCCGCACCATGAATGCCGAGGTCGCTCAGTTGACCAATCTCAAGAACGTTCTCGAATCCGCCTAGATGAGGGCGCAGGGCGTTCATTCTTGAGTGTGACCCGTCCCAGCTAAGGCCATCAAGTGGCAAGCAGCAACCTTCATAGGTAACGGTGAAGAAAGGACCATCCTCATGGCTCGGATTTTCATCACAGGCTCCACCGACGGACTTGGCCTCGCCACCGCCCGGACGCTCCTGAACGGCGGCGACGAGGTCCTGCTGCACGCCCGCTCCAGGGAACGCGCCGCCACCCTCGAAGAACTCGCGCCGCTTGCCATCGGCATCGTGATCGGTGACCTCAGCAGGGCCTCCGAAACCCGGGAACTGGCCGCGCAGGTGAACGCTCACGGGCGGATGGACGCCGTCATCCATAACGCGGGCGTCTACCTCTCGCCGGGGCGCGTCGCGACCCCGGAGGGACACTCCCGCACCCTGGCCATCAACGTTCTGGCCCCTTACATTCTCACCGCGCTGATCGAGCGGCCGCACCGCCTGATCTACCTCAGCAGCGGGATGCACCGCGCGGCCGGCGGAAACCTTCAGGACATCGATTGGACCCGGCGGCGCTGGGACGCCAGCGCCGCCTACTCCGAGAGCAAGCTCTACGTTTCCGCGCTCTCCGCTGCCGTCGCCCGGCAGTGGACCAACGTGCTCAGCAACTCCGTTGACCCCGGCTGGGTGCCCACCAAGATGGGCGGCGCCGGCGCCCCCGACGACCTCGCCCTGGGCCAGGACACCCAGGGCTGGCTCGCCGTCAGCCCTGACCCGGTCGCCCAGGTCTCCGGAATGTACTGGCACCACCGCCGGCCGCGGAAACCGGCCCCGGAGGTCACCGACGCTGATTTCCAGGACAAGCTCACCGACAAACTGGCCGAACTCACCGGCATCACGCTCTTCTGAAGCGAACCATCGACCCGGCCGGACCGGCACGCAAGGGTAGGTAGTCCCTGCCGGCGGGTCAGGTGGCGGAAAGTATCCCCCAGCCCGTCCCTATCGTGAGCTCCACTTGTCGGCTTAGGCTGGTCGCATTCTATGAACGCAGTTGAGCATCGAACACCGCCGGCATCTGGAAGGCCGGCAGCTGGTTCGAGGGGGCCGGAAGGGGGCCGGGATGACGCCGGCGGACAGGACGTGGACACCTGAGGACCAGGGCTGGCTCCGGGAAAACCTGCGTGAGGCCATCGACCACCTGGTGGAGATGGGGTACACGGTGCGCGGGGGGCAAGGCGAAGATCCGGAACTGATTCACCCCGGCGGCTCGGCCGTCCAGACGTGGCGGGAAGACTACCCCTACGAGCAACGGATGTCCCGCGAAGAGTACGAGCTGGAGAAATACCGGCTGCAGGTTGAACTGCTGAAGTTCCAGTACTGGGGCCAGGACCAGGAGCTCAGGCACGTGATCGTCTTCGAGGGCCGGGATGCGGCCGGCAAGGGCGGAACAATCAAGCGCTTCACCGAGCACCTGAATCCCCGCTCGGCCCGGGCAGTGGCATTGAGTAAACCCTCTGACCGTGAACTGGGCCAGTGGTATTTCCAGCGCTACATCCAGCACCTGCCGACGGCCGGGGAGATCGTGATGTTCGACCGCTCCTGGTACAACCGGGCAAATGTGGAGCGGGTCATGGGCTTCTGCACGGAGCAGGAGTTCGACACCTTTATGGTTCAGGCCCCGCTCTTCGAGCGGATGCTGGTGGATTCCGGGATCCACCTGACCAAGTTCTGGTTCTCGGTGACCCGCCACGAGCAGCGCACCCGTTTTGCGATCCGGCAGATCGACCCGGTGCGGCGCTGGAAACTCTCGCCCATCGATCTCGCCTCCCTGGACCGGTGGGAGGAGTACACGGCCGCCAAGGAGGAGACGTTCCTGCGGACCGACACGGACCATGCGCCGTGGATCACCATCAAGTTCAACGACAAGAAGCGGGGTCGGATCAACGCCATGCGCTACTTCCTCAACCAGTTCGACTACGAGGACAAGGACACGTCAGTGGTCCACAGCCCCGACCGGCTGATCGTGCGCCGCGGCCGCGAAGCCGCCGGCGACTAGCGGCTGGCTCGCGGTCGGCGGATGCGCGAACGCACGGCTGCGTCGCGCTCACGGTGGGATCCCAGCAGAAGATGGCACCATGGGGACATGACTCCTGCACACGGTTCTTCAGGCCTTTTCCGGCGTCCCCAGCCCATCAAACCCAAGGCGGGCCAAGAATCGGTGTGGGACTATCCGCGGCCGCCGAGGGTGGAGCCCCGATCCGAACGGGTTATCGTGCGGCTTGGCGGGCAGGTGATTGCCGACACCACCGATGCGGTGCGCGTCCTGGAGACAAGTCACCCGCCTGTCTACTACTTGCCATTGGACTCATTCCCTGCCGGTGTACTCGTCCCGGTCGGGGGCACCAGCTTCTGCGAGTTCAAGGGGGAAGCGCACTACTTCGACGTCGTTGCCGGCGGAGTCGTCGTTCCCCGTGGCGGGTGGACCTATCCCGAACCCACCCTGGGTTTCGGGGCGCTCAGCTCCCGGGTGGCCCTCTACCCGGCTCACATGGACTCCTGCCAAGTCGACGGCGAGCAGGTGACCTTCCAGGAAGGTGACTTCTACGGCGGTTGGATCACCACGCAGATCGTTGGTCCTTTCAAGGGCGGCCCGGGCACGGCCGGGTGGTGAGCACATCGCGCTTACGCCGGCAAGACTTGCTGCCGGTGCGTGTGGCGACTCAGCCGGTGCTCGCTCTGGCGGCTTGAAGCCCGTTGTGCCCCGCCTTGCCGGCGTGATAGCTTTCCGGTGATCGTGATCAATCTTCAGGAGGTGAGACCCATGAACGCAGTTTCCGTAATGGGCGCTCCCCCGAAGTCCACGGTCGCGCGACTGAAGTAGTCGTCTCCGGGAGTGCCGCAAGGCAAATTCGCGAAAGGCGACTCCCATGAACACAACACCTTCTTCAACTCCGCGCATCCGTTCGGCGACCGCTTCCGGTGCCATTGCAGCGACGCGGACACCACAGCCCGGAAATTGGCCCGCTCCCGGCCAACAGGCAGGCGCCGGACGACAGGCAGGCAATTCACACAAGCGGGCCTTGGTGCTCGCCGGCGCCGGAGCGGCAGGCAATGCGTGGGAACTCGGTCTCATCGCCGGCCTGTCCGATGCCGGCATCGATGTCACCGAGGCCGATCTCATCATCGGGACATCGGCAGGATCGACAGTGGCTGCCCAGATCACCAGCGGGACACGGCCGGCCGAACTGTACGCCGCCATCCTCGCCGAGGTGCCTCGGCCACAAGCCGGCCATTCCGGACCGGACAAGGGACGCGCAACGAATTTCTCGGGGCAGACCTATCTGGAGTGGTCCAACGGAATCATTGGTTCTGCTGCGGATGCCTCCGACATGCGCCGCAGGATGGGCGCCGCGGCACTCGAGATGGAAGCTTCCAACGGCTCTGCCCAGATGCGCTGGCGCGACATCGTCGCGGCCCGGCTTCCCAGCCGGCACTGGCCGCAACAGCCCGTGCTGATCGCGGCTGTTGATGCGGATACCGGGGAACCGGTCGTGTTCGACCGCAACAGCGGAATCGATCTGGTGGACGCCGTCGCCGCCAGCACCAGCAACGGCTACCGCATCGGCGGGAGCCGGTACATTAACGGCGGCTATCGACGCAGTGAGAACGCCGACCTGGCGGCGGGATACGGGCTTGTGCTGGTGCTGTCACCCTTCGGCGGCAGGTCGCGGATGCCGCTCGAGTGGGGCATGGATCTCGCCACCCAAGTCGACGAACTGCGCGCCGGGGGCAGCAGGGTCCAAACTATCTTCCCGGATAGCGCCGCCGAGCACATGTTCGGCGCCAATGCGATGGATCTGTCCTTGCGTCCGCCTGCGGCTCGAGCTGGTTACAGCCAGGGCAGAGCCCTCGCGGAGCTGGTCGCCGAAATCTGGCGGTGACGGCCGAAACCTGTCGGTGTTCGACTGTTACGGCGCGAGAGTCCAGGGGTCGCCGTGCGAGGCGCGGTGCCATGCCTGCCGCGGGCCACCCGATTCGTGCGAGACATCTGTCAGCCAGATCGTGCTGTCCGGGGCCCATCCGGCGATGACCGTCGCCGTTTCGGCGTCGACCTGTAGTGGGCGCGTCGCGCCGTCGAGGTAACCCAGGACGGAGAGGTGCGCGGCGTCCCACTCCCCTGCCACTTGTTCCCAATCCGGGATGACCCACCGGCCGTCGCGTCCAGTCAGGCGGAACCAGTCGTGTCGCCGGGATGCAGTGACCTCCATTGGGAACGTGCGGCACAGCGTTATCCAGTCTTTTGCTGTGCCGATCTCAAGTGTCCGGCCCGCTCCCTGAACTGGAACCGTGGTCGCCTGCTCCCAACCCAGGGAATCTTCCACGAGGCTCAGTGCGGCCGGGACCTGCCCAACGGTGTGGACTAGCCCGTGCGGTATCGACCACCAGGTTCCTGACCAGTTGGCGCGAGGGTCGCCCGGGCGTTCGCGCGCGGCCCGCAATTCACCGGCTCGTTCGTCTCGGCCCCACCCAGCCAGTGTTTGTCGCGGATTCTTCGGCAGCAGTGCCTGGCCGTCTGTCGATCGCCAGTCGATGGCCCACTGCTCCGCCCGGCGAGGCTGCCAGAACCACTGGATGTCGGGCAGCGCCATGACCTGTTCCGCGACGGGCGACAGGGCCGCCGTCACACCCGGGAGATCCGCGAGCACGTCCTCTCCATCGGGTGCCTGCCAGTACCTTGCAGCGTCCACGGACCGCTCGAGGGCCGCCTGCACCAGGTCGCTGTCAAGGTCGGTAAAATCCAGTGAGGCGAGCCTGGCAGCCAGCTGTTCTGGTGACGCGGCAAAGGCCGGCATCGCGGTCTCCCCGGAGGCAGCAGCGCTCAGCGCGACCCGCGAGGTCCCCGGTCCACTATCAAGTTCGTATCCCAACCAGAAGGCCGCCGTTTTGACCTCCGGATCCAGCTGCATCGCCAGTTCGAGGCACAGACGGCGCCCCCGGGGCCCCCGCAGAAATACGTCCACACTTGGCGTCATCAGATCATCCTCCCACCACAGCGCAGCTTTATCTGGAGCGGTCTCAGGTGCCGTCGATGATGGCGGGTATCGTCGCAACGCGTTTTACCATAGCGTGATGGAGACCACGGTTAGCGGAGTTTCTGTGCATTACGCCGAGTACGGCAGTGGCACGCCGGTTCTCGCTCTGCACGGCGCCGGTGTGGATCATCGCGAGATCGCCGGTGCCCTTGAACCGATTTTCGACGACGTGCCTGGCTACCGGCGCCTGTATCCGGACCTGCCCGGGATGGGCCGGACCCCGGCGCCTGAGACGATCACGAGCAATGACGACGTCGTGGACATTCTGCTCGGCCTTATCGCCAGCACTATTGGTGATGAACCGTTTCTTATCGTGGGTCAGTCCTACGGCGGCTACCTGGCCCGTGCGATTGCGAGTCTGCGACCTGATCAGGCCGTCGGGCTGGCGCTAATCTGCCCTGTTGGCCAACAGACGCGCGACGTGCCTCAGCACGAGGTCCTTGTTTCGTCGGTCGATCTGACCGGTGCACTCGGCTCGGATCTCGAGGCTACTTACCGCAGCTACTTCGTTGTGCAGACGCCTGAAACGCTGCGTCGGTTCCAGGAGTATGTGGCTCCCGCAACGTCCCTGGCTGACGAGTCGAGCCTGATGCGGATCTTTTCGCACTGGGAGTTGCGGGATCGGCCGGAAGCCGCGAAAGCCTATCCTCATCCGGTGTTGGTCGTTGCCGGGCGACAGGATGCCACCGCCGGGCACACAGGACCGTCGGAGCTGATCCTGCACTACCCACGCGCTACGTTGGCCGTACTCGACCGCGCCGGCCACGCCTTGATCCATGAGCAACCCAACCTCGTGCGAGCCCTTGCCGCCGACTGGCTCATGCGCGTGCGTGAGGCGTCAGACGACAAAAGCTAGCGGGCAGTGGCGCCCGCATGCGGACGGAATCCCTGTGTCATGGCTCCGCCGAAGAAGGGCAAGGCGATGCGTCCGCGGCGTCCAACCGGCGTCATGCAATGCCCGGTAAGCAGCAAACCATCGCGACGGATTGCAGTCGGGCGGCCAGCGAAAGGACAATGGTGCCCATGACCGCCGTGACCCTCCTGGCCTTTGCCGGGCTGTGCCTGCTGCTTTCCGTTACCCCCGGCCCGGATACCTTCCTGGTGCTGAGGATCTCGCTGCAAAGTGCCGGGGCCGGCCTGGCGGCGGCGCTGGGCTCAGCTCTGGCATCCCTGGTCTGGGCCGCGCTGGTGGGAGTGGGGCTCGCCGCCGTGCTGGAGGACTCGGCGGAAGTGTTCCGTTGGCTGAAGATCGCAGGCGGGTTGTACTTGCTGTATCTGGGAATCTCGTCGCTGATCCGGGCGCGCCGCACAACTGCATCCCCGGCGGCCGGGCACGCTCCCCGCCGGAGCTACAGCCGAAGGACCGGCTTCGGCGCCGGCGCGTTCTCCACACTGCTCAACCCCAAGGTCGGCCTGTTCTACCTCGCCGTCGTGCCGCAGTTCATTCCACACGGCGGCAACACGCTGGATACAGCCATGGTGCTCGGTGCCATCGAAAGCGCCATTGGATTCCTCTACCTGGCGGCTGTAGCCGTCGCGGCAGCGAAGGCGATGGCCTGGCTGCAGCGCCCCCGGGTGAGCAGTTGGCTCGAACGCGGCAGCAGCGGCATCATCGCCGCGCTCGGCCTGGGTGTACTGGCATCCAGCACCAGCTCGTAGCGGCGCGCCGGACCTCGACGGACAGGTGCAGTTCCCTATCCGGTAGAACGCCAACCCACTCCTGTTGAGGACGCCACCCCCGAGTTGGCTCATTGACTCCGCGAATTTCACGAAAACGGCGGCCGGTCCTGAAGAGGACCGACCGCCGCCGAATGAAGATCAGGGTTGCATCAGGCCTTGGCCTTGCGCTTCACCCAGCCCCATACAGCCGTAGCCACCAGGAGCACCAGGCCGATGATGGCCAACCAGAGCAGACCCTTCACTGCGAAGCCAAGGATCGAAAGAATAAGCCAAATGATAAGCAGTGTGATTATTAGTCCCATACGGAAAGCCTAAGCCACCCAGGTGGCTGATTCCGAACGATCAGTGATCGTGGCGAAAGATGGCCACGGCTTCGCGGACCGCGTAGTAGACGATGACCATACCGGCCACGGGGTCGGCCCACCACCAACCGGCAAAGGTGTCCAGCAAGATACCGGCCAGCACGGCGGCCGCCAGAAGACCGTCGATAAACGTCACCTTGCCCTCTGCTATCAGAAGGGGATTGCCCAGCGCCTTGCCCGTGCGGGCCTTTCCGGCTGAGAGGGCGAACATCACCACTGCCGTGACAGCCGTCCAGATAATTCCGGCGGGGCTCGGCCGTGCGTGGTGCCCGGCCGCCAGGGCAAGTCCGGATTGGATGAGCAGATAGAGAGCCAGGGCAACGAACGCCCCGGCGATCAGCCTCAACGCAAACCGTTGACGCCGTTCCCCGGTCCCGGAGAGTTCCCAGATCACCACGGTGCTGGCACCGATCTCGATCAGGCTGTCCAGGCCGAAGCCGGCCAGCGCCACCGATCCGGCCGTGATGGAAGTGACGGCAAGAACTGCCACTCCGACGACGTTCCAGCCCAACGTGATGCCCTCAAGGATGAACCCGCGACGTCTCAAGCGCGCCATCTCAGGGCGCTTCAAAATTTCAGGCAGCATCTGTGCTCTCTTTCCCGGCGCCCCCGGCGTTTCCGGCGATGGGTGCCGGCAGGCCGGCCAGCCGTTCGATGACGGCAAGCCCGGCCGGGGTGCCCGGCCAATGCCGCCGCAAAGACTCCGGACCCGCGGAGCGGATCACGGAACGAAGAACCAGGGCCATGATGATCACGTCATCGGCATAGCCAATCAGCGGGAGGAAGTCCGGTACAAGATCCAGCGGCAAGAGCAGATATCCCAGCAAAAGCAACAGCTTGATCCGGGCGCCGCGGGATACCGCCGGGTCGGCCGCCAAACGCCTCAGCACGCGCAACACATCCGGCAGCAGCCGCAACGCGTCCCGCATACCCACCGTCTCCGGATGGGACCTCGCATAGACCCACAACCCCAGCAGAAGAACCGCGTAGACGCCAACGAGCCCGGCCAGGATACCCAGCGCCGTCTGCCACCACTGCACGGCCCCTACTCCCCGGCCCCAGGCAGGCCATGGCCGGCCGGGGCATGCAGAGTCGCGTAGACCTTCTCGGCGTACTCGTCGAATACAGCGGAGCACTCGCGCAACCGCTCGTCGGCGGCCTGCGCTTCCGGCAGTTCCAGAACGTCACGGCTTTTCAGATCACGGTACCAGCGCCGCAAGCGGTCCAGGCTCTGCTCTTCCTCTTCCAGCTCCGCCAGAGTGAACTTGCCGCTTCGGGTTTCCTTGGCGATTTCGGCCTCGAACGCCCCGCAATCGCCGGTGAATTCCTTCCACTCATCCAACCTGAGCTCCTCGAATGCCGAGCGCAGGCCTTCCACTCCCGCATCGCCGGTGCCCGGCGTGGGCAGGACAAGGACGCTGCCGGTTCCGCGGCCGGCCAGCTCCACGACCCTCGGCACGGCTTCCGAGAAGAACGGCGTGTCCGGAACGGTCCACACCCCTGAGGCCACTGGCGCAGCACCGATCCTCCGGAGCTCCCGCCACACACCGACCCTCGTCCGTGAGGCCTCACCAGTCAACCGGACAACAAGAACCAACCAATCCATGCGACAATCATATACTGCTACAACAAGGTAAGTAACAGCTGTTACATCACCCACTGCCCTGGACGGCACAGATACCCGAGGGCCTCGGCCGGTACGTTCGGTCGGTCCGATGGAATCCCTTAGCCCTATCGGCCCGGTCTGAAAATACGGTAGCTCCGGGTGCCTTGGGATGGGACTTTCTGCCTGGCCCGAAGTGCAGGCCGCTTAGGCGGGTTCTGGATACCGACGGCGGAAACGATGCCCCCGAGGATGAGCAACACCGCCGTCACGGTCACCACCCGGTGAAATCCGTCGAGATCAAGTTTGCCGCCCATGACGAGGCCCACCAGCGCGATGCCGACCAGACCGGCAACCCTGCTGACGGCGTTATTCACTGCCGAACCGATACCTGCCTGCTGTTCCGACACCGAACCGAGAATGGCGGCGGTTAGCGGCGCGACTGTCGCCGAGAGCCCGACTGCGAACAGGAGGATCCCGGGCATCAGCTGGGTCCAGTAATCGACCGGGATTTCCGACGCGAGCATCAGGAGATAGCCGCCCCCGGCGAGGGCAGGTCCGAAGGCCATGAACCACCTCGGCCCGAACCGCCCGGCCAGTGAGCCAAACCATGACGCCAAGAGGATGTTGACGAGGCTGACGGGAAGCAAGGCCAGAGCGGCCGACGTCGCCGGAAACCCGGCAACCTGCTGCAGGAAAAGCACGATGATGAACCCGCCGATCGACAGCGCGGCGTAGACGAAGGCCGTAGCCACGTTGCCTACGGCAAAGTTTCGGACGGAGAAGAGGCTGAGCGGCAGGAGCGGGTACTTCGCGGTCTTTTCCCGCCAAATGAACCCGGCGAGGCACAGGATACCGAGGGCGAGGGGCATCAGAATGAGCGGACTCCCCCAGCCATAGTTGCCCTGTTCGATCAACGCGTAGACCGGCCCCGCCAACCCGAGCACACAGAGCACGGCACCCGCGTAGTCGATCCGCACGCCCTCCTTGCGAACATCCTTGACCCGCAACACGGCTAGCAGGTACAAGGTCACGGCAATGGGCAGGACGTTGATTCCGAAGATCCAACGCCAGCCCACCGAATCAACGAGCACTCCGCCGAGCAGGGGTCCCGCGATGAAAGCCACGGTTGTACCGGCAGTCCACTGGCCGATTGCCTTCGCCCGGGGCGCTTCGTCGAAGTTTGATGTGATCAGAGCCAGGGAACTGGGCACCAGCAAGGCGCCCGCGACGCCTTGAAGCGCCCTGGCCAGGACCAGCCAGTCCGCTGTCGGTGCCAGCGCACACATCACTGATGTCGCGCCGAACCCGATCAGGCCTGCCCGGAGAACGACAACCCGGCCCAGCAAATCAGAGAGCGAACCGGCGACAAGGATCAGTGAACCCAGGGTGATCAGGTAGGCATCGACAACCCATTGCTGCGTTGTCAGTCCGCCGCCCAGTTCACGGGAAATGGCCGGCAGCGCTACATTGATGACGCTGCCGTCGAGAAACGACACAAAGGAAGCGAGAATCGCGATCCACAGCACGAGCCTCTGCGTACGCGCCGACGGTAGGGAACTCATCCTTCAAGCTACACCCGCCCCGGCGGTTGCCGGACTCACCTATGGAAGGACGTTCAGCCCGTCGCTCTGGCGACAGACGACGCCGTCGGCTGCGTTTACGTACTCGGCGTATCCTGGCGGCACCGGAGTATATTTTTATGTCTGGTCTCTGTCCCGCCGTTGCCCTATCGTTGGGGCACCGATTACATTCGACCGGCGGAGCTCCGCATCGGAGGTACATGATGGGAATCATCTCGTCTGGTTTTCATGGAAAACGGCGCACCGGCAATCCAGCCTTACCACCCGGCCAATACGAGACGCCAAGCTTTCCCGTACTGACGGCGGGCCCTGCACCTTATATCGCCCGGGCTGACTGGGAATTCTTTATTACAACGGAGACTGGGCAGCGCCGCGCCTGGTCCTGGGACGAGCTCTTGGCGCTACCGCAGATTGATATCCGGACCGATATTCATTGCGTGACCAGCTGGTCCAAGCTAGGCACCTCGTGGCGCGGGGTGTCCCTGGACACCTTGTTCGCGGATGTGGAAACAACGTCCGAGTTCACTACCGCTCACTCCTACGGCGGCTATTCGACCAATGTCCCGTTGCAGGACCTGCTGGACGGCCAGGCATGGGTGGCCTGGCAATTCGACGGTGAGCCATTGGAACGGGCCCACGGTGGCCCTGCCCGCCTGCTGATACCCCATCTTTACTTTTGGAAGAGTGCGAAGTGGATCAATGGCATCGAGCTGATGCCGCACGATGTTCCCGGCTTCTGGGAATCGAACGGGTACCACATCTATGGCGACCCGTGGCGCGAGGAGCGTTACTCATGAGGCAGGACAGATGAGCACCCTGTGGCGCGTCGCCGAGGTGATTCGTGGCGTTCCAGAAACGGAATCCTCCAGAACCATCGGCCTGCGCGTGGACGGGCTGAACGGCAACCTTCCCGGCCAGCACATCGATATCCGGCTCACGGCGGACGACGGATACACGGCAGTGCGGTCCTACTCAGTGGCCACAGCCGGCATGGACGAACTCCTGGAGATCACGGTCGACGAACTGGCCAACGGGGAGGTCTCCCCCTACCTGGTCAGAGACCTGATGGTCGGGGACCAGTTGGAGATCCGGGGGCCCGTCGGCGGCTGGTTCGTCTGGCTTCCGACCGACCCCAACCCGGTTCAGCTGATCGCCGGGGGATCCGGCATTGTCCCGCTCATGTCCATGATCCGCGCCCACGAGGCATCCGGGAATCCTTCACAGTTCCGGTTGCTGTACTCGCTGAAATCGCCCGAGGCAGGGTTCTATCGGGAGGAGCTGCTCACCTTGAACCAGGGATCTCCCAAGCTGACGGTCGACTATGTCTATACACGCAAAGTCCCGGAGGGCTGGCCAATGGTCCCGCAGCGACTCACCGCTGAAACACTGTTGGCAAGCATCCTGCCGGCGGACATGGCACCCGACATCTTCATCTGCGGTCAGACGATGTTTGTCGAAACGGTCACAGAGTGGATGGTGCAGGCGGGCTATCCGGCCGCCTCGATCAAGACCGAACGCTTTGGCGGAACGGGAGGAATACGGTGACTGGCAACAACGGCTCCGCTTCCCCTGGTGCTGAGGACCCGCGCCTCGAGGACCAGGACATCGCCGGGACCGGCGGCAATCCGATACCTCATCTTGACGGGAACGCGGCAGCGGGACCCTTGTGGGAACTGTTCCGCATCGACATCATTGCAGCGATCGGTCGGTGCAAGAATTGTGGCGCTGTCAGGGTCTTCGGGGAAGCAGCGGTCTATGCCGATGCCCCGGGAATGGTTGTGCGCTGCAGTTCCTGCGGGGGCGTCCTGCTGCGTCTCGTAGAGACTCCGACTAAATTCTGGCTCGATGTCAGCGGACTCAGCTACCTCCAGATCGACCGGGAGACCTAACGCGCTGCTCTGCTATCCGCACCCCGGCGTGCTCAAGACCGCAGGGGGCGTGAAGGGGTAGCCTGCGACGATGCTGAACACTCTCAACCCTTCATCATGGGAGCCAGTGGATCTGGAACAACGACACTCGGCCGGGCGATCGCCAACCAGTGGTCAGTACCTTTCCTCTAGTTATTTGATCAACGTGTCGCCAGTGCACGGTTAGGCTTGCAGTCATGGCGATCATCCACCAGGCAGAACTGCAGCCGACGAAACTTGAACTTCTCGCACAGTGGCTGCCCCGCCAGCCGTGGTTCACGCAACCCGGCACGGCAGCGCTGCACAAAGTAGGCTCCTACCGGTTCGACGACCCCGCCGGCGAGGTCGGCATAGAAACCATCATCGTGTCGGTGGGCAACTCCACTTTCAAGTCCCACTCACGTACAGGGCCCAGCCCTTGGCCGGAGCGGAATCCTGGTTGGTCGGAACCATGCAGCACTCGGTTCTCGGCCCGAGGTGGGTTTACGATGCCTGCGCCGATCCAATCTACGTGGCAGCGCTGGCGGCGAGCATCATGCTGGGCCGGCCGCAGGCAGAGCAATACCTCCAAAAGGGGGAAAATCTGGAACTTCTGGCCCAGACGGTCTTCGTGCGAAGCACCGGACCGAAACTCGAGGCAGTCCCTGACGTCTCTTCAGCGGCACCGCGCGCCACCGACGCCGGCACCGCCATCGAGACTGCTGACCTTCACTTGCTTGTTATCCGGCGGCTGGACCTGGATGAGCAACCGGTCGGCCCGCTCGCGCTGACCGGCACCTGGGAAGGTCAGAAGGACAACGTCAAACTCGCCGCCGTCAGTGGTGCCTGACATTTCCGCGGGTTAGGGGCGCCCCACTCCGTCCGTGTCCCGGGATTGGGTATCGCCTTCCTGCCGTTCAGGCTGCATCCCGTGCCGTTCCCGCAGCTCGCGCCCGCGGCGAATGTCCTCTTCTTCGCGGGCCTGGAGCTTATCGCTCTGTTTCGTGTCCCGTGGCGGCAATTGGATGGTCTCTTCGGCCTCAATGCCGGCCTGGAGTTGGCGTCCACGCTCCATCTCGGCGTCGAACTCGGCACCGAACAGCAACGACATGTTCAGGATCCAGAGCCACAGCAGCGAGATAATGACGCCGCCGATCGCACCATAGGTCTTCTCGTAGCTATTGAAGTTGGCCACATAGAAAGCGAAGGCCAGGGACGCCAGCAGGAAGATGACCAAGGCGATAGCGGAACCCAGGCTCATCCAGCGGAACTTGGGCTGCTTTACGTTCGGCGTAGCGTAGTAGAGGATGGCGATCGCCAGAATCACGAGCAACAGAATCACCGGCCACTTGAGAATGTTCCACGCCGTCAGGACGGCCCCGCCCAAGCCGATAGCGTTGCCGACGGCCTCGGCCACCGGCCCGCTCAGCACCAGCATGGCCGAAAGCACAAGAACGATCAGCACGGTGGCAATGGTGACCGCGAGCATCGTGCCCCGAAGCTTGATGAACGGCCGGCCCTCGTCAATTTCGTAGATCCGGTTCATGGCCCGGCCAAACGCGCCGACGTAACCGGAGGCGGACCAGAGGGCGGTGAGGATGCCGAGTACCAGGGTGAGTCCGGCAGCGGAGGAACTGCTGAGCTGCTCGACTGGTTGTTTGATCGCCTGCACAGTGTCACCAGGCGCGAAACCCTGGACGATCTCCAGAAGCGCGGACGTGGTCTTCTCTGCCTGCCCGAAGATGCCCAGCAAAGACACGAGGGCCAACAGCGCCGGGAAAATTGAGAGGACCGAATAGTAGGTCAGGGCTGCGGCGAGATCCGGGCACTGGTCCTTGGTGAACTCACGCAGGGTCTTCTTGACGATGTACTTCCACGAGGGCTTAGTGACGTCGGCCGGGCTGTCCGGTTTACGGGAGTCGTCCGGGGCAGGTGCCGTCCGGGCCTTGGCGGTACTGCTCTCGTCCGTTTCGGCGTCGGTCATGGATTCATTTTCTGCCTTGGTTGGGTTCTTGGCCATTGGAAATTCCTTCGTGGGGTTAAGGGAAATGGCCGGCCGCCCAGCGCATCAGCGAGGGCAGCCGGCCTTATTCAGACGCGGCCTCAGGCCTGCTGAACGTTGTCCTTGGCTTCGGCAGTCCGATCCATGACGTCCCCCACAGCGGCCTGCCCGTCTGCCTTGAGGTGATCGGTTGCGTCCGCGGCAGTGGCCTTGACGTTCTCCATGGCTTCCTGGGCGGGCGCCTTGAGGCCTTCGGCTACTTGCTTGGCGGCGTCCGTCAGTTCCGTGGTGAGTGGCTCGGCCGCCGATTTGAGGGCATCAGCGGCTTCACGCTCCTTCTGGCTGGCCGGGATCAGGGAGGAAACGAGCAGGCCGGCACCAAAGGCGATCAGCCCGGCAGCCAGTGGGTTCCCCTGTGTCCTGTTCTTCAGCTGGCCCGGCGCGCCCGCAACTGCGGAGCCCGCGTCGCTCACATGCGAGCCGACGCTTCCGGTGGTGGAGTGGACGTGGTCGGCGGTGTGGTCTGCGGCTCCCATGACTTTATCCTTCACTCCGAAGACGGCGTCTTTGACGTTCTCTTTGACTCTGTCCGTCTGCCGCTGGACGATATGCGACGGCGTGACTTTGTCAGCGACGGCGTCCACGTTTGTGCCCAGGCGGGCACGGGTTGCTTCAATATCTGCTCGGATGACATCCGGGTTTTCACTCATCGTGTTTCCTCGCTGAATCTAGGAGTTGGGTTTTAGGGTGGGCGGGATTTCCTGGAGGGTTTCAGCCGTCCTCGGCATGCCCTTGATCGCGTTCAGTTCCTTGCGGCCCATGGCTGCCAGAACGGCGGCTACACCTGCCCAGATGACGGCGACAACAACGCCGGACCAGCCCAGTCCCATCACGATCCCCAGCGCCCACCAGAGCGCCAAAGACAGGAACAGGAGCACGAAATGGCCAGCGACGCCGGCGCCGGCCAGCATGCCGGTGCCTTTGCCTGCCCGGGTGGCGGACTGCTTAAGTTCGACCTTGGCCAGTTCCACTTCCTGTCGCATCAGGGTGGACATGTCCCGTGTGACCTCACCGAGGAGGTCACCCAGGGAAGTCGATTCAGCCTTCGCCTGCGCGGCTGTGGGAGGCATTTCGCTGCTCATCGACGGCCACCGTCAAAGGGGTCATCGCGCAGCGGATCAGCCTGCTGCAATGGCTCACCGGCCACGGACTCTGAGGACCGGCGGCCCTGCCCGGCGTCGCGGAGCGGATCCGGGGTTCCCAAATCGGAGTCCAGCGGATTCGGCGGGTAGGTGTCGGCTAGGCCCGCCGTCGTGGTTTGCGGAGCGGGCATCTGTACCGGCGGCGGCGGAACCGCTACCCCGGTATCGGGGATCCGGCCGCCAGTGGACGTGCCCGTAGCGGTAGCGCCCGTCGCTTCGGGGGCGCCGGCGCTCAAGCTGCGGCTGAGACGCCCGGCCAGAACACCGGCTCCGGCCGCGAGCAGGAGGAAGGTTCCCGGGCGCTGGCGGGCAAAGGACTTAACCTCGGTCAGCAGCGAACCCGGATCCCGGCCATCGAGCCAGGACGCAACAGCGGAGGACCGCTCGGCAGCTTGGCGGACAAGGTCGGTGGCCACGCCGGGCTGGTCGGAGGCGGCAGCCATGGAATGCAGTTCGCCGGCGACGGACCGCAGACCTTCGGCGACCTTCTGCTGCTGGGTTCCTGCCTGCTCGGTGAGATCGGACTTGGCCTGGTGAAGCAGGTCCCGGGCATTGGTCTTGACCTCGGCGGCAACGTTGACTGCTTCCGTCTTAGCCGTCTCGGCGACGTTCTGGGCAGCATCTGCCGCGTGCCGCGTTACGTCCGCAGCTTCGTCCTTGGCCGCTTCCTGTTTGGAGTCAGCGCGTCCCGTGCCTTGTGGGGGCACAACTCCAACGCCGGCGTACCGGTCCGGGGAAGCCTCGGGTGCTGCCTGGGCCCATGGGTTCTGTGTCATCGTTGCTCTCTTTCAGGAATGGTCCGCTTGGGATCGTGACTAGCGCTACCGGATGAAATTAGTAAGCACGGTTACTAACTAAATACTAAGCACACTTGCTATATGTCGCGCAAGGCCTCGATCGAAAATCGGACGGGCCGCCTCCCGCCCGTCTGGTGACGCGCGGCGCGCACTGCAAGCCGCGCGTGAAAAATAGTAAGCATACTTGCCAAAAAGGAGTCCGGCATGCATATGGTGGGGGTCCAGCGTCGGCGCTTTGTGCCGCCGTCGCAGGTAGCGTGACTTTCGTTGCCACCCAATCAGGAAGGTCGTCGTCGTGATCCTCGCCCGCGAGCCCCACGCCCGGGACGTTTACCGGCTTCTAACCGCAGCGGCCCGTTTAGTGCAACGCCTCCACGACGATGCCCTGGCGCCACTGGGATTKACGCGTGCCGCCGTCATCGCACTGGAAGCCGTGGCTCCCCGCCCCATGTACCAGGAACAGCTCGCCGCAAGAGTTCATGTCCAAAGCCAAACGCTCGGCCGCGTCCTTGCCCGGCTCGAGGACGCGGGTCTGGTCACCAGGACGCGCAACCCGGACGATCGGCGCCAATTTCAGGTCGAGATTACCGACGCCGGCACAGCCGCACTGCAAGCAGCCTCCCAGGCTGAGCGCGCAGCCGTTCCTGCCGACTTCGACGGGTGGGAGGCCCTGTCTGAGCAACTCGCCCGGTTTGTGGATTTCTTCCAGGCTCCACGGCCCGGCACCCAAGGCTCCACGACCGGGAACTCCAGGCTCCACGTGCCCTCCCCTGCCCAAGACGGCCTCCGGCGCCAATGAACTAGCCGCCCGCGGCTGGGTGCCTCTGGGCCTCCCCCGCCCGGCGCCCACGGCCAGTCGCCGCTTCCATTGCAGTTCGGACCGGCAAGGGGCGCGCAAGACTGAAGGCCCATGAGCCGGGTATTGCGCGTTACTATGCATGCTGATTAAATCGCCGTTACGGCCGCATTCCACGACCGGTCTACCGAAAGGAAGTACAAAGATGGGAATTCTCGCTTTTCTCATTCTCGGCCTTATCGCTGGAGCTATCGCCAAGGCGGTCCTTCCCGGCCGTCAAGGAGGCGGCTGGCTGATCACACTCGTTGTTGGCGTCGTGGGCGCAATCCTCGGAGGTTGGATCGGCTCGTTGATCTTCGGCGGAGGGCTCGCTGACTTCTTTGACCTGCGGACCTGGCTCCTCTCCATCCTCGGGGCCGTTATTGTGCTCCTGATCTATGGGGCTCTTGCCGGTCGGAGGACCAGGGCGTAGCAGCCTCGATCCTCCGGATGCAGGGCTGCCACTGAGGACGCCCTGCGACTTCTGCTAGACGGCTGCGGGCCGCTGCTGAAACACCCCGGGAGGAACCACCCGGCGTTTCTCGGCCCGCGCCGCCGAGTCCAACGGCATGACGGTTGACCTCATGCCGGGCGCCCGCCCGCAGCGCCTCGTCGAGAACAAGCATTGAAAGCCTCCGGGCGCAGCTCCGGCGGCCGGTTCCGGCGTCGCAGTCGTTAGTGGTAGTCGCCAAAGCGGCAGAAGTCATTGCTCCGCGCGCATCCGCCACCATGCGACCAGAGATGCTAAACAGCAAGGAGATAGACATGGACAACCTATTCCGCCGCACGGGCATCGACGTGCCCGAACCAGTCCGGCGCTTCCTGCAAGGCGAGACGGACACCTGGCTCAGGGTCGAGGAATACCGGGACGGAAACACCTTGGTGGTCAGAACCGATATCCCCGGCATCGACCCGGACAAGGACATCGATATCACCGTCACCGAGGGCAACTTGAATATCGCTGCCCGGCGCACGGAACCCGCGCACAAGGATCAACCGGGTTACCGAAGCGAAGTGCGGTACGGCGAATATTCGCGAAGCGTCCCGCTGCCCCGCGGCGCGGACCCTGACACCGTCGAGGCCAGCTACATCGACGGTGTCTTGGAAATCCGCGCCCAAATCCCGGAGCAGTCCGGACCGTCCGCCACGAAAGTCCACGTCTCCCGCGGTGGAAACCAGTCACCGGAAGCACCAGAGAACTTCGTGACTTGAACGGCATTTCCGGCACTCGACTCGCCCGGCACCCACCAGCGACCGCGGGTGCCTTCTGGCAGGGCGAAGGGGGCCATCGGTATTGGTTCACCGGTGCCCAGCCTCGCCGCGGCCTCCGCAGCCCCCGCCTCCGAAAATTGCCACAGAGCGGAAACCATCTCATGACTATCAAGATCAACGACGCGGCGCTGCGTCATGCTCGGCAGCTCATCAAGGACTCGAGGTTTGCCCGGGATACCCGTGACGATTGGAGCGAGCACGCGCCCGACGCTGAGACAGAAAATGCATTCATCGACAAGCACGGGTACAAGGAGTACGGCACGTGGCATCTGGGCGAAGACGCCGAGAAGACGCACGACACGAAGGGGCGCTACAGCTTTCCCTTCGGTGATTTCCGCCGGCTGCATCGCTGCGCGATTCTCGCCATCCAGAGCCGGGCCGCCCAGAATAACTACGATGACGTCGCCGCCGCAGCGAAGTCTCTGCTCGACGAACTGGACCAAGACTAGACCTGGTCCAGCACAATTCTCTCTCCGCCATCGCCTCGCGCAAGGACCCCACCTGTACGGCCCGGAATGCCCGCCGCGGGTGTCCTCACCGGGCCGTCTCTTGGGCGCCCGGGCTTCCCCACGCGCCCTCCGGCGGAGCCCAACCACCGGGAGCTCACCTATTCATAAGGGGGCTTCCTAATCTAACCGGGCTCGTGATATAACACGAAAAACGGCGCAGGAGAACTCCCTGCGCAACGGGACCGGTCCCAGCCTCCTCATCGAATGGCGGCGCATTCCATTGGACATTTCCCACCGGCTCCAAGCCGGACTGGCGGTGGCGACAACGTTCATCCCCAGTCTGCGCTCCCTTTCGACTTCAGGCCCCCGCTCGCGAAGGTCTCGCGCAGGACCCCAACCTTGCCAGAACTGCGGGTCGGCCTCGGAAAACCTCAGCTGAGCGCACTGCCGACTAATCATCGCCCCCTCCCGTGGTTCGCATTGCCGCGTACGCTTCCCAAGCACCGGACAGCACCAAAGCGACCTGTCCGGTACCGGTCGGGCGACCCATCAAGGGCTCCCGATCGGACCCACTATTTCAACCTAAGAGATCCAAGGAGACGTCATGCTCACCACCGAACAAATTGACCGTCTGCTCAGCCAAGGCGCAAATGTCCTGTCGGGAGACGGAGAAAAGATCGGCTCCATCGGCCAGGTGTTCGTAGACAACGAAGCCGGCCAGCCCAGCTGGGTAACCGTCCGTACGGGCCTGTTCGGGATGTCCGAATCATTTGTTCCCCTCGAGGGTGCTCGGCTGGAGGGCAATGACATCGTCGTCCCGTACAACAAAAATCAGGTCAAGGACGCGCCAAGGATCGACGCCGATCGGCCTCTGGAGCCTGCCGAGGAAGACCGGCTCTACCAGCATTACCGGATGGACAGCGGACGCGCCTACACCGACGCGGATACAGCTGACGAAGCATCCGCCACACGACAGGACGCCTCCAGAACGGACCGCGCCGAGACCCGCGACGCCACCAGCCCAGCGGGATACGGCACAACGACACCCACCACCGACGCCGCAACGCCACCCACGACACGGCAGGACACCCCCGAAACCGACCGCGCCCAAACCCGCGACGCCACCGGCACAGGGGGATACGGCACAGCGTCAACCACCACCGACGCCGCAACACCACCGACGACACGACAGGACACCACCGGAACCGACCGCGCCCAAACCCGCGACGCCACCAGCCCAGCGGGATACGGCACAGCGTCACCCACCACCGACGCCGCAACGCCACCCACGACACGGCAGGAAACCCCCGAAACCGACCGCGCCGAAACCCGCGACGCCGCCGGCACAGCCGGATACGGCACCACCACGCCGGCCACCGACACCGCCCCTACCCCAGCCACACCACAGGACACCGATAAGGACCGCGCCGAAACCCGCGACGCCACGGGCCGGGGGCGCCTGCGCAAATACGTCACGACGGAAACCGTCACCAGGACGGTGCCAGTGCAGCGCGAAGAGGTTCGTATCGAGCGGGAACCGATTGCCGAGGAAGACCGCGACGAGGTCTCGAACCGTCCGGCCAGCGACGACGAGGTAATCCTTCACGAAGAGCGAGTCATAGTGACCAAGGAGACCGTCCCGGTTGAACGGGTCCGCATCGTTACTGAAACGGTCGCAGATGAAGTCACCATCCGTGAGAAGGTCCACAAGGAACACTTTGACGGCGAGGACAGCGAGGGATCAGAGGGCTCCGAGGGAACCGACGCCAGCCGCGGCTGAACATGCGGATTGTTTTAGATGCCCGGGGCAAGGGCTGCGACCCATAGCCCCGGGCATTTTGTTGTCGGAACGGGGGTGCGAGCGATTGGTGGCCCCCCGGCCACACCCCTCGGCCGGTTGGATTAACTGGATCCCCTGCCCACCGGTACGGCTATGGCCTCTCGCCTGCGGCAGTGCCAGTATGTTGGGAATCAGGCTGAACCACGGAGCCTGGCTCCGGGCGGAAAGGACTCGAGGTCATGACCTACATCAACAACTTCGGCGATGTGGGGCGCGGCGACGTCGCCGTGGCAGGCGGCAAGGGCGTCGGACTGGGCGGCCTCAGCCAGGGAGGGCTCCCGGTCCCGCCGGGGTTCGTGCTGAACACCGCAGCCTACGCGGATTATGTGGCTGCCAACCATCTCGAGGCCGGCATCCATGAACTGGCTGTACTGTCGCCGCACGCGGCGCCACAGGAGTACGAGGAAGCCTCGAAACGGATCCGCGCCCTTTTCACCAGCGGCACCATGCCGCACGCCATCGCGGCGGAGCTCGGCGCCGCCTACGGCAGGCTCGGCGACGGAGGCACAGCCGTGGCGGTGCGCTCCTCCGCCACGGCCGAGGACCTCGCCTCAGCCAGCTTCGCCGGGCAACAGGAAACCTACCTCAACGTCCGGGGGACGGAGGCTGTGGCCGCGGCCGTGACCGAGTGCTGGGCCTCCCTGTGGACGGCGCGTGCCATGGCCTACCGCGCCCGTGAAGGCATCGACCCGGACACGGTGCGCCTCGCCGTCGTGGTCCAACAGATGGTCGACGCCGAGGCCGCCGGGGTGATGTTCACCGCCAATCCGGCCAACGGGCGCCGCGACCAGACGGTGATCAGTGCCGCGTGGGGCCTGGGCGAGTCCGTTGTCAGCGGATCGGTCACCACGGACGACGTCGTCGTGGAAGCGGGGACGGGCCGTGTGCTGTCGCGCCGGACAGCTGACAAGGAGGTCATGACCGTCTACGCGGAGCGCGGCACCCTGGAGCAGCCGGTGACGGCGACGCGCCGCCGGCAGGCCGTATTGGACGACCCGGCGGCGGCTGAGCTGGCCGGCTACGGAACACGGATCGCGGAGCATTTCGGGACGCCGCAGGACATCGAGTGGGCACGCGCCGGTGGCGAGTTCTTCATCCTGCAATCCCGGCCCATCACCGCTCTGCCCGAACCGGCAGCCGACATCCCGGACACCTGGCCGGTGCCCTACCGGCACGGGCTCTACTTCCGGGCAAGCATCGTTGAACAGCTGCCCGATCCGCTCTCACCGCTGTTCGCCGACCTCATTGACGGCTCGGTGTCACGGTCGCTGAGGGCCCTGATGGCCGGCGCCGTCGGCAAGGAGGTCATCCGCGAGGACGACGTCGGGCTGCCCACTATCAACGGCTACGCCTATTACTACTACCGCAACTCGGGAATGTGGCGGGTGATGGGCAAGTCGCTGACGGCGATGCGTGCGCTGGCCCGTGGCAAGGCGCATATGGGAGTGGCCGGCTGGCGGGAATTTTCGCATCCCCGCTACGAGCAGGTGATCAAGGACTGGTCCGCGAAGCCCGTCGGGGATCTCTCCGGAGAGGAACTGCTGGCGGGTGTTCAGACGCTGCTTGACGCCGGCACGGTGTACTACACGGCCGTGCAGTCCATCATTCCGATCGCCGCAACAAGCGAAATCTCCTTCCGGGCCTACTACGACAAGTTCGTTCGGCGCGACGGCGATCCCCCCGCCCAGACCTTCCTCCTTGGTTACGACAGCGAACCCATCCGCGCAGAGAAGTCGCTATACGACCTCGCAGCCTGGGCCCGGGACGTCCCGGGGCTGGCCCCGGCGATCCTCAACGCCCCCACCGCTGCGCTGGCCGGGCCGCAACGCACCGGGTCCACGCCTGCCGGAGTGGACCCGGCACCCTGGCAGCAATGGCAGGCCCGCTTCCAGGAGCACCTCGGCCGGTTCGGCCATGCGGTCTATAACCTGGACTTCGTCAGTCCGGTGCCTGCTGACGATCCCTCGCCGCTGCTGGAGACCGTGAAGTTTTACCTGCGGGGACATGGCAATGACCCATACGAGCGCCAGCGGCTCTCGGCCGCCCGCCGCGAAGATGAAACCAGCCAAATCATCGCCCGGCTCGGGCCGCGGCGCCGGGCCGCATTCCTCCGGCTGCTTCGGTGGGCGCAAAATGCGGCTCCGATCCGCGAGGACGCCCTTGCCGACGTCGGACTGGCGTGGCCGCTGCTGCGGCGGATGCTGTTCGAGCTCGGACGACGGCTCGTCGGCTCCGCTGTCATCGCCGAGCCCGCCGACGTGTTCTGGCTGCGCCACCGGGAGTTGCGCAGCGCCGTCGAGTTCGGCCTTGCCGGGTCGGGCACACCGGCAGCCGTGGCAATTACCGGGGCAGACCGGCCCGTCCGCGCCGGCGCCGTCGAGGGGCGCAAGATGCTGTGGCGGGGCCAGGCCAAGGCCGCTGCCCCGCAGCTGTTGCCGGAGAGCCGGTGGATGGAGCGGGCCTTCGGCTCAATGATGCCGGCAGGCCCACAGGATCAGCTCGGCGACGTCATCAAGGGCGTCGGCGCCAGCGCGGGCCGGGTCACCGCCCCGGCCCGCGTCCTGAGGGGCCCGCAGGATTTCGGCCTGATGGAGCCCGGGGAAGTCCTGGTAGCCCGCATCACCACCCCGGCCTGGACCTCGCTGTTCGCGATGGCCTCCGCCGTGGTGACCGACGTCGGCGGGCCGTTGAGCCACAGCTCGATCGTGGCCCGCGAGTACGGCATCCCGGCCGTGCTTGGCACAGGCGTGGCCACCCAGCGGCTCACCAGCGGCCAACGGATCCGCGTTGACGGCGACGCCGGCACCGTCACGGTCGCAGACTGACCGCGTCATCAGGACAGTTCCCCGAGTTCCGCCGACCACGGAGGATTGGCGCCCTTCCGGGAGCAGGTGATCGCCGCTGCACGGTTCGCGTACGAGGCGACTGCGTGGAGCTGATCCAGGGTCAGGGTCTGCAGTTGCCGTCTTCCCTCCGCCCCGAGCGCTCCAAGTTTGGCGAGTCCGGAAATAAGCCCCGCCATGAAGGAATCACCGGCGCCCGCAGTATCTGACACTCGGATCGGTTCAGCTGCCATCTCGACCCGCCCGTTTCCGGACAGGATGACCGGGCCTGAGGCTCCGCGCGTCAGGGCCACCACCGCCGGCCCCAGTTCCAGCCAGGCCTGCAGGGATTCTTCCGGTGCCCGGTCCGGGTAGAGCCAGCGCAGGTCTTCGTCGCTGGCTTTGACAATGTCGCTCGCCGCCACGAACACTTCCGCCTGCCGGCGTGCCGCAGCCGCAGCGGGACTGATCGCGGGCCGGCAATTGGGATCGAAACTGGTCGTCGCGTGCTCCCGGGCGGCCTCTACCAGGGCAAGGGTGGCCTGCTCCCCCGGCGGGAGCACCGTAGCGATAGATCCCGTGTGGACGTGGGTGGAACCTTTGACGGCAGCGAGGGCCGGGAGGGACGCCCCACTGATTGCCCAGGTGATCGAGAAGGCGTATTCGGCGGCACCGTCAGATCCCAGGGTGGCGAGGGCCGTAGATGTGGCCGCGCTTCCGCCGTTGACCACCTGGACGCCGTTCGTTTGCAGATGCTCTTCCAGCAGGTGTCCGTGCGGGTCAAGGCCATAGTGGGTCACCAGGATTGTCCTGAGGTCGAGGCGCGCAGCCCCCACTGCCACGTTGAGGGGGCTGCCCCCGGGGTGGGCCTGGCCGCCGGCAGGACCGCGGGGGTCGCGGATGATGTCGACAAGGGATTCGCCAATGACCGTCAGGACACCGTCCCCCGCGGGGAGGCGGGGCGCTGGGGTGGCGTCGGTGATGCGCATCAGCGGCCCGGGTAGACGACAGTTTTGAGCTGACCGGCCTGCTTGCCCGCTTTGAGTGCTTCTTCCGAGTCGGCCAGCGCAAACTTGCCGGTCACCAGGATGTCCAGATCTACTTTTCCGTCCGCGATCAGCTGGATGGCCAGCGGCCAGGTGTTGGTGTAGCGGAAGACGCCCGAGAGCCAGATTTCGCGGTTCTGGATGTAGGAGACGGGGAGTTCGACGTTGTCGGCTCCGAGCCCGACCAGGATGACCCGGCCGGCCGGTCCAACGGCTTTGATGCCGGAACGGACGGCCTGCGGGGCGCCGGAGGCGTCAATGAAGGCATCGACGTCGAGCCCTTCGGTACTGTCCGTCAAGGCGTTCAAGGCATGGGTGGCGCCGTGTTCCAGGGCGAAAGCGAGCCTTTCTTCTGCGATGTCCGTGATGTAGATTTCGGTCGCCCCGTAAGCGCGGGCCGCTTGGGCGGCGATGATGCCGATGGGGCCGGCTCCGGCGATCAGGACCCGGCTGCCGGGCTTGATCTGGGCGCGTTCGCAGGCCCAGAGGCCAACGGAGAGTGGTTCGATGAGGGCTGCCGCCTCGTCGCTGACGCTGTCTGGGATGTCGTAAGCGAAGTCGTCCTGGATCCTCACGTATTCGGTGAAAGCTCCGTCGATCGGCGGGGTGGCGTAGAACTCGATGTCCTGGCACAGGTTGTACCGTCCGGCCTTGCACTGCTTGCAGGTGCGGCAGGGCCGTTGGGGTTCGACGGCGACCCGCCGGCCAACGCGGGAGGGGTCCACGTCGCTGCCGACGGCGGCGATGCGTCCGGAGAGCTCGTGGCCCAGGATCAACGGGTGGTCCACGACGTAGTCGCCGATCCGGCCGTGCTCATAGTAATGGACGTCGCTGCCGCACACACCGACGGCGGCGACCTGCACCAGAACCTGGTCCGCGTCCAACTCCGGGACGGACAGTGTTTCCATGGCCATGTCGCCCTGGCGCTTGAGGACGGCGGCGCGCATGGTGGCGGGCACTTCCGGATGTCCGGGGGTGCGGGACTGTGCGGTTGATGTGGTCATCGAAGGAATCCTTTGCGGTTTGGAGAGGCGGTGGCGGGCTATTTGACGGCGCTATTTCACTGCACCCAGGGAGAGACCCTGGACGAGTTTGTCCTGGGCGGCGAAACCTGCGAACAGCACTGGCAGGGAGATTACGACGGCGGCGGCGCAGACCTTGGCAATGAACAGGCCCTGGCCCGAGACAAAGCCGGTGAGAAAGACCGGGGCGGTGCCGGCCACGACGCCGGTGAGGACCCGCGCCAGGAGGAGTTCGTTCCAGCTGAAGATAAAGCAGATCAGCGCGGTGGCTGCGATGCCGGGCATTGCCACCGGGGCGATGACCTTTCGGAGCGTGAGCAGCAGGGTGGCGCCGTCGATCTGGGCGGCCTCAAGCATTTCGACGGGCACTTCGGCAAGGAAGGACCGCATCATCCACACGGCGATGGGCAGGTTCATCGAGGTGTACATCAGGACCAGGAACCAGATGTTATCCAGCGCGCCGGCGGTTTTGGCGAAGAGGTAGAGCGGCAGGACTGCGGCGACGACGGGCATCATCTTCGTGGAGAGGAAGAAGAACAGAACGTCGGTCCACTTTTTCACCGGCCGGATTGACAGGGCGTACGCGGCGGGGATGGCCAGCAGCAGGACCAGGACGGTGGAGAAGATCGAGGCGGTGGCGGAGTTAATCAGCGACGGCCAGGGGCTGACGCCGGAAGTTGCGCCGAAGAACTCCTTGTAGGCGTCCAGGTTAAGGTCGGCGGCGATCGACGGCGGGTTGGTGGCGGCGTCAATTTCGGAGTGGAATGAGGTCAGGATCATCCACAGGACCGGCACCGCGAACAGCAGCGCCAGCAGCCAGGCGGCAAGGCCGGCGGCGGTGTTGTTGCGGGTGGGGTCCATGCGTGACTTGCCCCGGCGTCGTGATCCCGTGGTCGGGGTGGACGGGGTGGGGACTGATGACGTGGGCCCGGCGGGGGTGAGGGTGCTCATCGTGCTGCCTCCTTCTTGAAGAGCGAGAATACGGTGCGGAGTGCGAAGGTCGCCACGAAGATGGTGCCGATGACCACCACGACGCCGGCCGCTGAGGCCAGGCCGTATTCGTTGGCGTAATAGAACGTCTCGTAGATGGCGTAGGGCAGGTTGGCCGTGCCGAGGCCGCCGGAGGTGATGACGAAGGTGGCGTCGAAGTTCTGCACGATATAGATGGCCCCGAGCAGTCCACCGAGTTCCAGATACTGGCGCAGGTGCGGGAGGGTGAGATGGCGGAAAATTGCCCAGGGAGTGGCACCGTCCATCTGGGCAGCTTCAACGGTGTCCATGGGTCGGGACTGCAGGCCGGCGAGCAGGATGAGCATCATGAACGGGGTCCACTGCCAGACCAGGGAGACGATGATGGCCATCAGGGGTGCCGACGACAGCAGGTCCGGCTGCGGCGGGGCGTCGGAGCCGAAGAGCGACCAGATCCAGGTGAGGGAGCCGTTGATCAGACCGTAAACCGGGTTGAGGATGGCGTGCTTCCAGATGAGCGCAGCCGCGACCGGAACGATGAGGAAGGGTGCGATCAGCAGAGTCCGGGCCAGGCCCCGGCCAATGAACTTCTTGTCCAGGAGCAGGGCCAGGCCGAGGCCGAGGACCAGGCTGACCAGGACCACCGAGACGGTCTCGACGATGGTGGTGAGGATTGCCTGGAGCATGTACGGGTCGGTGACCACCTGGATGTAGTTCTCGAACCCGGCGAATCCGGTCTTGTCCGGGCTCAGGCTGTTCCAGTTCATGAACGAAATGATCAGGGTCACCACGAATGGAAGCTGGGTGACGATGATGAGGAAGATCAGGGCCGGCAGCAGCGGTGCCCGCCGTGCCCAAGCCACTGCGCGTTCCCGCGCCCTGGCGTTCCTGGATGGTTTGGCTGTGCTGCTCCCTTGCCGGGAGACGCGCGCCGTTGCGGTAGTCATAATGTTCTCCTGCGGTTGGGTTGTTACTTCTTGTACTTGTCGCCGACTTTTTGTGCGGCTTCCTGGCCCTTGGCCACCGCATCGGCAACGGAGCCCTGGCCGGCGATGGCGGAGCTCACACCTTGGGACACCCGGGTGCCCAGGGCCGCGAACTCGGGAATACCGACGAACTGGATGCCGACCGCCGGCCGCGGCTGGACACCGGGGTTGGTCGGATCCGCGTTCTCAATAGCGAAGCGTTCGGCCTTGAAGAACGGCGCGGCCTGCTGGAACTCGGTGTTTTCGTACGTGGAAATGCGCTTACCGGACGGGACCTTGGACCAGCCGAGCTTGGACGCGACCAGTTCCTCGTAATTCTTCGAGCTGGCCCAGGCGATAAATTTGGCGGCAGCGTCCTGTTTCTTGGAGGCCGCCTGCATCGCCCAGGACCAGGTCCACAGCCAGCCGGAGGACTTGGTCTCTTTCACGGGCGCCTGGGCATAACCAATCTTTCCCTTCACGGGAGAGGCCTCGGCTTCCAGGGCTCCGGCCGCGGAGGTGGCGTCGTACCACATGGCGACCTTGCTTTGACTCATGTTGTTCAGGCATTCGGTGAACCCGGCCTGGGCGGCGCCCGCTTCACCGTGCTCCCGCACCAGATTGGTGTAGAACTCCGTGGCTGCGGTGAATTCGGGGGCGTTGACCTTCGCATTCCAGTCCTTGTCGAACCAGGTCCCGCCGAAGGTGTTCACCACGGTGGTCAGTGGTGCGAAGACCTGGCCCCAGCCGGGCTGGCCGCGCAGGCAGATGCCCTTCATCCCTGGCGCCGCCCCGTCAGCCTTGGCGGCGAGGTCGGCGACCTGGTCCCAGGTCGGCTTCTCCGGCATGGTCAGCCCTTTGGCGTCGAAGATGTCCTTCCGGTACATCAGGAAGGAGGATTCCCCGTAGAAAGGTTCGCCGTAGAGTTTGCCGTCCGTGCCGGTCAACGACGCCGTGTAGGCCGGCAGGATGTCCGCCTGGTTGAACTCGGCGTCCCTGGCCACGTTGTCCAGCGGCGCCAGCCAGCCGTTGGCGGAATAGAACGGGATCTCGTAGTTGGACAGTGACGCAATGTCGTACTGGCCGGCCTGGCTTGAGAACTCCTGGCTGATCTTGGCGCGGACGTCGTTTTCCGGCAAGACGGTGTAGTTGACCCGGATGCCGGTTTCCTTCGTGAAGTTATCAGCGGTGAGCCGCTGCAGGTCCTCCATTTGGGGGTTATTGACCATCAGGACATTGATGCTGTTCGGGTCGCCTGCGGAATTGCCGCCGCCGGCGCCTGCACAGGCCGAGGCGCTGAGTGCCACGCACAGGGCGCCTGCCGCCATGGCGACGCGTGTTTTTGCGCGCATTAAGGACTCCTTTGTTCGTCAGGGGGTGCGATGCTGCCCTACTCCGATTGCTGTGTCGGGGTGCGGGGCGGTGAGCGGGACGAGGGCCTCAATGCCGGGTGCCTCGCTGGTGTTCCTCAAGATTAGGCTTGTGGCATAGGGCACAACTAGCGCGATGCTTGCTGAATTCTGATACTAATTTTCCGGGGGCGGCCCCATCCGGGCGCTATTCTGGGAAGAGTCGGCACAGATGCCGCACATTTGTCATGATCCGAACGCAGGGAGAACCACGATGAGCGCGGCGGACCCAGGCGGCGGCTCGGCCATCCATGACGGCGCAGCGGCCAGGCTTGCCGAAAGACTCCTGGGGATGCGAGCCAACCGTGAGGTGATTCCGGAAGACCCCAACCATTCCGTGCGCTGGCACGAGCACGACTACCCCAGCCCGGTCGCACGTTGGAACTACCATCCTGAATACGAGCTGCACCTGATCCGGAAAGGCACCGGAAAGTTCATCGTGGGAGACCACATCGGCACTTTCGAGGCCGGACACCTGGCCCTGGTAGGTTCGGGGCTGCCGCACGACTGGGTCAGCGACCTGAGACCCGGAGAAGTGCTTCAGGGCAGGGACGTCCTTATTCAGTTCGACGGAAAATGGGTGGAGAGGGCCGCCTCGATTCTGCCGGAAATGGCCGAGGTCAAACTCTTGCTGGAGCAGTCCTCGCGCGGGATCGAGTTCCTCGGACGATCAGCCCGTGCCGCCGCCGTTTCCCTGGAGGCGATGGGGGCCTCCACCGGATTGCAGCGGCTTCAGCATCTCTTTGACGTGTTGGCCATTCTTTCGCGTGCGCCAGAGTCCGAGCGGCGCTACCTCGCCGACGAATGGTTCAGGCCGCAACTGGACGGGCAGGCCGCGGCGGTGGTGGACCTCGTCCTCGAGTATGTCTTCAGCAATCACGCCGGCAGCGTCAGGATGTCCGAGGCGGCGGCGCTGGTGGGTATGTCGGAGCCGACATTCTCGAAGTATTTCAAGCGCGCGACCGGCCAGAATTTCAGTGATCTGGTGCGCAAACTTCGGCTGGCCCACGCCCGCCGCCTGCTGGAGCGGAGCGACAAATCGATCTCGGACATCTGCTACGAAGTGGGTTTCACGAACCTGTCCAACTTCAACCGGCAGTTCCGCAATGACGCAGGCGAAACCCCCCGGGACTATCGTCAGCGGGTGCAGAACTGACGGCAGCAGCGCGGGGTTCTGCACTCCCGCCCCGGGGCGCGCGAGCTCGTCACCATGGCCCGGCAATGGGCATCGGCGGTAGATTGTGGGCATGGGACAGGCTTCCTCGGGCCGCCGGGATTTTTTCGCTGATCGGATCTTGGGCGTGGCGGAGTTCAGCCACGCACACTGGTTTTTCGGCAATCTCTATGAGGTCCTCGTCAAAATCCCGCACCGCGTCGCGGCCGCTGAAGCAAGCCGTGAACTGCCCCGCTCGCCCTTTGGAGCGGGAAGCCCGGGCCGCTATTACGCACCGATTGCACCCATCAATGCGCCGGCGGCGATCGCTGCCCTCGTGGCCGGCTGGAATCATGCCGACAGCAGGCCATGGCTGCTAGTCGCTGCGGCCAGCTCGACGACGGGTGCGGCCGCCACCGCCTATCTGCTCCGGTCCATCAACCCCGACCTGTTCTTCAGCCCACAACCGCTCAGTGAGACGCGCCGCAACCCCCTGCTGAAGCGGTGGTACAGGGTCCACGCCCTCAGGCTCGCCGCCAGCGCAGTTGCCCTGGCCGCCATCCACGAGGCACGAACACTCCGGCTCCGAAACCGCGGATAACAGCCAGGCGCCACAACCTGAAGGAGATCTTCATGGGCAAGCTGACAGGGACTTCACCGCCGACACATTCAACGCCATGCCGAAGTATGTCGTGTCGACCACGCTGGACCACGCCGGCTGGAACAACAGCACGATTATCGCCGACGACATACCCGGCCAGGTCCGCGAGCTTCGCGAGCGGGAGAACGGGCGTGGCAAGAAAATGCTGCCGGAGGACGGAACCCGGCACACATTGCGGATCGTCGAACTTGAACTCCTCGAAGGCGGGATGCTGGCCCTCCGAATGGCGCCGGCAGGGTCCTAAGGAGAGCACATCAGAGGATGCGCCTAGCTATCGCGCTTGGGTGCCGCCCGGACATGGGTGCGCTGACCTTGTTTGCCGATAAGGCTGAGGAATTCGACCGGACCGGCGCTGGTTGCGCCGAACCAGTGCGGGGTTCGGGTGTCGAACTCCACGGCTTCGCCGGGCCTCAGGATCAGGTCATGTTCACCGAGGACCAGGCGCAAGGTGCCATTGAGGACATAGGCCCAGTCGTAGCCTTCGTGGGTGCGCAGCTGAGGCTCCTGCCCATCCCTGCCCTTGGGGAGGATGAACTTGTAGGCCTGAATGCCGCCCGGGCGGCGCGTGAGAGGCAAGATCGTCGACCCGTCCGGACCTGCGACGGGACGCAGATTGAGCCGGGGGTCGCCAGTCGGCGGCGCATCGACGAGTTCGTCGAGGGTTACCCCGTGCACGCGGGCCAGGGGGAGGAGCTGCTCGAGAGTGGGCCGCCGCAGGCCTGCTTCGAGTCTGGAGAGTGTGCTGGCGGAGATGCCTGTCTGCTCGGCGAGGTCTGCGAGGGTGACGTCCCGGCGGAGTCGCAGGCGCTTGAGGCGCGGCCCGACGGCGCTGAGTGTGTGGTCGAGATCGTCATTCATGGGGCTATTTTGCCATTCGGCAATACCGCTTGCACATCCACCTGCCGGCCCGGGAGCATGGAATCTGAAGGCACATCAGATCGTAAGGGGTTCCACATGGCCGGGACGGCAGAGACATCGCCAGGGGAAGCAGCGGGCGGACGCGACGGTGACGCGATGACGCACAGCTTCGACAAGGACTACTGGCAACAGCACTGGGAACAGGCCCACGGTCCCGCCAAGGCAGATTCGGGAGGGGCTGCCCCGAACCCGCATCTCATCCGCGAAACCAGCGGACTCGCACCGGGAACGGCGCTGGATGCCGGGTGCGGGACAGGGGCAGAGGCGACCTGGCTCGCCGCGCACGGCTGGCAGGTCACCGGCGCCGACATCTCCGGCGCTGCCCTCGCCCAAGCGGCCGAGCGTGCCGAAGGGCAGTCTGTGTCCGGCACGGTGACCTGGGTCGAGGCGGACCTGACGTCATGGGCACCGGGTGATCGGTTCGACCTTGTGACCACCCACTACGCTCACCCGGCGATGCCGCAACTTGCCTTCTACGAACGCATTTCGGATTGGGTTGCCCCCGGCGGCACGCTGTTGATCGTCGGGCACCTGCACGCTCCCGCCTCCCCGGGGCACGGGCACCGCCCTCCCCCGGAAGCGACTGTCACCCTCGCGGACATCACCGGGGGTCTCAACGCTGCCGTATGGAGCATCACGAGTGCCGAGGAGATCACGCGGACACTCCCCGGACCCGGTGACCGTGCGTTGCCGCTGCACGACGTCGTCGTGCGTGCCACCCGGCGCGGGTGACCTCACAGTTTCCGCCGCGCTGCACCCCCGGTGTTGCTCAGTCCGGCCGGCTGGCATCTACCGGGTAGGTCATGAACGCCGGCGTCTCGTACGGATGAACGGACAACGCGGCATTGACGACGGCGTTACGCCGCGAGCGGGGGAAGATTGCCTCGATCCGGGTTTCCGGCACCTCCTCGGAGGAACCGACGACGCCGACGAACGGGGTCGCGCCGGGTAACGGGGTAAAACGCCCGGTGCCGTCGAGGCTGAACGAGCAGTGGGAGTAATTGCCGAGCCTGCCCGCCCCGGCGTCGCCAATGGCCTGCCGGACCGCGGGCGCAGCGTCGGTGGGGACGTAAATGACCAGACAATCCATGGGCTCCATGGCAGAAAGTCTGCCACCGGGTGCCTCTCAGCGCCGAGGGTTCCAGCTAATCAGAATGTGGATGCTCCGGACCCGCCGAGCGGGTCCTCGCGCTCGATCTGGGCGGCCTTCGGATCGTTCTCGTCGGCGCCGTAATCGGAGTTGCGCACGGTGTCCATGAACAAATGGCAAGGCCATGCAACACTGGTCGGATGCCGGCGTTCAGCATCCTCACATCCAACGAGTTTTCCGATGCCGAGGTTCTCTCGTTGTACGAATCTGTGGGGTGGGCCGCCTATACCCGGGATCCGGAACTGCTCGCCAGAGCGATCCGAAGTTCCTCGTTTGTCGTGACGGCCCGGAATGCGGATGGTGAGCTTGTTGGCCTCGCGAGGGTTGTGTCCGACGATGCGACCATCTGCTATTTGCAGGACATCCTTGTACGGCCGCCTTTCCAAGGCACGGGCGTAGGCCGGGCTCTGGTCGAGCACGTCACGGCACGATACGCGCATGTCCGGCAAACAGTACTCATCACTGACAATGAACCGGGGCAACGCGCCTTCTACGAAGCCATGGGTTTTACGGAGGGGTCGAACTTCGCTCCGGAACCCGTGCGTGTCTTCGCTCTATTTCGGTAGTCCCGGAGTTTCAGTTCGAAATGACTGGTATGTTCCAGGACCTTTCGTCATGAGCCGCTGCGAACTCCCCAGTGACCCTGCCCGGTGGGGAAGGACCGCGAGAGGTGCCTGTAAGAATGGGGCATGCCCCCGCATAGTTTTCCGATCAGACGGTTGGCCGAAGACCCGGACCACGTCCTCGACCGGCGCCGGTGGCCAGGCAACCTGCCCCCTGTCGCACAGGTTCTGGACCAAGGGCTCGACCTGACCCCGGCCACAATCTTCGTAGGCGAAAATGGGTCGGGAAAATCCACTCTCGTGGAAGCCATTGCACTGGCTTATGGCTTGTCTCCAGAAGGCGGATCTACAGGCGCCCGCCACAGCACCCGATCCACGGAGTCCATACTTGCCGATCACCTGCAGCTTGTCCGCACCGCCGGCGCCACAAGACGCGGCTACTTCCTGCGCGCGGAAACCATGCACGGCTTCTTCACCTACCTCGAGAAGAACCCGAGCACCGCGGGTCCGGACATCTCGTTCCACGACATGTCACACGGTGAATCGTTCCTGGAGCTGGCCGTGGATCGTTTCCGGGGACCCGGATTGTGGGTGCTCGATGAACCGGAATCAGCGCTGTCCTTCGCGGGATGCCTCAGCCTCCTTGCGGTCTTGAAAGATCTCCTCGCCGAAGGCTCCTCGCAAGTCATCATGTCCACGCACTCCCCAGTTCTTGCAGCGCTTCCAGGCGCGCAGATTCTCGAAGTCGGCCCGTGGGGACTTCGGCAGCAGGAATGGTCGGACCTCGATCTGGTTTCCAACTGGCGATCATTCATGGACTCCCCCGAAAGATACCTGAGACACCTATAAGGCCGGCCCGGTCGGGGTTGAACTAACGGCGTCCCCGAACGGAAAATGCCAGACAACGCCACAGGGGAAAAACGAACCGCCGACCGCGGTCAACGCTCATGTCATGTGTCGAGCTTTCCCGACTTCCTTTGGGCGAGGCGCTGGAGTTGCCGTGCGTGAACGCCGCTCACCCAGTCCCACCCGGGAGCGGCCGATGGGCCGACCCGCGGGTCGCTGGGCTCATGGGCGTCACGCAAGGCGTGCACGTACGCCCGATCCTGGTCGATCCGTGCGTGTACCTGTTCAGCTCCGCCGACGGACCCGTGTCCGGGGACAAGGACATCGACGTCGCCCGCCACGCCCTCGAGCAGCCGCAGCGCGGCGAGGTAGTCCTCGATCGGGTCTTCGGTGTCGTTCAAGTCGAGCATCGGGATCAAAACATCAGAAAGCATGTCGCCGGCGACGAGAACCCCACGTTCCTCAATCAACAGCGCCGCGTGGCCCGGGGCATGTGCTCGATGCTCGAGAATGCGGACTTGGGGCCCATCCCAAGGAATCTGCACCGTCCCGACGGGCAGGCCGGTAAGAAGGCCGAGGAGGTCCAGCGGTACCTGTTCGGGGATGCCGGCCGCCTTCGCGACCGCGTCCACTCCGCCCGACAGCCGATCCCGGGCGGTAGCCGCGCAGCGCGCGGTGCCGTAACGGGGAGCCGCGCCGAGCCCGGCGTGCCAAAGCAGGTGGTCCCAATGAGGATGCGTCGAGAAGCCTGCCACAACGGTCTGGCCCGAATCGGACAGATCCTTCGCGAGGCAGTCCATTTCGTAGCCGTGCACCCCGGCGTCGATGAGCAGCACGCCAGCCCGGCCCTTTACGACGACGGCGTTACTCTGGCAGAACTCGCTCTCGTGGATCAGCACACCCTCCGCGACCTGCCTCAACACGAACTGGCCTCGTTTACATCGCGGACGGCGTGGTTGTCCCCCGGAACTTGCTCCACCCGCAGCTCGGCGGAGACATTCATCCAATGGTCGATGCGGCCCATCATCTCCTCTTCCTAACAGTGATACGTTCTGCAACTCCTATACTGAGGACCAAATACCTGTCAAGGAGGAATTGTGGAACCTCGGTCCCAGTACACCCTCGGCAGCTGGGGCCTCGGCTGGCGCACCAAGACGGTTGACCGTTTTGCTAGGATCGGACCAGTCTTTCGTCCCCTACCTTTCAGTTGGCGGCCGGTGGATCCCGGAAATGCGCGCCAGGGTGCTTCAGAGAAGGCCAGCGGAACTCCCGATCAACTCGCGCAGCGGGTGGGTAAAGATCCTGCTTCCACATCCCAGAGTTGAAGTTGAGGTTCACAGATGGTCATTCAGGATCGCGCGAAGGCCACCCGCGGTGCCATTGTCGTCGGTGCCGCTGCGGTCTTTGAGGAGCACGGCTACGGCAGTGCCAGCCTGACCCAGGTCTCTGAGACAGCCGGGGTGACCAAGGGCGCCCTCTATTTCCACTTTCAGTCCAAGGAAGATCTCGCCAGGGCGGTCATCGAGGAGCAGCATCGGATCGTCGTGGCCGAAAGCGAGAGCATCCTTGCCGGGGATTGGCCAGGCCTGACGGCAATGATCCTGCTGTGCCGCGCTTTCGGTCTTCAGCTCGTGCACGAGCCAGTTGTCAGGGCCGGCATCCGATTGACGTTTGAAGCGACGGCTTTTGGTCCGCCCGTGCGCGGCCCCTACGAGGACTGGATCGCCGTCATGGAGCAGCTTACCGAACGGGCCAAGGCAGAATTGCAGGTCCGGCCCTCCGTCGACGCCGGGACATTTGCCCGATACCTTGTTGCTTCGTTCACCGGGGTTCAGATGGTCTCCGGAGTACTTACCGACCGAGCGGACGTCATGCAACGGATCGAAGAGATGTGGGAGATCGTGCTGCCGGGGATCATGCATGACGATTTCAACGGTGACCCCCATGCTCTCTCCGGACTGGTTTCCGCTGGAAGCCCCAACCCGCCGCGGAATCCCACCCCACCAGCACCGTGACGGGCTCACACGGCCACCGAGTACTGCAGCCCCGGGCAGGTGGCGCCTTGCTTGCCATCCGCGGGACTTTCAGCGAGTCCAACTCCCATAAACCGGATGACCGCCTTGTTTTAGGGTGAGTGGTCATTTATTCTTGTCTCGGATCCATTGGGGACTCCGCTCGGAGAGCGGCTGTGTCGGCGCGCATTTTTTGGGGGGCGCCGGCACGGACCCCTGGCCTGGACTGTCCGCCATGGCGATCCAAACGTGACGGCGGCGGCCGCCGCCGTCACGTTTGAACTTGAACAGGCCTCCGCCTATGGTTGTGGGTGGCGCCCCGATGCATCCCCCAATAGCATCGGGGCGCCCCCATGTGCGGAGGCGTGAAGCGGGACGAGTGAGGCCGTTCGAGAGCCCTCCCCTAGGCCACTACCCACGCCAAAACTGCGCCGCTTACCGTCGAGACGAAAATCTCAGAGGGACAGTTTGAAGCCCACGTGCGACGCTTCGAAGCCAAGACGCTCATAGAACCGGTGTGCCGCGACCCTGGACTCGTCAGACGTAAGCTGAACCAGCCTTGCGCCACGCCGGCGCCCTTCAGCGATCGCCCACGTAATCATCGCCCCTCCAAGGCCGTTGCTCCGAAGGCTAGACCGGACCCGCACTGCCTCGATCTGCAGTCGTGTCGCTCCGCCTCTGGCGAGGCCGGGAATGAATGTCAGTTGCATGGTCGCAACCACTTCATTTTCGGTTGAGACAACTACGAGAAGAAGCTGCGCGGGGTCCGCATCAATTGCCTGGAAAGCAAGATCGTAGGGACGCCGGTGCTCGTCTGCAATCGAGTCGACAGAGGCCCGGAGCTGGTCGGCAGCCAGAAGCCCAACAATCGAAGCCACATCACATGATTCAGCTTTCCTGATGGTGAATGGGCCGCCAGGCAGTTCCAGTTCAGCGAGAGTCATTTCCCCAGTATTCCAGCCATCTCGAATCAGTCAGGCGCCGGCCTCCGTCGACTCGAAACTACATGGTGAATTCTGGACTGCCGCTGGCCAAAAAGCCGCAGGCTGGAGCCACCCGAAATTGCGGCTCCAACTTTCGGGCCACCGTTTCACGAGTCCATTTAGACCTTCGGAATATCGGGCCGGGAACTGCAGTGGCAAGGATCAGGCGATAGCGAACGGATTTCCGGGCTGCGTGGCGTTGGTCCGCCGGCGTGAGGCCAGCACGCCAATGATCGCGGTCACGACGACGACAAACGTTGCCAAAACTGACGCGTTGAGGACGAGCGAGAGTTCCATTTGGTGCGGGAGAAGCATAGATTCGTCCCACCCTGCATTGTCGGCGCGATTGATGAAGTCTGCGTCGATCGGATTCCACAGGATGGCCGCGACACTGGTTGCCACCAACGCGCAGAGACTGACGGCCAGCTGGACGACGGACCATACTGACGGCTTTCCCTTGTGGCTTAACGGACGTTTGTCCATAGCTTCCCCCGTTTAGTGTCTGCAGTGGCCGTTGCGGCCGCCGTGAATGCATTGCCCGTTGCCCACCGCCGGGGCGGCGTCAGCCGGCCCGGTCGCTTCGATAAGCCCTGAGTGCGTCTTCTCTGATCCACTTTCGGGTCAGGAAAGCGTCCAGAACGCAAGAAACGCCGAGGATCGTCCAGGAAGTCCAAACCGGCGCAAGTCCGGCAATCACCAAGACCCCGACAGCAACAACGAAGCCGACGGAGACGTAGCCATAGATCCGGCGTGCACGGGTTGCAAATCGCGCCTCTTGCGTTTCGCGAAAGTAGTTCAGCATCAGTCCCCCAAGGTTCGAATCGGAGCCTACAGCACTGGCTGCACCAAATACCGAAAATGGGTGCGCGCCAGATACGGCTTTGACCCACACCATTTCTGAATCACGGAGTTATCGGGCGTGTCATCGGCACCGCTATTTGGTCTGCTCCTCTCCGCAGCACGTTAAAGGATCCTGCACCGGCACGTCGGGTCGTCGAGTTGCCTCGAACCGCGTCCCGTCTGGTTCGATGAGTGCATGGATCATTCGCAACTGAAGCTGTCCGCCCCGAAACTCAATGCGGGCGATCGAGTCGCGGTTCTCTCCCCGTCGTTCGCCGCCCCCGGGTTCGCCCCGGCCGTGCATGAGCAGGCGATGCGGCGGCTTACATCGGCTACGGGTTTGATTCCTGTGGAATTCCCGACGACGCGCAAGCTCGGATCCAGTCCCGAGGAACGGGCGGCGGACATCAATGCGGCGTTCGCCGATCCCAGCATCCACGCGATTCTCGCCACGATCGGCGGCGACGACCAGATCACGGTCGTACCTCATCTTGACGAGGCGGCCGTCCGGGCGAATCCAAAGATCTTCGTCGGATACAGCGACAACACCAACCTGCTGAACTGGCTGTGGTCACTCGGGATACGCGGATATTATGGCGGTTCGACCCAGGTCCACCTCGGCGCCGGGCCGGGCGCTGACGACGTCCACCTCGCTTCCCTGCGGGCCGCGCTGCTCACTGGGGGCGAGCTCGAGGTCACCGATCCCGGGGAGTCAGAGGACTTCGGGCCGGATTGGCTCGAGCCGCGGGCACTCGTCGAATACGGCGACCGCGAACCCACCGAACCCTGGACGTGGACAGGTCCCGAGCGCACGGTCTCCGGTTACACCTGGGGTGGCTGCATCGAAGTCCTCGACCAGCTCGCCATCGCCGACAGGCTGCCCTCCGTCGACGCGCTCCGGGGCACAATCCTGATCCTCGAATCCAGCGAACTGCTGGTTCCCGCCGATTGGGTCAAGCGATGGGTTCGAGCGCTCGGTGAGCGTGGTGTCCTGGGGGCGGTCGACGGCGTGATGGTCGCCAGGCCTCCAGTCAGCAGCCACGGGCAGGTTCCGCCTGCCGCCGAACGGGCTCGGCTCCGCGCCGCACAGCGCGATGTGGTCAGCACCGAAATCGCGCGATACAACCCGGACGCCGTCGTGTGCATCGGGGTCCCCTTCGGACACACCCGACCGCAGTGGATCCTCCCCTACGGCGGTCGAATCCAACTCGACGGCGAAGCCAGGAGGGTTACAGCCAGCTATGCCTGATCGTGGCAGGCAGTGCCGTGAGCACACGTCGGGTGATCATCATTTCCTATGCGGTCGGACGCACGTTCTGATTTGACCGGAAGAGGTTGATGGGGTCGTATGCGGCTTTGACGGCGGCCAGCCGGTCGTAGTTGGCGCCGTAGGCTGCCCTCACCCGCTCCTCCCCTTCCTGGCCAAGATCGTTGACGTACACCCCGCTAGCAGCAAAGGGCTGCATCGCTTCGAAGAAGGCGCGGGCCCAGCCGACGTGTCGCTCCGTTTCTGCTGGATTGGACCACTGGGCCAGGATGAGGAGTTCGCTCTGGGACCGGCGATGGGGAAATGCCGTGGCCGCCGGGGGAACCCGAGCGGCCACACCGTGCAGTTGCTGCATTCCGATGCCGCTCGCCGTTGAAGGCATCTCGGCCGCAAACTGGAGCAGGACATCGATGGCGTCGGCGGTGAGGTCAGTCAAAAAGCTCGATTTCCAATAGTGGTGCCGGCCCGACGGAAAGCCGCCGTCGTGGGCGCTTTGCCAAACGCCATAGTTGGTGGGCACCACCGCGTCCACATCTGGGCCGAGGTCGCGCAGGGGCCGGAGCGCCAGCTCCGCCTCATCATGCCCGCCGCTCCAGCAGACGCCGACGCCGAAGACAGGGCGTCCTGAGGTGTCACACCCCAGACTGGCCGACATCGAGAGTTCGTCGGGGCACGAAGCGGCGAATCCGGGATAAAAGCCCAGGACCTCCCTTGTCCGTTCGGCCGGGAATGAGAGCGCTCCGGCAAGAACCTGTCCGACCGGATGCAAACGATAGGTGAAAGACGTGACAACACCGAAGTTGCCGCCGCCTCCGCGGATGGCCCAATGGAGGTCGGTGTGTTGGTCGGGGCTCGCCGTCAGCAGCCTGCCATCAGATGTCACGATGTCGGCGGCCAGCACGTTGTCGCAAGCGAGCCCGTGTTTGCCGTTGAGCCAGCCGATGCCACCTCCGAGGGTCAAACCGGCGATGCCGGTAACCGACACGACTCCGAGCGGCGTGGCCAGGCCGTGCGCCTGGGTGGCGACGTCAAGGTCGGCCAGGAGCGCACCCGCTCCGGCCACGGCGACGCGCCGTTCGGCGTCGACCTGAACGTTCTTCATGCCGGAGCAATCCAGCATGAGCCCATGGGCGCCGACGGCGTTCCCTGCCACGTTGTGGCCGCCGCCCTTGATGGAGACAGGGAGATCATTTTCCCGGGCGAAGGTCACGGCACGGCGAATATCCTCGGCGTCGGCAGGGCGGACAATGACGTCCGGCCGGCGGTCAATCATCGCATTGAAGACCTTCCGGGCTTCGTCGTAGCCGGCGTCTCCGGGCCGGAACAGCCGGCCCCGGAGCGCCGAGCCCAGGCCATCGACGGCGGATGGGTCAAGCGACGGTGCGGGGGTCCCGAAAGCCACGCCACGGCACCTTTCTCGTTCGAGATCGTCAAGGACGCGCGCCGGCCGGCGGCGTCGCGCTCATTTGACCGTCAATGAGCCGTGCATGTTGGGGTGGTAGTTGCAGTGAAAGGCGTAGGTCCCCGGTTCGGAAGGTGCCTTGAATGTGGCCGTCCCGCCGTTTTCCTTGACCTCGACATCAAAGAGGGTCGCATTCTGGTCTGCGGTTACCGTGTGCTCTGCGGTGTCCATGTTGATCACCTTCACCTCCGCGCCGGGAGCCACCGCACCCGGTATCTCGTAGGCGAAGTTGCTGATCGTGATTGCGGCGGCGGCGGCGTTTGCCGCCCCGCTTCCCGGCCCCGAAGCGGTGGAGCCGGCCGGGGCAGACGGTTCCATCGACATGCTGGGCGAGGTCCCGGCGGTCGTGGCGGGCGCCGACGCCTGCGTTCCGCCGCCTCCGGCACAGCCGCTCAACCCGATCAGTACCGTCGCCAACACAAGTGCAGTCCGTGTCTTGTTGCTCGTCATGATGTGCCGTCCTCGACGCTGGAGGGGGCTGAGAAATCAGCCCGGCTTCCTTCCATTCTGCATCCGCCACCATCAAAAAGCACCGCTGAAAAGCTCCGACAGAGAGCACGGGCCATCAGGGCTGCGTCCTGGACTCTTGCAGGTAGGCCATGAGTCCGGCCAGTTGCTCAGGGGTCCAGGGCAGACCGGCACTGAGGGCAGTCCTATTGTCCTGCCACATGGAACGGGCAGCGGCTTTGGTCTCTTCGCCTGCGTGGAACATGGATCCGATCTCGTCCCATGCCGTGGCCCATTCCCGGATGGACGGATCGGATGCCGGCGTCCCGTTTTCGACGTGCCTGAGACCCTCCTCGACCAATGCGGCCCACCGGACTTTGGCGGCCTCGATGCTGTCGCTGCCAAGTTCGGCCCTGCGGCCGGCCAGTTCCTGGCGCTGTTCTGGGGTGAAGTAGTTTTCGAGCATGGTGATCATCTCCAAAGTTGCCATGAACTGTTCCGGCGCCGGCATGGCGGCCCCGTCGATGCGTGAAAGCAGGTCGCGTATCCGGTCCTGGACCGCCCGGACCTGCTCGGCGTGCAGGCGAAGGTGCAGCAACTGCCTTTCCAGGAGCGTGCGCAGCGAGCCCATGTCATCGGCAGGGGTTCCCAGTGCGACGCCGATTTCGGCCAACGGGAGGCCGAGCATCTGCAGCGACCGGATCCGGTAGAGCCGCCGGACGTCTTTCTCGGTGTAGCGGCGGTGGCCGGAAGCCGTCCGCCGGCCTGCCGGCAGCAACCCAATCTCGTCGTAGTGATGGAGCGCCCTGACCGTTACGCCACACGCTTTGGCAAGCTCGCCGATGCTCCATTGATCTGCGGCACCGCTCGTCTCTGTCATGGGAACAACCGTAGATCCTCACCCCGCGTCAGGATCAAGACCCTACGCCGGCCCCGCGTGCCGGCCGCCGGCCCCGTCCCGTCCGGTCAGCCCGTCTTCCCGGCGTCAGCCAGCCTTACCGACGTCGGCCAGCCGGTTGTTCAGCCGGTCCACCTCGTCGAGGACTTCGGTCGCCGCCCAGGCACGGCTGCGCTTGGACTGGGTGACGGGGGTAATGACCCCGGCGGCGGAGAGCCGCTGCAGTGCGGCGTACACGGAGCTTTCGGCGACGCCGGCAATGTGGGCTGCGCTGTGGGCCTCGAACACGGGCCGCTCCAGCAGCCACGGAATGATCTTCTCGTCCGCGGATCCTCTGCGTGGCCTGGCCAGCTCCAGCCACATCGCCGGCAGCGCATCGAGGGCGGCGACGGATTCGCGGGCAGCATCCGAGGCACGGACAGCGGAACGGGCCAGGTAGAGCACGAACGGATCGGCATCACCGGAGCGGTAGTTATTGACCAGGCTGAAGTAGGTGTCGACGTCGGCGACCATCGCCGACGCGATAGGGGTGACGGTGTTCCTGGTGAGCCCACGACGCCGGGAAATCGCACCGATGAGTGCCCGCCCGATCCGGCCGTTGCCGTCCGTGAACGGGTGGATGGACTCGAAGTGGGCGTGCGCGATTGCCGCCTGCGCCATGATCGGCACGTCGCGGCGGTTGCAGAAGACCATCAGGTCTTCCATCAGGTCCGGCACGAGCTCCGGCGGGGGCGGGACGTGGATGGCGCCGCGTGGTGAATGGTCACTGCCACCGATCCAGTTCTGAACCTCCCTGAACCGGCCGGCGTGTGGGCCGTCCATCGGGTCGTCCTTCATGAGCGTGCGATGGGCGGCCAGCATTGCCTCCAGCCGGATCTCGCCGGTTCGCCCGGCGTCGTCGATCATTCCTTGTACGGCGTCGGCGGCCGCCACCATGGAGCGGGCGTCGTCACTGGCTTTGAGCCCGATCATGGCCCGGGCGTAGTCGTCGCGGTTGGCGTTGACGTGCTCGATTTTGGAGGAGGAGACCGCCTCGCTGCGGAGCAGGAACCCGCTAATGGCGGCCATCCGCGTGCCGGCGGTGACGTCCAGGGACGCGATGGCGACGGCGGCCTCTTCCAGGGCGACGATGGTCTCACGCCCCGGATCGAACCAGCTCCCGGCGATCAAGGGTGGCAGCGAGACCACCACCTCGGTGAATTCCCGGTCTTCGCGCGGCGGCCGCCCGGACGACTTCCAGGGCATCATCTTGCTGCCGTGCGCGGGCCAGCGGGTCATGGATCCTCCGGAAGTCTAAATAGTCACCCTACTATTTAGATTTTAGGGGCTAAACATGAATAACGCGACGCGTGCTTCGGAAAACCTGCCCTGGCGGGGCGCGCTGCCCTCGATCGTCCAGCCCTAGGAGCCGGCTTCCCTCACGTCCGGCCGCGTGGCTTCCTGCAGCACCCAGCGGTTGCCATCCGGGTCGCTGAAGTAGGCGAAGGCGATTCCACCCATGTCCTGGACTTCGCTGATTTCGGCTCCCCGCCGAAGCAGCTCAGCCCGCGTGGACGCCATATCGGGGACCACCAATTGCAGGCCCTCCAGGCTGCCCGGCGGCATGCTGGTCATTCCGGTACCGACGACGATAGAGGCGGCGGAGCCCGGTGGCGTGAGTTGCACGACCCTCATTCCCGGGATGTATTCGACGTCGTGGTCCAGAACGAACCCGAGCCGGTCCGTATAGAACGACTTGGCCTGGTCCACATCACTGACCGGTACTTGCACTACCTCGAGGCGCATCTCCATGCGGCTCACAGTACCCCTGTTTCCAGCTGCGCACAGGCCGTGGATCAAAGGCGCGCCCTACAGGTGATGCCAGATTCTTGTCGTTCACCGCGGAGTGGGACGTGCAACCTGCGGCGTACAGGAAGCATCCGATGGAGCGCCCGGGTAGTACCCAGGTACCACTTGTCCCTGTTCAGGAGTGTCCTCGGGGCCGATGTGTGTGGATTGGGCGATCCGTAGCGTGAAAGAACAACGCTGGGGACATGGACGGCACAAGCCCCGCAACTTCACACGGAATCGAGACTCACTCATGGCTCCCCTCTCTGGACGACTCATTCACGCCGCTCTCTCGGTTGGCCTGTCCCTCTTAGCTGTGACCGCGATGGCTTTCGCGGGCGCGGTGGTGGCGGACGCGCAAAGTCACATCCGCCCCGCCGCTCAAGAACTGACCAACCTGCCCACGAACCGGCCCTCCTCTTCCGGCACGATAGTTGTCGCCGTTGTCCTGGGATCGTCAGGCACCGTGGGAAGTGACGTTCTGGCCCCCTACGAAGTGTTTGCCAGTTCCCCGGATTTTTCGGTCTACACAATCGCAGCGCGGGCCGTCCCTGCCGCCGTCGACGGGGGTCCGGCGATTGTGCCCACGTACACGTTCGAGGACATCCGTTCGGGCAGGGCGCGGCAGCCTGACCTGGTGGTGGTCCCGGCCGTCGGCGCCCCGGAGAGCGCAAAAGAAGCACCCACGCGGGACTGGATCGCGGAACAAGCGGGGCGCGGCGCCCGCATCCTTGGCGTGTGCAGCGGATCAATGGTCCTGGCCGAAGCCGGTGTGCTGGACGGGCGAAAGGCTACGAGCCACTGGTCCCGCCTGGGTGCGCTCAAGCGGAGCCATCCCGAGGTCCAATGGATGGGAGGCCTGCGATTCGTTCAGGACGGCAGGATCACCACCACGGCCGGTGTGTCTTCCGGCATCCCCGGTGCCCTGAAAGTCTTGGAGGACCTGGCCGGCACGGCCGAAGCCGAGCGAGTCGGTCGGCTGATGAATTACCCGGGTTGGCAGGTGGCGGCGGCAGCCCAGATACCTGACCAGTTCTTCGCCGCCTCGGATATTCCCGTCGGGCTCAACGCCCTCCTCCCCTGGTTCCGGCCGACGATCGCCGTCGGCCTCTTCAACGGGGTGGGTGAAATCGACGTCGCCAGCGCATTCGAGGTCTACAACATGTCATTCGCTGCCCGGACGGTGGCGGTTGCCGCCACGGACACGGTCACCACCAAACACGGGATGATTCTCCTGACCGTCCCGGAACACGAGGCACCTCCGGTGGACAACGTCATTGCCCCTGGCGCGGCTGGGGACGAGGGCATTGATCCGCAATTGCGCGGCTGGGCCGCGTCCCGCGACATTCCCGTGGATGCTTTTGCTGGCGCCGGCGGGGTGCTCGGGTTCGACGGCGCCATCACGTATCTGGCGCAGCACACCGACCGTACAACCGCTGTATCGGCAGCTAAGATGATCGACTACCCGACGGCGCACCTCAACCTTCCGGCCGGAGAAGCTTCTGGCCGGGTTCCCGGACTGATCGCGCTCGGCCTCCTGCTCGCCACCTTGATCGGTTCAATCCCAGCGGTCATTCGAAGCGCCATCCGGCGCCGAAGGGAAGGGCGCGGCTAGCGGGTCCCGTAATTGCCTCGGATTCACGAATATGCTCTCCACAGCCACCACAAGACGGCGTGCATCGCACGGCGCAACACGCGTTGCTGCCCAGGACTCGACAAGGGGATGGATCCAGATGCTGTTGGACCAGCTTTCCGCAATACTCGCCTGCGCACTCTTGGCCGGCCTGGCTGTATTCCAGGTGGCGCTGATCGCGGGAGCACCGCTGGGGAGAATGGCATGGGGCGGACAACACCGCGTCCTCCCGGCCAAACTCAGAATCGGGAGCGCAGCATCCATACCCCTGTACGCCCTCTTCGCTTATGCGGCGCTGGCCAAGTCCGGCTTTGTCCCGCTGTTGGTCAGCGAATCATTTACTGCGATCACCGTGTGGGTGCTGACGGCATACTTCGTGCTCGGAGTCCTCATGAACGCAATCTCCCGGAGCAAACCCGAACGCTTCGTCATGACCCCCACCACGATGGCCCTGGCAGCCCTCTACCTGGTCCTCGCACTCCACTGATCTCGTGCCAGCAGCTCCAGGAGCGGCAACCTGGCAGTACTGGCCGCACGCCAACAACGCCACCATCGCCATGACCCAAGGACCCTCATGCATTCCACGACCGGTACAGTCCGGAGCATGACCGACGCAGGAACACTGCGCACCCCGCAACACTGCCGGGTGTGGCCTTGACGTCGCCGGTTTCGTCGGACGAAGCGCTTCGGCTGGGCGGATGGCGCCCTGGTCCGCGTATTACAGACGTCCTGGCCGCCGTCGCATACACAGGGCCGGCCCTGGCAGCAGCCGTTGCCGTTCCGACTGCCGACGGCCCAGCGTTGGTTCTGCCATTGATGGCGGCGGTGGTTTCCGGCACCGCACTGCTGTTCCGCCGGCAGGCTCCGATGTCTTCTTTGGCCGCCACAGCCGGCATCATGCTCATCACGTTCTCGGTTCCGGCCAGCTTCGCAGCGGTGGCGACAGCCATGGCGCTCTACGCCGTCGGCGTTTACCGGTCCGCACGGCACGCCGTCCTTGCCCTCCTGGCCATCAGCGCAATTCTCCTTGCCGCAGCGGCCCAGCAACCCCGGTCGATGGTGGACCTTGGCCAAGCCGTCCAGGCGATTGCCGTACTAGTGATCGCGACCCTGCTCGGGCTGAACGTACGCATGCGCCGCAACTACGTGTCCGCCCTGGTGGACCGTGCCGACCGGCTGATGCATGAACGCAAGTATCTGGCAAGCATTGCGGCCGCCGCCGAGCGCAACGCGATCGCCCGGGAGATGCACGACATCGTCGCTCATGGATTGGCGGTGATGATTTCCTTGGCCCATGGTTCGGCGGAAATCGCCCCGACCGACCCTGCCCGCGCCGTCCAAGCCATGCGCCAGGTCGCCGAGACAGGCCGCGTTGCGGTGACGGACATGCGCCGGATGCTCGGAGTCTTGAACGAGGACAACACCGGCGAATTGGCCGGCGCGGCAGCACCATCGCCGGGGGTGGGCGATGTTCCCGCACTGGTGGAGCTTTTCCGCTCTGCGGGGCTTCCCGTGGTTCTGCAGTCAGCCGGAGTCGCTCCCGCTGACCCCGGGATCCAGCTGGCTGTATATCGGGTCATCCAGGAAGGGCTCACCAACGCGCTCAAATACGCGCGCGCCGCAACAGCTGTCACGGTTCGCTCGCAGTTCACCGGCCAGGAGATCATGGTCTCGGTGACCGACGACGGCCAGCCCGTGGACGCCCCTGCCGACCGTGCTGGGCACGGCGTGGCGGGAATGCGCCAGCGCGTCGCACTCTACGGCGGTACATTGCGCGCGGGACCCCTGACCAACGGTGGCTGGTCCGTGACCGCACGGTTCCCGCTGCCGGAAGGAGCCATTTGGAAGCCGTAGCTGCCCCGTCCACGCGCCCGATCCGGGTGCTGCTTGTCGATGACCAAACACTCGTCCGGGCGGGCTTCCGCATGGTCCTGGAAGCCCAGGACGGCGTGGAAGTCGCCGGTGAAGCCGCTGACGGCAGCAGTGGCGTCGACATGTGTCGAACTCTGGCACCGGACGTCGTGCTGATGGATGTGCGAATGCCCGGCACCGACGGGATTGCCGCGACCCGGCGCATTGTCGAGGAGTGCCCGCACTCACGGGTCATTGTCCTCGCGACGTTCGATCTCGACGAGTATGCCTTCGCGGCCCTCCGGGCCGGTGCCAGTGGTTTTCTGCTCAAGGATGTGGGGCCAGCTGAGTTGCTCGCTTCCCTTCGGGCCGTCGCCGGAGGAGACGCCGCCATTTCCTCCCGGGTCAGCCGCCGGATGCTGGACCTCTTCAGCCAAAGGCTTCCCTCCGGTCCCCCGGCCGCGGGCGATGAAGCGGTGGCATCACTGACACAGAGGGAACGGGAAATACTCTCGGCCATTGCGCTGGGACTCACAAACACCGAGATCGGGGAACGCCTGACCGTGGCGGAATCAACAGTCAAAACCCATGTGGGCCGCATCCTCATGAAACTCGGGCTGCGCGACCGTGTGCACGCCGTCATCTTCGCCTACGAACATGGCCTGGCCAGCTACCGGCGGCCGAACTGACCGGTGGTCCGAGGGCGGGAAATGCACATACAGGACGCAGCGGGACGGTCAGGCCTGGCTCAGCGCCTTGGCCTTGATGGCGTCGAATTCGGCCTGGGTCAGGGTGCCGGCGTCGAGGAGTTCCTTGGCCTTTGCGATTTCCTGGGAGGGGGACGCCTTGGCCACGGAGCGGATGTATTCCGTTGTTGCGGCTTCGGACTGCTGGGCACTGCGGGCCTGGCGCTCGGCCATGCTGCGGCCCCGCGCGATCAGGTACACGAGAACCGTGAGGAACGGCACAAAGACCAGGAAGATGATCCACACAGCCTTGAGCCAACCGCTGAGTTCGTGGTCCCGGAAAATATCCGAGATAACTGCAAACAGCGCGAAAAGATACGCGATGAACGCGAATGACCAAAAGAACAGCCAAATGAAGTTCCAGAATTGCTCCACGGGAGCCATCCTTCCGTTCTGAGGAGGCCCTGCTGGCATCCTTAAGCGCCAAACTAGCCCCCCCGGGCCGTGCCCCGTTAGGACCAAAGGGCCCGAATTCGGCGCGGGAGCGCCTCTCTGCGGGGTCACCAGAAGGAACTGTGGAGCAGGCGCGGGATGGCGGAACCGGAAGCGGCGGGCCTAGAAGAAGTGCAGCTCACTGGCCGCGTCCGGCGAGGGGTGCACCACGGGAGCCTGGCCAAGTTCGAGCAGGATGTCGTTAATGCTCAGCTGGCCGTCCAGCTGAGGATCCAGCTGCACCGGAACACCAGCCTCCGGAACGGCGTCGCTACTCATGCCACGATCATATGTGCGGACAGTCCCTGGGCCGGGGGGCCACGCCGACCGGGGTCACGGACAGGGGCACCGGACGCCACGCGGACCAGGGGCGTCATGCGCCGTCGTAGGCCTCCTGCAAGGCGGCGATGTCCAGCTTGCGCATGGCGAGCATTGCCTGCATGGCACGCCGGGCGCCGTCGGGGTCGGGGCCGGCGATCAGTTGTCCCAGCACGGCCGGCACAACCTGCCACGAGACCCCGTACCGGTCCTTGAGCCAGCCGCACTGGCTTTCCTGGCCGCCGTCGGTCAGGGCCGACCAGTACCGGTCCACTTCTTCCTGCGACGCGCAGTCGATCACAAAGGACACCGCCTCATTGAAAGTGAAGGCCGGACCCCCGTTCAATGCCGTGAAGGTCCGCCCGTCAAGCAGGAACTGAACGGTGATGGCCTGGCCGGCAGGCCCGGGACCGCCGTCGCCATACCGCGAGACATCGAGGATTTTGCCGCCGTCGAAGATGGAGACGTAGTACTCGGCGGCTTCCTCGGCCTGGCTGTCGAACCACAGGCAGGTGGTGATCTTTTCGCTCACAGCGCTCCCCTTGCGTTTGCCGCGCCGCCGGCAGACTCCGGCGGCGATCAGCGGCATGGGGCCGAGCCTAGCCCGGAGGTGACTTCACACACAACGGTCCCCGCCCGGAGCCCATCCTGACGGGACTAGGCTTGGATGTATGCCTTCTCCAACCCCCAAACTCCCCCGCCCGTCCGCCCAGGACGCTCCCCATTCCGGCCTCCGGCCCGCGCAGACAGCAGCCCTGGCAGCATGCGCGGATGCACTCCTGATTCTGCTGTTCGCGGCGATCGGGCGCGACGCGCACCAGCGCGGGGAAATTATCACCGGCGTCTTTGCGACGGCGTGGCCGTTCCTGGCAGGCGCGGCACTGGCATGGCTGGCCCTGCGGCTGTGGCATGACCCCCTGCGGGTGTGGCCCGCCGGCGTCGCTGTCTGGCTCGGAACCGTCGGCGTGGGGATGATCCTGCGGGCCCTCACCGGGCAGACGGTGGTGCTGCCCTTCATCATCGTGGCCCTGCTGAGCCTGGCCGTTTTCCTCCTGGGCTACCGCCTTGTGGCCGCGGGCGTTCGGCGGCTGCGTTCACGCAGCCGCCAGGCCTAATGCACTAGGCTTGCAGAAGATGGCAGCGCCCGTGCAAGGGCCGCCGACAGGCCCGCAAACGGCGCAACCGATCCGGAAAGGTTCACACGTGGTCACCGCATTCGTCCTGATCAAGACAAACGCTTCACGCATCCCGGAGACCGCCGAGGAAATCTCCGCCATCGCCGGCATCAGCGAGGTCTATTCCGTAACGGGCGAGTGGGACCTGATCGCCATCGCCCGGGTCGCCAAGCACGAGGACCTGGCGGACGTCATCGCGGACAAGCTCTCGAAGGTTCCCGGCGTCGCGCACACCACAACGCAGATCGCATTCCGCGCTTACTCCCAGCACGACCTCGATGCGGCCTTTGCCCTCGGATTCGAGCAGTAGCGAACAACCGAATTACGAACAGCTCACATGAGACGGGCCCGGCAGAAATCTGCCGGGCCCGTCTCATGTGATCTTTAGGCTGTCTGCGACAGGGCGACCCACCTGTCCAGCACCGCGGCCGCGGCTCCGGATTCAATGGACTGCTCGGCGCGGTTGAACGCGGCGGCCATGCGCTCCGCCAGCGGACCCACGGCGTCGAGGTCGAACGCCACCAGCCCGGCCGCGGCGTTGAGCAGCGCCGCATCGCGGGCCGGCCCCGGCGCACCGCTGAGGACAGCCCGGACGACGGCGGCATTGGCCACCGCGTCCCCGCCGCGCAGTTCCTCCAGCGTGGCCGTCCGGATGCCCAGATCGCGCGGATCAAACATCGCTTCAGTTACCTCACCGTTGCGGATCTCCCACACCCGCGACGGGCCGGTGGTGGTGAGCTCATCCAGGCCGTCATTGCCGCGGAAAACCAGGCCGCGGCTGCCTCGCTTGGCCAGCACTCCGGCCACCAGCGGGGCCATTTGCTCATTGGCGACGCCCACCGCCGACGCCTGGACATGTGCCGGGTTGATCATGGGGCCCAGGAAGTTGAACGCCGTCGGAACGCCGAGTTCGCGGCGGGCGACGGCGGCATGCCGCATGGAGGGGTGGAAAACCTGGGCGAAGCAAAACGTGATTCCCGCCTCTTCGGCGTTGAGTGCCACGCGGGGAATGGGGAGATCAAGCCGGACGCCGAGGGCCTCCAGGACATCGGCGGATCCCGACGAGGACGACGACGCCCGGTTGCCGTGCTTGACCACCCGGGCACCCGCTCCCGCGGCGATAAGGGCGGCCATCGTGGAGATGTTGACAGTGTTCTGCTGGTCGCCGCCCGTGCCCACGATGTCCAGCTTCTCACCGGCAATGTCAATGGGGTTGGCGTTGGCGATCATCGCCTCCACCAGGCCGGCCAGCTCATCCACGGTCTCGCCCTTGGCACGCAGCGCCACCAGGAAACCCGCCACCTGGGCCGGCGTCGCCTCACCGGACATGATGGAATTCATGGCCCACTCAGTGCTCCCGGCTGTGAGGTCGGCGCCGCTGATGAGTGCGTTGATGAGCCGCGGCCAGGTGTTGCCTGCCGCCTGTGCAGATGCCTGTGAAGTCACCTCCCGATGCTATCGAGGTCGGCCCCGCAAAGACCAATGTGAACCCCGCCGGGAACTTTTCCGCGCGAATTCGCGTCTTTGTAGAAAAAGTCCTCCGAAAACGCGGTTTGCGTTGGGCAGGACGGACTTTTATAGACATAATGTCTATGTGACATCTGCGACCCATGCCCCCAGTACCCCGGCGCACCCGACGCTGAACCGCCCGAACATGGTTTCTGTTGGAACCGTTGTGTGGCTGTCCAGTGAGTTGATGTTCTTCGCCGGTCTCTTCGCCATGTACTTCACACTCCGTTCGACTTCCGGACTGATGTGGGCCGAAGAGACAGCCAAGCTCAACTTCCCGTTTGCGCTCGTTAACACGATCGTCCTCGTGGCAAGTTCCTTTACTTGCCAGATGGGCGTCTTCGCTGCCGAGCGGCTCCAGCCGCGCCGGACCGGCGGACGCTTCAGCTTCACCCAGTGGGGGATGAACGGATGGTTCATCCTGACGTTCCTCATGGGTGCCTTCTTCGTCGCCGGCCAGGCGACCGAGTACGCCATGCTCGTTTCCGAGCATGTCTCGCTGTCCTCCAACGCCTACGGTTCGGCCTTCTACATAACGACGGGCTTCCACGGCCTGCACGTCATCGGCGGTCTGATTGCCTTCCTGCTCATCATGGGCCGCTCCTTCGCCGCGAAGAAGTTCGGACACTTTGAGGCAACTTCAGCGATCGTCACCTCGTACTACTGGCACTTCGTGGACGTCGTCTGGATTGGCCTCTTCCTGGTCATCTACGTCCTCAAGTAGTCAGCTTGACTCTTTTTCTACAAGAGGCAGAATTTCAAGAAGCGGCTCCCGGAGCCACCGCAGGATCGAATAAAGGAACCACCACGTGAAGGCACTCTCGCAGAAGCGACGTCACCCACTGGCAGCAATTGCACTGCTGCTGATGGGCCTCTTGGTCACGGGTGGGCTGTACGCCGTTGCCACCACCGTCAACCAGGCCAAGGCCGATACCACCACCTATAGCGCAAGCGACGTAAAGGAGGGCGGCAAGCTCTTTGCCGCCAACTGCGCCACCTGCCACGGCATGGGTGCCAGCGGTTCGCAGGCCGGACCGTCCCTTGTGGGCGTCGGCGCCGCCGCTGTTGACTTCCAGGTCGGCACCGGCCGCATGCCCATGCAGATGAATGGCCCGCAGGCCTACAAGAAGCCCGCCCAGTTCAACGAGGAACAGACCAAGCAGCTGGCTGCTTATGTTGCCTCCCTCGGCCCCGGCCCGGCCATCCCCGAGGCAGGCGTGCTCGATGAGAAGGGCGACGCCGCCAACGGTGGAGAGCTGTTCCGCACCAACTGCGCCATGTGCCACAACGCCGCCGCTGCAGGCGGCGCACTGACCCGGGGCAAGTTTGCCCCTGCCCTCGCGGGTGTCTCCGGGCAGCACATCTACGAAGCAATGGTCACCGGCCCCCAGAACATGCCGGTTTTCAGTGACGCGAACATCTCCCCCGAGGGGAAGCGCGACATCATCACCTACCTGAAGCAGATTGAGGCCAACGGTTCACCCGGCGGCGCCGATCTTGGTGCTTTGGGACCGGTCTCCGAAGGTCTCTTTGTCTGGATCGCCGGGCTGGGCGTCATCATCGCGTTCACCATTTGGCTGACTTCCCGCACTTCATAAGCGGACCTTGCACCTGTAAGAATTTTCTGCTGACCCGTCAGCAGTTTGAATTGAAACCTAACTCGGCACTCGCCGAGACGAGAGAAGGATGAGGCGAATTATGGGCAACCATAGTGACGGCGGTCCGAACGACTCGGGCACCGTAGCTACGGCTGGTCAGAATGAGGTGGAGAAGTTCCAGGATCCTGGAATTCCCCCGCACCGTTTGCGCCTGGCTGACACGGACCCGAAGGCCGCAAAAAAGGCAGAACGGCAGGTAGCCCTTCTGTTCGGCATCTCGGTCGTTGGCACCTTGATATTCCTGGTGGCGTATTTCGCGATCGATCTGGGGCAAGACTCCGCGATCGCCACGATCCGCCTCCAGAATGCCCTGCTGGGCATCGGCACCGCTTTCGCGATGCTGGGCATCGGCACCGGTATCGTCCACTGGGCCAAAGCCCTTATGCCGGACCACGAAGTCTCGGAAGAGCGCCACGCGATCCGCACTGAGGAAGACCGCCAGGCTGCCGTGCGCATCGTCGATGACATCGTCGAGGAAACCGGCATTAAGCGCCGGCCGCTGATCCGCAACACCCTGCTCGGCGCCGTCGCCCTCGCCCCCCTGCCGGCCCTGGCCATCTTCGGTGACCTCGGTCCCCGTCCGGACGACAAGCTGGCCCACACTCTGTGGGCCCCGGCCCCGGACGGCAGGCTCAAGCGGCTGGCCCGCGACCCGGATGGCACCCCCATCAAGGCCGCGGACGTCACCATGGGCTCCGCGTTCCACGTCATCCCCGAAGGGCTGAACGAACTGAGCGAAGGAAAGCTGAACGAGAAGGCCAAATCGGTCGTTCTGCTCATGCGCCTGGACCCGGCACTGCTCAACCCCTCCCCCGAGCGCGCAGATTGGGCCTACAACGGAATCGTTGCATACTCCAAGATCTGCACCCACGTTGGCTGCCCTGTTGCCCTGTACGAACAGCAGACCCACCACCTTCTGTGCCCGTGCCACCAGTCAACCTTCGACCTGACCCAGCAGTGCAAGGTTATCTTCGGCCCGGCCAGCCGCCCCCTCCCCCAGCTGCCTATCGCAGTCGACGCTGAGGGCTACCTCGTCGCCACGAGCGACTTCCATGAACCCGTTGGACCGACCTACTGGGAGCGTGAGCAGCATGTCCTCAACAACAACGCCTGATGCCCCTGTTTTCGTCGCCAAAACCACAGGCGGCCGCATCACCGACTTCGTCGACCAGCGTGTTGGCGGCTCCGGAATCCTTCGTGAATTCGGCCGGAAGGTCTTCCCGGACCACTGGTCGTTCATGTTCGGCGAAGTGGCGCTGTACTCCTTCGTCATTCTGCTGCTCTCGGGCACGTTCCTGACGTTCTTCTTCGATCCGTCCATGGCGGAGACGCATTATGCGGGCTCGTACACGCCGCTGAAGAACGTTGAAATGTCGGTGGCATACAGCTCCTCCCTGAACATCTCCTTCGATGTCCGCGGCGGCTTGTTCATGCGCCAGGTACACCACTGGGCAGCCCTGCTGTTCGTCGCATCTGTCTCCGTGCACATGCTCCGCGTGTTCTTCACCGGCGCATTCCGGAAGCCCCGCGAACTGAACTGGGTGGTGGGCAGCGTTCTGCTCATCCTGTCCATGGCCGCAGGCTTCACCGGCTACTCGCTCCCCGATGACCTGCTCTCCGGCAACGGCCTGCGCATCATCGACGGCGTCATCAAGTCCATCCCGGTCATCGGCACCTACACCTCGTTCTTCCTCTTCGGCGGCGAGTTCCCGGGCACCATGATCATCAGCCGCCTGTACATGCTCCACATCCTCCTGGTTCCCGCGCTCATCCTGCTGATGATCGTGATGCACCTCTTCATGGTGGTTGTGCACAAGCACACGCAGTACCCCGGCCCGGGCCGCAACGACGGCAACGTCGTCGGCTACCCCCTGGGACCGGTTTACGCGGCGAAGGCCGGCGGCTTCTTCTTCATCGTGTTCGGTGTCGTTGCCATCATGGCGGCGTTCTTCACCATCAACCCGATCTGGAACTACGGCCCGTACGACCCCTCCCCGGTTTCTGCGGGCACCCAGCCTGACTGGTACATCGGCTTCGTTGACGGTGCCCTCCGCCTCATGCCGGGCACGATCGGCGACTGGAAGGTCGAGCAGATCTGGTTCGGCCACATGTTCACGTTCAACGTGCTGCTGCCGGCACTCGTCCCGGCGGGCATCCTCTTCACGGTCATGTTCGCCTACCCGTGGATTGAACGCTGGATCACCAAGGACAACCGCGAGCACCACGTCCTGGACCGCCCCCGCAACGCTCCTACCCGTACGGCAATCGGCATGGCCGGTTTCGTCTGGTACTGCGTGATGTGGGCAGCGGCCGGCTCGGACCTCATCGCCACCCACTTCCACGTGGCCCTGAACGATGTCACCTACTGGCTGCGCGCACTGTTCTTCATCGGCCCGGTCATCGCGTTCATCGTCACCAAGCGCGTCGCCCTGGCGCTCCAGCGCAAGGACCGCGAGATTGCCCTGCACGGCCGTGAAACCGGCCGCATCGTGCGCCTGCCGCACGGCGAGTTCATCGAGGTCCACGCCCCGCTGGATGAATACAAGCGCTACAAGCTGGTCGGCTTCGAGTCACCGGCCCCGCTGCCCGCGGTGCCGAACGAGCACGGCGTCGTGGACCGCAAGGAAAAGCGCCGCGCGAAGCTGTCCCGCTGGTTCTTCGAGGACCGGGTTGCCCCGGCCACCCCGGCAGAGCTGGAGGCCGCTCACGGCCACCACGGCGCCCACGAAGCGATCGAAACCGCTGAGTCGAAGTCGCTAAGCCACTAGGCGGCACCAAGCAATACAAAGGAAGGCCCGGTCCCTTGGGACCGGGCCTTCCTGCGTCCCCCCGAAGCTGCAGAAACAAGAGGGAACGCGGGGTCACGTCGCGCCCATCAACCCCTTCGGGATGGACGCGACGTGACCCCGCGTTGCTGTGTTTAGGGGCGGTACCCCGAGGCGTAGTTCCGGGTGGGCCGGACGCCAGGGCGCTGCAGGGGCACCCAGAGCTTGTAGCGGTCAGCCCGGTAGTAGGACACGGAGTAGTCCACCATGGCGCGGGCCACGAAGGCGTGGCGCTGGATCTTGAGCAGCGGGGTTCCGACCTCGACGTTCAGGAGACGGGCCGTGGACGGCGACGCAGCCGTCGCCTCGATCATGTCCTCGCCCCATTCCATCACCAGCCCGTAGCGTTCGCTCAGCACGTTGTAGAGCGATGTGGGCGGTTCGCCGTCCAGCAGGCCGGGAACCCGGTGGGCCGGGATGAAGTTTTCGTCCACGCTCATGGGTTCGTTGTCGGCCAGCAGGAGGCGCCGGAACCTGACAAGGGGTGTCCCCTCCTCCAACTGCAGCTCACGGGCCAGGAACGCGCTGGCGCCAATTTGTTCGAAGCTCAGGACCTTGGCGGCCGGGACCATGCCGCGGCGCTGCATCTCTTCGCTGTAGGAAGTCAGCTTTACCTGGAGATCCAGTTTGGGTTTGCGCACAAACGTGCCCAGGCCCACGACGCGTTCAATCACTTCCTCACCCACGAGGGCATCGATGGCCTGGCGCACGGTCATCCGGGCGAGGCCGAAGCGCTGGGCGAGGTCCCGTTCGGAGGGCAGCGCGGATCCGGGCGGGCACGCGGCGGCGATGTGCGCGCGGAGGATCTCGCGCAACTGCACGTAGATTGGCACCCCGCTCTGACGGTCGATCTCGCCAATCATCTTGGACGCGTTAGTGGCCGCCATGGTTCAGCCTCCGGTTGCGGCCCGGCGCGGGAAATACACTCATATCTCAAGGGTAAGCCCGTGACCCGGCAGGTCTAGACCACGCCGCCGACTCAAGTCGTGCCGGGTACTCCCCCGCCGCTACCCTTGTATGTACAGGCCAGAGCCGGGGCAATGCCGCCCGCCCGGTCTGACGGACTGCCTGCCGGACGCCCTCCATCTGGGTCACCGTTCGCGTGGCCAGCCCGTGCAGCAGAAACACGTACAGCACAACACCAGCATGAGGGAGTCCCGTTGCCAGTTCGCAAGGCAATCGTCACGGCCGCCATCGGCCTCCACGCCCGGCCCGCGGCAGTATTTGTCCGGGCTGTCACGGCGACCGGCCTCCCGGTGACCATCAGCAAGGACGGTAGGCCAGGCGTCGACGCCCGCTCGCTGCTGGAGGTCATGACCGAGGACTTCGAGTGCGGCTGTGAGGTGGAGCTGGCCGTCGCTGCGGACGCCCTCCCGGCCTCCTGCAGCCCCGCAGAGGCAGAGGGTGCGCTGGAGGAACTCCGGATCCTCTTGGAATCGGCAGCCGCCGCCTGAGGGCCTCCCCGCTCCCACTCGGCGGCCCGCAGTGCGGTGCCGCCCTCCAGGAGGGATGCTGCGCAGGCGGGCTGGGCGTGCAGGGACACGCCGCACGCGGCCGGCAGGAACTCAAGAACCAAGACACAACGACGGCGGGCCCCACCAATGGTGGGGCCCGCCGTCGTGAGTTCTGAACTTTTAGTCCGGGTGGGCGCTAGTGCGCGTGGTCACCGCGGCTGTACTCGTAGACCCAGCCGACCAGTGCGACCACTGCCATCCCGCCGGCGATGAAGACGATCCACCAGCCCACGGCCAGGCCGAGGAACCCTGCGGCGCAGGACAGGCCCAGCATCAGCGGCCACCAGCTCCAGGGGCTGAAGTGTCCCTGCTCGCCGGCGCCTTCGTGGATCTCGGCGTCGTTGCGGTCCTCGGGGCGCATGCCCACGCGGCGGCCGGTGAAGCCGAGGTAAGCGCCGATCATGCCGGCGAGTCCGCCAACCAGCAGGATGGCCAGTGCGCCCACCCATTCAGTCCAGTTGGTCAGGTATCCGTAGATGAATGCAACGGGCACGAAGAAGAAGACGCCGAAGCCAAAGATCCTTGATTCGATTTTCACTTGGCGGTGTCCTTCTGGTCGGCGTTACCGAGAGCCGCTGCTGCCGGAGCAGGCGAATCCGCGGTGTAGGACTGGGAGAGCTCCGGGTGGTGCAGGTCCAGGGCAGGACGCTCGGAGCGGATGCGGGGCAGGGAGGTGAAGTTGTGGCGCGGCGGCGGGCAGGACGTGGCCCATTCCAGCGAGGCACCGAAGCCCCACGGGTCGTCAACTTCCACACGCTCGTTGCTGCGCCAGGTGATGTAGACGTTCCAGAAGAACGGAATCAGCGAGGCGCCGAGGACGAACGAGGCGATGGTGGAGAACTGGTTCATCCACGTGAAGTTGTCCTGCGGCATGTAGTCGGCGTAACGGCGGGGCATGCCCTCGACGCCGAGCCAGTGCTGGATCAGGAAGGTGCCGTGGAAGCCCAGGAACAGCATCCAGAAGTGGATCTTGCCGAGGCGCTCGTTGAGCATCTTGCCGGTCCACTTAGGCCACCAGAAGTAGAACCCGGCGAACATGGCGAACACGACGGTGCCGAAGACCACGTAGTGGAAGTGCGCCACAACGAAGTAGGAGTCCGAGACGTGGAAGTCCAGCGGCGGCGAGGCCAGAATGATGCCGGTGAGGCCGCCGAAGAGGAACGTCGCCAGGAAGCCGATGCTCCACAGCATGGGGGTCTCGAACGTGATGGAACCGCGCCACATGGTGCCGATCCAGTTGAAGAACTTCACACCGGTCGGAACGGCGATGAGCATCGTCATGAAGGAGAAGAACGGCAGCAGGACCGAGCCGGTGACGTACATGTGGTGGGCCCACACAGTCACGGACAGGGCGGCGATGGAGATGGTCGCGTAGACCAGGCCCTTGTAGCCGAAGATCGGCTTGCGGCTGAAGACCGGGAAGATCTCGGAGACGATGCCGAAGAACGGCAGCGCGATGATGTACACCTCAGGGTGGCCGAAGAACCAGAACAGGTGCTGCCAGAGGACGGCGCCGCCGTTCTCGGGATCGAAGATGTGCGCACCGAACCGGCGGTCGGCGCCGAGGGCAAACAGCGCGGCGGCCAGCGGCGGGAAGGCCATCAGGACCAGGATGGAGGTCACGAGGGCGTTCCAGGTGAAGATCGGCATCCGCCACATGGTCATGCCCGGGGCGCGCATGCAGATGATGGTGGTGATGAAGTTGACGGCGCCGAGGATGGTGCCGAAGCCGGAGAGCGCCAAGCCGAAGACCCAGAGGTCACCGCCCACGCCGGGGCTGAACGTCGTGTTGGACAGCGGCGCGTACGCGAACCAGCCGAACGACGCGGCACCCTGCGGGGTGATGAACCCGGAGACGGCGATCGTGGAGCCGAAGAGGAAGAACCAGAAGGCCAGCGCGTTCAGTCGCGGGAAGGCGACGTCGGGGGCACCGATCTGCAGCGGCATGATGACGTTGGTGAAGCCGGCGAACAGCGGCGTCGCGAACATCAGCAGCATGACGGTGCCGTGCATGGTGAAGAGCTGGTTGTACTGCTCTTTGGTCTGCAGGATCTGCATGCCGGGCTCGAAGAGCTCGGCACGGATCAGCAGCGCCATGATGCCGCCGAAGCAGAAGAAGATGAACGACGCGATCAGGTACATGTACCCGATCGTTTTGTGGTCGGTCGAGGTGATCCAGTTGACGACGATGCGTCCCTTGGACTTCGGTACTACGGGAGCCTCGAGGATCCCGGCGGATTGAGTGTAAGTTGCCACGTCGCTCCCCTTACTTGGTTTCGGCCGGGGCCGGGTTGCGGTCGTACTCTTCACCGAGCAGGCCGGTGTTCCCGTCCTGGCGCAGCTGGTTCATGTGCGCCTGGAACTCCGACTCGGAGACAACCTTCACGCGGAACAGCATTTCGGAGTGGTACTCGCCACAGAGTTCGGCGCACTTACCGTCGTAGGTGCCCTCCCTGGTGGGCGTCAACCGGATGTAGTTGGTCTTGCCGGGAATCATGTCGCGCTTCTGCAGGAAGGCAGGAACCCAGAAGGAGTGGATGACGTCGCGCGCGTTGAGCTCGAGGTCAACCGACTTGTTGACCGGCAGGTACAGGGTGGGCAGCTTGTTCTTGTCCACGTCGTTACCGGTCAGGTGCGCCTGGACGCCCGCTTCGTGAACGTCCTCGGTGACGACGTTGCCCTTCAAGTAGTTGAAGTCCCACGCCCACTGCTTGCCGCGGACGTCGACGACGACGTCGGCCGGCGTTGAGCGGTCATCGATCGACTGCTGGTCGCGGTCGGTGAAGTAGAAGAACACCAGAACCATGAACAGCGGGATCGTCAGGTAGAACACTTCAAGCGGAAGGTTGAAGCTGTTCTGGCGCGGGAAGCCCACGGTGCCCTTGCGGCGCCGGTAAGCGACGATGCACCAGATCATCAGGCCCCAGGTGATGATGCCGACGACCAGCGCGGCAATCCATGAGTTGACCCAGAGGTCCATGATGAGGTCAGTGTGATTGGTGGTGCCACGCTCGGTGGGCAACCAGCCCTTCTGTACCTCTGGTGAACATCCAGTCAAAGCCAACGCGCCGGCTAGTGCCAAGCCAGTGATCGTAGTGATCTGTTTGCGTCGGCTGCCGGTTCGGTTCTGCGAACTCACAGACGGCCCTTCCTACTTGTTGCTGTTGCCCCGCAAATTACGGGCAGGGCAAACGAAAAGTTTTACTACTCGGTGTAGAGCTTACCGCTCCCCGGGAGTTTTCGCCCACATGTCCGCACCGTGCGTCGGGAGCTTTTTGTAGGCGCCGCTCGTTGAGGATCCTGCGGCACTAAGGCCGGGCAAAATGCCCGGCCTTAGTGGAAGGAATTAGTGGAAAGAATCTCCGCAGGCGCAGGACCCGCCGGCATTCGGGTTATCGATCGTGAAGCCCTGCTTGGCGATGGTGTCCTCGAAATCGATGCTGGCACCGCTGAGGTAAGGAACGCTCATCTTGTCGACGACGACTTCGACCCCGTCGTAGTCTCGCACTGCATCCCCGTCGAGCAGCCGCTCGTCGAAGTAGAGCTGGTAAATCAGGCCGGAGCAACCGCCGGGCTGCACGGCAACGCGGAGGCGCAGATCGGTGCGGCCTTCCTGCTCCAGCAGGCTGCGGACCTTTCCAGCCGCGACGTCGGTCAGCATGACCTCGTGCGTGGCCAGCTCGCCGGCCTCGGCGGCAGAGTTGCCGGCGCTGTTTTCATTGGTTGTAGTGCTCATGGCCTACCTTCTTGCAACGGTGGTGGCGGCCCCGCTCGCACGGTGCCCGCCCCTACTTAAACGGTATGGGCTATAGCTACATGCTACTTCGCGCAGCCCTCTAGCTCTAACTTCTGACGTAACCGTGGGAGACGGCTGGATGTTCCCCGGGACCCGCCGGGCGCGGGGGCTAGAGCGCGCCTTCGTTGTTCAGGCGCGCGAGCAGCAGGGCCTCGGCGACAATTGCGTTCCGGAAGTCGCCCAGATGCAGCGATTCGTTGGCGCTGTGGGCTCGGGAATCGGGATCCTCGACGCCGGTGACCAGGATCTGCACGTCCGGGTAGAGCTCGGTGAGGTCCGCGATGAAGGGGATCGATCCGCCGATCCCCATTTCGACGGCGGGCACCCCCCAGGCTTCGCCCAGGGCCCACATGGCCATGGACGCGGCCTTCGAGCTCGTGTCCGTCAGGAATGAGTTGCCGCTCTCCCCCGGGGTGAACACCACCTCAGCGCCGAACGGGGCGTGGGTTTCGACGTGCTGGCGGACAGCCTCCATGGCGGCTGCCGGATCCTGACCCGGGGCCAGGCGCAGGCTGAACTTGGCCCGGGCCCGCGGCAGCAGGGTGTTGGAAGCTACGTCCACGGCCGGGGCGTCAAAGCCGATGATGGACAGGGCGGGCTTGGTCCACATGCGTGAGGCAATGCTGCCGGTCCCGGCGAGCTTCACGCCGTCGATCACGGAGGCGTCGGCGCGGTACTCCTCCTCGGTGAGGTCGACAACCACGTCATCGCGGCTCACCAGGCCCTTGATCGCGACGCTGCCCTCGTCGTCGTGGAGGGTCGCGATCAGACGGGCCAGCAGGGTCGGGGCGTCGAGCACGGGGCCGCCGAACATGCCCGAATGCACGGCGTGGTCCAGGACCTTGACCTCGATGGTGCCGTCCACCAGGCCGCGCAGGCTGGTGGTGAGGGCCGGAATGCCGACCTTCCAGTTGCTGGAGTCCGCCACGACGATCACGTCGGCGCGGAGCAGTTCGCGGTGGGTTTCCAGGAACTGCCGGAACGTTGGCGAGCCGGCTTCCTCTTCGCCCTCGAAGAAGAACGTCACGCCCAGGCCCAGTTCGTCACCGAGCACCCGCGTCACCGCAGAGTAGGCGGCGATGTGCGCCAGGATGCCGGCCTTGTCATCGGCGGCACCGCGGCCGAAGAGCCTGCCGTCGCGCTCGACGGCGGTAAAGGGGTCGGTTTCCCACAGTGCCAGGTCGCCAGTGGGCTGGACGTCGTGGTGGGCGTACAGCAGGACTGTCGGCTTGCCCTCCGCGGCCGGGCGGCGGGCGACGACGGCGGGCCCGCCGGGCGTCCCGTCTTCCTTGTCGCAACGGAGGATCCGGACGTCGTCGAAGCCGCTGGCCCGCACGAGGCTGGCGACGGCGTCGGCGCTGCGGTTCAACGGGGCAGGATCAAAGCTCGGCCAGGCGATGCCCGGTATGGCGACAAGGTCCGTCAGCTGGCCGATCGTCTCGTCGAACGATTCGGCAACGGCCTGGCGGAGGGCCTCGGCATCGATGGTGCCCTCGTGGTCCATGGTGGTCTGCGGGTTCCCCGCGGTAGATGAAGTCATGGCCAAAACACTACCCGTGCTCTGAATCACTACAAACAGCGTCACGCCCGGGCCTGCGCCGTGTGGGCTGGGTCTCGGGCCTGTGTCTGCGGGGTATTCTTTAGGGGTGTTTGGACGTAAAAAGGAAGCGCCATCGGCGCAGGACGTAGTTGACCAGCAGGCATCCGAGGCAGCAGCCCGTAGCGCCGTGACCGGCAAGGGCGCACCCACGCCCAAGCGCAGCGCCCAGGAGGCGGCCCGCAAGCGGCCCCTCGTGCCGGAGGACCGCAAGGCTTCCAAGGCGGCCGAGCGCGCCGCCGTCACGGAGCAGCGGCTCAAGATGCGGCAGGCCATGGACACCGGTGACGAGAAGTTCCTGCCGCTGCGGGACAAGGGTCCGCAGAAGCGGTTCGCCCGCGATTTCGTCGATGCCCGCTTCAGCCTTGGCGAGTTCCTCATGTTCGGCGCCCTGCTGTTTGTCATCATCTCCTTGCTCGTGCCGGCCTCCAGCGCACAGATGGTCTACGTCCTGGGCGCCTTCTGGGTCATGTTCCTCGCGGTCTTCGTGGACGTCTTCATCCTCTCCCGCAAGCTCAAGAAACGGCTCGGCGAAAAGTTCGGCGACGTCGAGCGCGGCACGGTCTGGTACGGCTCCATGCGCTCCCTGCAGTTCCGCCGCCTGCGCCTGCCCAAGCCCCAGGTCCGGCGCGGCGAGTTCCCCGCCTGACCTTCCCTTCCACGATTCTTCAACCAAGAAGCCCCCGGCAGTCACCTGCCGGGGGCTTCTTGGTTGCGGCGACCGGTCCGGGCCCGATCGCAGCGTAAGGTCTAGCGCCGGCTCGGGTGGGTGGCCAGCAGCCGGTTGATGCGGGCGGCCCAGAAAGGCCCCTCGTAAAGGAACGCCGTGTAGCCCTGGACGAGGGTGGCGCCGGCGTCCAGCCGTTCCTGCACATCCTGTGCCGTTTCGACGCCGCCCACCGAGACCAGGGTCAGCGCCCCGCCGGTTACGGACTTGAGCCGGGCCAGGACCTCCAGGGACCGTTTCTTCAGGGGCGCCCCGGAAAGACCTCCTGCTCCGCACGCCTCGACGTTGTCGGGGCTGGAGGCGAGCCCGGTGCGGGCGATCGTGGTGTTGGTGGCGATGATGCCGTCCAGCTTCAGGTCAAGCGCCAGGCGCGCGACGTCGTCGATGTCCTCATCACTGAGGTCGGGCGCGATCTTGACCAGGAGGGGAACGTGGCGGCCGGCGGCCTTGTCCGCCTCCTCCCCCACTGCGGCCAGCAGCGGACGCAGGGTCTCCACGTCCTGCAGCAGCCGAAGCCCGGGGGTGTTGGGCGAGCTGACGTTCACCACGAGATAATCCGCTGCGGGGGCCAGGCTGCGCGCGCTGATCAGGTAATCGGACACCGCATCCTCGAGCCCGACCACCTTGCTCTTGCCGATGTTCACCCCGATCACCGGCCGGACGCCGGGGTGCTGGCGCTGCAGGGCGGCGCGGGCGGACTTCAGGCGCGGGGCCACCGCCGCGGCGCCGTCGTTGTTGAATCCCATGCGGTTGATGACGGCCCTGTCCTCCACGAGGCGGAACAGCCGCGGCGCCGGGTTCCCGGGCTGGGCCTGGCCGGTGATGGTGCCGACCTCCACATGGCCGAAGCCGAGCTCCGCCAGCGCCTCGATGCCGTGACCTTCCTTGTCGAAACCGGCCGCAAGGCCGAACGGGGACGGGAAGGTCAGGCCTAACGCCTGGGTCTGCAGCGACGCCGCGGGGGCGGTGAACTTCTGCAGCAACCGCCCGGCACCGCAGCTGTGGGCGAGACGAATGGCCTTGAACCCGATCTTATGGGCGCGTTCGGCGTCCATCCATGAGAAGGCCAGCCGGAAAAATGTGGGATATACGCGCATGCCTCTAGTTTTCCGGTTCGGGCCGCGCAGACCAAACCAGCGCGCGCGCCGGCACGGTTGTGACTGCCGTTGTGACTGCCCGTTGTGACTGCGGTTGTGACTGCGGCGCCCCGCGCCCCGGGCCCGGCGGCGGAAGTGCTCCGACGCGAGTTAGCATGAAGCCATGACCAGCAATGAGGGTGTCGGAACGGGCGGCCGTGGGGCTTCGGGTCGCGGGATCGAGGCCGACGTTGTGGTGGTCGGCGCCGGCCTGGCAGGGCTCGTGGCCGCGGCCCAGGCCTATGCGGCCGGCCGCCGGGTGGCGGTGCTCGATCAGGAACCCGAGGCCTCCGTCGGCGGCCAGGCGCACTGGTCTTTCGGCGGCCTCTTCATGGTCAACACTCCGGAACAGCGGCGGCTCGGGGTGCGGGACAGCGAAGAGCTGGCCCTCGCCGACTGGCATGCGTCCGCGGGATTCGACCGGCCGCAGGACGCCCTGGCAAAGGAGTGGGCGGCGGCGTACGTGAACTTCGCCGCCGGTGAGAAGCGTGCCTGGCTCGCCTCGCTGGGCGTCGGGCTGTTTCCCCTGGTGCAGTGGGCCGAACGCGGCGGCTACGGCCCGGACGGCCACGGCAACACTGTCCCGCGCTTCCATGTCGTGTGGGGCACGGGACCGGCGCTGGTGGCCCCCTTCCTTGCCAAACTGCGCGAAGGCGAAGCCGCCGGCCGCGTGTCCTTCCATTTCCGCCACCGCGCCACCGGGCTCGTGAAAACTGCGGGCCGGGTGAGCGGCGTGCGCGGCGAACTGCTCGAAGCCAGTGGCGCAGGCCGGGGTGAAAGCTCTTCCCGACGCCCTGACGGTACTTTCGAGGCTGCGGCCGCGGCCGTGGTGGTGACAAGCGGCGGCATCGGCGGCAACCACGATGTGGTCCGCAAGCAATGGCCGGGCGGCGCGGCGCCGGAGCGGATGTTGAGTGGCGTTCCGGCATCCGTGGACGGGGACTTCCTCCCGGCCGTGGGCCGCGCCGGCGGACACCTCATCAACGGGGACCGGATGTGGCATTACCCGGAGGGTATCCACAACCATGCCCCGGTCTGGCCGCGGCACGGCATCCGGATCCTGCCCGGACCGTCGGCCCTATGGCTGGACGCGACGGGGCGGATGCTCCCGCCTCCCCTGTTTCCGGGTTTCGATTCGCTCGGCGCCCTGCGCCACATCCTGGCCACGGGACATGCCCATTCATGGTTCGTCTTGAACCGCAGCATCGCGCTGAAGGAGTTCGCGCTGTCAGGATCCGAGCAGAACCCGGATCTCACGGGCAAGGACGTCCGTCGGCTGGTCTCACGGCTGAAGCCCGGCAGCGATACACCGCTGCAGCGGTTCCTGGACCGCGGGGTCGACTTCCTGCAGGCAGCGGACCCCGCCGGGCTCGCCGGGCAGATGAACGATCTGACGGGCGGGCAGCTCATCGACCCCGCTGCCCTGGAGCAGCTGATCCGCGACCGGGACCGGCAGTTTGCCAGCGGGATGGGCAAGGATCCGCAGCTGGCGGCGATCCGGGCAGCGCGGCGTTTCGCCACCGACAAGATCATGAGGGTCGCCCCGCCGCACCGGCTGTTGGATCCGCGGCACGGTCCCCTGCTCGCCGTCCGGCTCTCGGTCCTGACGCGCAAGAGCCTTGGCGGGGTGCAGACGGACCTGCAGTCGCGGGTCCTGGATGCCGCCGGGCAGCCCGTGCCCGGGCTGTTCGCGGCCGGTGAAGCCGCAGGGTTTGGCGGCGGCGGAATCCACGGCTACCGGGCCCTCGAGGGAACGTTCCTGGGCGGATGCCTCTTCTCCGGACGTTCCGCGGGCCGGGCCGCTGCGTCCGCGGCCTAGTCCGGGCAGGCACTCAGCAACACAGGAGGAAAGTCGATGCAGTGGCGGACCGACATTCTCGGGGATGATTTCCAGGCGTGCACCTTTGAGGCCGTCAGCCCTGACGGTGTGCTGCGCACTGCCACCCTGGTCCGCCATACCCCACTCCCGCCGGCACCATCGGCGCTGCCGGCCCGGGCGGTGCTGTTCCTGCACGGCTGGAGTGACTACTTCTTCAATGAGGAGCTCGCGGAATTCTGGGCGGGGCAGGGGTTTGAGTTTTTTGCCCTCGACATGCACAATCATGGCCGCAGCCTGCGTCCGGGCACCCACGGCGGCTACGTCGCGGACCTGGACAACTACGACGCCGAGATCACTGCAGCGCTCGGGATCATCGGTTCGCTCAGGCCGGACGGTGCGGCGCCGCAGGTGACGCTGATGGGACACTCCACCGGCGGCCTGATCGCGGCGCTGTGGGCCGACCGGCATCCGGGAATGGTGTCACAACTGGTCCTGGACAGCCCATGGCTGGAAGTCCACGGCAGCCCCGCCCTGCGCCGCGCCGCGCGGACCATGGTGGAGCCGTTCGCCCGGTTCTGGCCGGAGTCGGTGATCCGGCTGCCCGAGCGGGCCTTCTACTGGCGCAGCATCAGCAGCGCCGCGGAAGGCGAATGGGCCCTGGACGATGCCTACCGTCCGCCGCACGCCTTTCCGGTCCGCGCCGGCTGGCTCAGCGCCGTGCTCGCCGGGCAGTCCAAGGTGGCGCGTGGCCTGAACATCGATGTGCCCATCCTGGTGCTCATCTCGGGCGCCAGCGCCAACGGGATGTTCTGGAAGGAGTCCATGCGCCGCACGGACGCGGTCCTGGACGTGAACACAATCGCCCTCCGCGCGCTCAGTCTGGGCCGCACCGTGACGCTGGAGCGGATTGACGGCGCCCTGCATGACGTCTTCCTCTCCGCCCCGCGGGTCCGCGCGGACGCCTATGCCCGGCTGTCCCGGTGGATCAGGGCGTACGTCTACGACTGACGCGGATCAGCTGACCTGGCCGCCCGCGGCGGGAGCGGCGTCGATGGCCCCACCGTAGCGGCGGTCCCGCTGTGCATAGATCTCGACGGCGTCCCACAGCGTCCGCCGGTCCACGTCCGGCCACAGGGTGTCCATGAACACGAACTCGGCATAGGCCGACTGCCAGAGCATGAAGTTGGAGAGCCGCTGTTCCCCGGAACTGCGCAGGAACAGGTCCACGTCGGGCAGGTCGGGCTCGTCGAGGAACTTCTGGATGGTCCGCTCGGTGATGGCCCCCGGCTTCAGCCGGCCCTGGGCCACTTCCTCCGCGATCGCGGAGACGGCGTCGGCGATCTCGGCCCGTCCGCCGTAGTTGACGCACATGTTCAGGGTGCACGTGCTGTTGCCCCGGGTGTAGTCCTCGGCCTCTTCGAGTTCGCGGATCACCGAGCCCCACAGCTTCGGGCGCCGCCCGGACCAGCGGATCCGTACCCCCCATTCATCGAGTTGGTTCCGCTGCCGGCGCAGGACGTCCTTGTTGAAGCCCATCAGGAAGCGCACCTCCTCAGGGGACCGCCGCCAGTTCTCGGTGGAGAAGGCGTACACACTGACGTATTCGATCCCCAGCTCGATCGCGCCGGCCATGACGTCCAGCAGGGCAGGCTCCCCTGCTTTGTGGCCCTCGATCCGGGGCAGGCCGCGCTGGTTCGCCCAGCGCCCGTTGCCGTCCATGACGATCGCCACATGCCGCGGGATGAACTCCGCGGGAATCGCGGGCGGAACAGCGCCGGACGGGTGCGGGTAGGGAGCCACCACCGGGGTGGTCCGCCGCGGACCGTTGGACTGTTTCGTCTGGCTTTTCTCCAGGTTCTTTCCCAGGCTTCTTCCCAATGCCACTTTTACGTTCGCTCCACATGTTTGAGGGATTTCAGGACTCGTTCCAGGTGCCACCGGAGGTAGCTGGCTACCAGGCCTGCCGCTTCCCGGCGGTGGACGGACGCGGAGGCATCCGCCGTCGTCCAGTTTCCGGTGAGCAGGGCCCCCATGAGGAGCACTGTCTCCGGGGCTGGCGCGGGCGATCCCGGCGGCCGGCACCCGTGGCAGACCATGCCGCCGAGCGGCGCGGAAAAGGCGGTGTGCGGCCCGGGCGCACCGCACCGGGCGCAGTCGGTGAAGCTGGGCGCCCAGCCGCCGGTCGCGAGGGCGCGGAGCAGGTAGGAATCCAGGATGAGTTCGGGGGCGTGGTCGCCCCGGCTCAGGGACGCGAGGGCCCCCACCAGCAGGTTGTACTGGGCGGTGCCGGCTTCGCCGTCGACGTCGGTGAGCTTCTCCGCCGTCTCGGTCATGGCGGCCGCCACCGTGTACCGGCCATAGTCCGCGGCGATGTTCCCGCCGTAGGCGCCCTTGGCCACGGCCTGCGTGACGACGTCCAAAGTGCGCCCGGAAATCAGCTGGAGATCGGCCACCATGAACGGTTCCAGCCTGGCGCCGAACCGGCTGCTGGTGCGCCGGACCCCCTTGGCCACCGCCCGCACCTGGCCGTGGTGCTTGGTCAACAGGGTGATGATCCGGTCGGCCTCGCCCAGCTTATGGGTGCGCAGCACGACGGCGTCATCACGGTAGGCACGCGCTGCAAAGGATTGTTGGACCACAGTTAATCTTCGCACTGTCTTTACGGAATCACGGCATGGGCAGCGCCGCCGAGGCAGAACGGTAAAAGACTGAGGTAAAAGACTGAGGCAAAAATGCTGCGCCGCCGGAGTGTTCCGGCGGCGCAGTCATGCGCTGGTTCGCCAGTGCCTGCCCGTCCGGGGACGGATCAGGCGCGGACGGATCAGGCAGGGACGAATCGAGCAGCGACGGATCAGGCGCGGGCGTCCCGGATGGCGCGGTTCACGGCCGAGATGACGGCCTTGAGGGCTGATGTGCTCGTGTTGGCATCGATCCCCACGCCCCAGAGCACGCGCTCCCCCACGGCGCATTCGACATACGCGGCGGCCAGGGCGCTGCCGCCCTCGGAGAGTGCGTGTTCGCTGTAGTCCAGGACCCGGACGTCCACGCCGTCCTCGCGCAGGATGCTCAGCAGGGCCGCGATGGGGCCGTTCCCGGTCCCGGTCCGGCGGACCTGGGTCCCGTCGATCTTCAGGGCGGCGGTCAGGGTCATGTCGCCGTCTTCGTCCGTCTCCGTGCTGATCGAACCGAGGGCGTAGCGGCCCCACTGCGTGTCGGCAGAGCCCGAGGGCAGGTATTCGTCCTGGAAGACCTGCCACAGCTGGGGTCCGCTCACTTCTCCGCCGACCGTGTCGGTCCGTTTTTGGATGACGCCGGAGAACTCGATCTGGGCGCGGCGCGGCAGGTCCAGGCTGTGCTCGTTCTTGAGCAGGTAGGCGACGCCGCCCTTGCCGGACTGCGAGTTGACCCGGATGACCGCCTCGTAGCTCCGGCCGAGGTCCTTCGGGTCCACCGGCAGGTACGGGACTTGCCACGTGTAGTCGGCCACGTCCTTGCCCGCCGCGGCCGCGTCCTTTTCGAGGGCCTCCAGGCCCTTCTTGATCGCGTCCTGGTGCGAACCGGAGAACGCCGTGAAGACGAGGTCTCCGCCGTACGGGGACCGCTCGGCCACCGGCAGCTGGTTGCAGTACTCCACCGTGCGGCGGATTTCGTCGATGTCGGAGAAGTCGATCATCGGGTCGATGCCCTGGACGAACATGTTCAGGCCCAGGGTCACCAGGTCCACGTTGCCGGTCCGCTCGCCGTTGCCGAAGAGACAGCCCTCGATCCGGTCTGCCCCGGCCAGGTAGCCCAGCTCGGCGGCGGCGACGCCGGTGCCGCGGTCGTTATGCGGGTGCAGGGACAGGATGATGCCTTCGCGCGGGTGCAGATTCCGGCTCATCCACTCGATGGAGTCGGCGTAGACATTGGGGGTGGCCATTTCCACGGTGGCAGGCAGGTTGATGATGACCTGACGGTCCGCCGAGGCCTCGAAGACGTCGGCGATCGCGTTGCAGACCCTGATGGCGTACTCCAGCTCGGTGCCGGTGAAGGACTCGGGCGAGTATTCGTAGGTGATGTGCGTATCGGCGAGGGTTTCCTCGTACTTCTTGCACAACCGCGCACCCTGCAGGGCGATGTCGAGGATGCCGTCCTCGTCCTGGTTGAAGACCACGCGGCGCTGCAGGACGGACGTGGAGTTGTAGAGGTGGACGATTGCCTGCTTCGCCCCGACCAGGGACTCATAGGTCCGCTCGATCAGGTGTTCGCGGGCCTGGGTCAGCACCTGGATCGTGACGTCGTCGGGGATGTGGTTGCCCTCGATCAGCTGCCGGACGAAGTCGAAGTCCGTCTGCGATGCCGAGGGGAACCCGACCTCGATCTCCTTGTAGCCCATCCGGACCAGCAGGTCGAACATCTTCAGCTTACGGGCCGGGCTCATGGGATCGATGAGGGCCTGGTTGCCGTCGCGTAGGTCCACGGCGCACCAGCGCGGGGCCTTGGTGATGACTTTGTCCGGCCAGGTGCGGTCCGGCAGTTCAACGGTGATCTGGTCCTGGAACGGGATGTAACGGTGGACCGGCATTCCTGAGGGCTTCTGTGCGTTTCGCATTACAATCGGGGCCTTTTCTGTGATTCTTGGTGAAAGGGTGGCCGGGCAACACAAACTCCGCAGCGAGGGTGGGCCTTGCGCTAGATCGCGTCTGAGGCCTCGCCGCGGCAGCTAAGAAGGAGCAGTTCTGCGCGCACCTTTTCACAGTAACACGGGTGCGTAAGATGAAGGAGCCAGACCACCGTAACGTCCACCATGCAGACCGTGCGCCGGCAAACGCTCCGCGCCGGACTGCCTCTCAAAGGAGCATCCGTGCCACTTTCGGGGATCGATCTGTCCACCATCGACGCCAGCGTCCGCCCGCAGGATGACCTGTACCAGCATGTGAATGGCGGCTGGCTCAACACTACGGTCATCCCGGACGACCGGCCGCTGGAGGGCACCTTCACCGCCTTGCGCGACGCGTCGGAGCTCGCGGTGAAGGAGATCATCGAGCAGGCCGCCGCACGCGGTGCGAAGGCTACCGGCATCGAGCGCAAGATCGGGGACCTGTACAACAGCTTCATGGACGAAGCGGCGGTCGAGGCCAAGGGCCTGGACCCGCTCCGGGCGCGGCTGGCGCAGGTATTCGCGACGACGTCGGTGCCCGAACTCGTGGCGCTGGCCGGACGGCTGTTCCGCGCCGATGTGTCCGGGCTCTTTTATATTTACCCCGCCCCGGATGCCGGAAACCCGGACCGGGTCCTGCTCTACACGGGCCAGGGCGGCCTCGGCCTGCCGGATGAGTCTTATTACCGGGAAGCGAAGTTCGCCCCGATGGTCCAGGCCTACCGTGCACACGTGGGGGCCATGCTGGGCCTCGCGGAGGTTGCCGACCCTGAGGGGGCTGCCGGACGCGTGGTGGCGCTGGAAACTGCGCTGGCTTCGCACCACTGGGACAACGTGACATTGCGGAATCCGCAAAAGACGTACAACTTGAAGTCCGCCAAAGAAGCCGCGGAGCTGTTCCCCCTGCTGGCGGACTGGTTCGACGCGGCCGGCATCGAGCCGGAGAAGCGCGCCGAGCTGGTGGTGAGCACCCCCGACTTCTTCTCCGGCGCGGCCTCGCTGCTGGATTCCGAACCGCTGGCGACCTGGCAGGAATGGCTCGCCATGCGCGTGGTCAGCGCGGCCGCCCCGTACCTGTCTTCCGGGTTCGTGGACGCGAACTTCGCGTTCTATGGCACCACCCTGAGCGGTACGCCGCGGATCAAGGACCGCTGGAAGCGCGGCGTCGCGGTGGTCGAGGCGGCCCTGGGTGAGGCGGTCGGGCAGATCTACGTGGCCGGACAGTTCCCGGAGGGGCACAAGGCGCGCATGCAGACCCTCGTGGCCAACCTGATCGAGGCGTACCGCGAGTCCATCACCGGGCTGACCTGGATGGGCGAGGCAACCAAGCTCGAGGCCCTGAAGAAGCTGGACTCCTTCCGCGCCAAGATCGGCTTCCCGGACAAGTGGATCGACTACTCCGCGGTGGAGATCGACCCCGCCGATCTGCTGGGGAATGTGGAGCGCGCGCACAGCGCCGACGTCGACCGCCACCTCGACGAGGTCGGCAAGCCCGTGGACCGCGAGAAGTGGCTGATGACGCCCCAGACGGTCAACGCCTACTACCATCCGCTCCTGAACGAGATCGTGTTCCCTGCGGCCATGCTGCAGCCCCCGTTCTTCACTGCCGACGCCGATGACGCCGTCAACTACGGCGGCATCGGTGCCGTGATCGGCCATGAAATCGGCCACGGCTTCGATGACCAGGGCTCGCAGTACGACGGCAGCGGCCTGCTGCGCAACTGGTGGACGGAGGATGACCGCACCGCGTTCGAGGCTCTGGCCGCCCGGCTCGTGGCGCAGTTCGATGCCCTTTCCCCCACGGCAGCCCCCGGCCACACGGTCAACGGCAAGCTGACCTTGGGCGAGAACATCGGCGACCTGGGCGGGCTCACCATCGGCTACAAGGCCTACCTGATCAGCCTCGACGGGCAGGAACCGCCGGTGCTCGATGGCCTGACCGGGGTGCAGCGTTTCTTCGCGTCCTGGGCCGCGGGGTGGCGGCAGGTCATCCGGACTGAAGAGGCCATCCGCCGGCTGGCGACGGATCCGCACTCCCCAAATGAGTTCCGCACGAACGCCATCGCCAAGAACCTCGACGCCTTCCATGCGGCATTCGGCGTCACGGACCAGGACGGCATGTGGATGGCACCGCAGGAGCGCGTCAGCATCTGGTGACCCGGGGGCCCGGTCACTGGCACCGACCCAGCCGGGAGGGCTTTGCTTACACGCTTGCGTGAATACATCGACAGCTGTACTTTCGGTTGATGGAGACTCTTACGCATGCCCCGGTGCTGGCACGGTTCGGTTATGCCGTGTCAGACCCGACACGGGCAGAAATCCTGCTTGCCCTCACGGCTGCGCCGTCCTATCCCTCGGAGCTGGCGGATTCCCTCGGGGTATCCCGGCAGAGCATGTCGAACCACCTGACGTGCCTGCGGGGATGCGGGCTGGTCGTTGCCGTTCCGGAGGGGCGAAGGACCCGCTATGAGCTCGCCGATCAGCGCCTCGGCCATGCCCTGAAAGATCTTCTGGGCGTCGTGCTGGCGGTGGACCCGGCCTGCTGCGCACCCGACGGGACGTGCACGCTGTGATGGCTTCCCTCCAACTGTCGCCGGGCCCGGCCCGCCGCGCCGTCCTCAGCCGCCGGATCCGCTTGTTCGCGGCGGCCACCATCAGCTATAACCTCATCGAGGCCGTTGTGGCTTTGTGGGCCGGGGGTACGGCGGACTCGTCGGCGCTCCTCGGCTTTGGCCTGGATTCCATCATTGAGGTCGCGTCGGCGCTGGCGCTGTCGTGGCAGTTTTCCACCAAGGACCCTGAACGGCGTGAACACCTCACCTTGCGGATTATCGCTGTCTCATTCTTCGCGCTGGCGGCCTTTGTCTCCGCCGAGGCAATCAGGTCACTTCTCGGCGCCGGCGAGGCACAGCACTCGACCCCGGGCATCGTGATTGCCGCACTGAGCCTGGTGATCATGCCGGTCCTGTCCTGGCTCCAGCGCCGGGCCGGCCGGGAGCTCGGATCACGCACGGCGGTGGCTGACTCCAAGCAGACCCTGCTCTGCACGTATTTGTCGGCAGTCCTGCTCGCGGGTTTGGTGCTGAACAGCACCCTTGGCTGGTGGTGGGCCGACGCCGGCGCTGCGCTGGTCATCGCCGCGATCGCCCTCCGGGAGGGCATCAACGCCTGGCGCGGCGACATCTGCTGCACGGTCCCCCACACGGCGGCAGACACCCTTCCGACGGCCACGGAGCCGGCCTGCTGTGACGGATGCGGTGCCGATTCAGCACCTCCAAAGGCGCTCTTCCTACCTGAGGTGGGGGTGGGACAGTCCGCCGCCGATGAGCAGCATGCGTAGTCGGTAGTGCTTCCGGTTGCGGAAGCCGCGGTGTCAGCAGCACTCATCTGGCACAGCGGTTCAAGGAGCTCGTCGCCGCTGCCGGCCGCTTGATTTCTTACTGGAGCGACAGCTCGCGGCACGCTAATGTGGGGGCACCCCAAAGCAGAGGAGTGCCCCGTGGGCAAGGTGGTCATGTACAGCTCGGTGTCGGTGGACGGCTTCATCGCGGACGAGAATGACCAGCCCGGACCGCTGTTCGACTGGTTGTCCAACGGTGACGTCCCGTTGGACGAGAGCGGCGAGGTGAAGGTGTCCCAGGCCTCCTACGACTACACCCGGCCGTACTGGGACCAGATCGGGGCGACCCTCGTCGGCCGCCACGTCTTCGACCTGACGGACGGCTGGGACGGGAAACCCCCGAGCGGGATCGATCACGTGGTCGTCGTGACGCACCGGCCGCAGCCCGAGGGCTGGGACCCCGAGGCGCCGTTTCACTTCGTCGACGGCGTCGAGGCAGCCATGGCCAAGGCGCAAGAGCTTGCGGGTGACCGCATCGTCGAGGTCGCCGCTGGTGATGTCGGTGGCCAGATGCTTGCCGCGGGCCTGGTCGACGAGGTGCGCATGGACGTCGTACCCGTCGTGTTCGGGTCCGGCAAGCGCTACTTCGGGTCGGTCCACGCACAGCACCTGCTGGAGGATCCCGACGTGGTGATTCAGGGCAACCGGGTGCTTCACCTGCGCTATCGGGTGCGCCGTTGAGGTCCTCGCCGTGTGCCACGACCCAGCAGGACGTGGAAGAGCCTCCAAAGGCCGCCGTCCAACATCCATGACAAAAGAAGGCCCCCGTTCAGGAAAATCTGAACGGGGGCCTTCCTGGCTGCCGGGTCAGCGGGTGATCAGTGCCGGGTTGGCCTGCTGGCAAACGGTGTCGCCGGCTGTCTGGTTGACGATGTCCTTGGGCAGCTGCGGGGCAGCGGCGGCGGCGGTCGGCGTCCCGTTCGCGAAGTCACTGCCCAGGTAGACCTGGACACCGGCAACTCCGGCGGCCGGGAGCACCCGGTCCGGCGCCACACCGACCAGGGCCGCGACGTCCCCGGCCACGTCAGCGTAATCCGCACCGTAGTAGACCGCCGTCGCGGCGACGGGCGGAGCAGTCAACTGGCCCACCTGGGTGAAGCCGGCGCCCTTGATGGCCTGCATGATCTCCTGGGTCCGGGCCGGAACACCAGAGCCGTTGGCCACAGTGACGGGCTGCAGGGTCTTGTCATAGGCCGGGGCAGTGGGGCTGGGCGTCGGCGTGGCGCTGGCGCTCGGGGAAGCGCTCGGCTTCGCGGTCGGATCCGTCAGGTCCACGTCGTTGCGCATGGCGGCGAACAGCTGGGATGCCGCGGGCTCGGCCAGCTGCAGCCGGTTGATGTCCGTTTCGGCCGGGACTGTCGGCGTGGCCACGAAAGCTACCTTGCCGACGTCGATGTTCTTGAGCCGGTTGCCCACGGTCAGCAGCGTCGGCACCGAGGCCAGGCCGTCGTCGATGGTCAGGTTCTTGGTGATCGCGTCCGCGATGCCGAGCATCCGGGCCGGGTTGGTAAGGGTGCCGTCGTCCTTGATTTTCCGGGTCAGCGCGGACAGGAAGCCCTGCTGGGCCTTGATCCGGCCGAGGTCGCCGCCGTCGCCGAAGGCGTGCCGGGTGCGCACGAACGACAATGCCTGCTCGCCCTGGACAGTGGAGGTGCCCTTGGGCAGGCGCAGCTTAGAGTCGGGGTCATACACGGCGTCGCTGACACACACTGACACGCCGCCCACGGCGTTGGAGAGTTCCTTGACGGCGTTGAAGTCGGCCATCATGAAGTGGTCGATCTCCAGGCCAGTGAGCTTGTTGACGGTGTCCACGGCGCAGCCGATGCCGGCCTCGGACATCGCCGAGTTAATCATGACGCCGGTCTGGGCCGGGTACTCCTTGTTGGTTTTCGGATCCTTGCACTTGGGGATGTCGACCAGCAGGTCGCGGGGGAAGCTGACGACGTTGACCCGCTTGTTGTCCGCGGAGATGTCCATCAGCATCATCACGTCCGAGTGCCCATATCCGGTCGCGTCATCGCTGGTGCCGTACTGCGAGTTCTTCCCGTCGCGCGTGTCCGAGCCGAGGATCAGGATCTGCATCCGGTCCGTCGAATCGTTCACGGCACCCTCGGTCTTGATGCTGCCGGCGCTCAGTGGGGCCTTGGTGAGGTTGCCCTGGAGCCGGATGGTCCAGTAGGCGCCAAAAGCGATCACGCCGACCAAGAGCACGGCCACCACGCCCGTGAAGATTTTCAGCCAGGTGGGGGTCCGGCGGGCGGAGCCGAGGTGGCGGGCCGGGCCAACGGCGGGATCGGCCGTGTGCCGGGCAGCGGCTGTTGACCGGGCCGGCGGGGCGGATCCGTCGGCACGGTTGTCACGGGGTCGAACCACTTGTTGAGCCTTCCTAAACGAACGGGGAGTCAGCCCATTTTAGAGTCCGAATCTGAGAAAACGCCGATGGCCCTCTCTTGGGAGCGGCGGGAAAGGGCCAACGGTCAAAATAGCGGCCTAAGAACAGCGCGTCTCAGAAGCCCAGTTTGACGAGCTGCTTCGGGTCGCGCTGCCAGTCCTTGGCGACCTTGACGTGCAGGTCAAGGTAGATCCGGGCACCGAGCAGCGCCTCGATCGCCTTGCGCGCGTTGGTGCCGACATCGCGGAGCCGGGCGCCGCCCTTGCCGATGATGATGGCCTTCTGGGAGGGCCGCTCGACGTACAGGTTGACGCGGACGTCCAGGAACGGGCGGTCCTCGGGCCGGCCTTCCCGCGGAACGATTTCATCGACGACGACGGCCAGGGAGTGCGGCAATTCGTCGCGGACGCCTTCGAGGGCTGCTTCCCGGATGAGTTCGGCGATCATCACCGCTTCCGGCTCGTCCGTCAGGTGACCGTCCGGATACAGCGGCGGCGACGCCGGCATGTGACCGATCAGGACGTCGGCAAGGGTGTCGACCTGGAAGCCGTCCGTGGCGGAGACCGGGACGATGTCCTTCCAGCCGTCCTCGCCAAGGACCTCGCGGCCCAGGGCGGCGACGGCGAGCAACTGCTCGGTGAGGGCCTGCCGGTCGACGGTGTCGGCCTTGGTCACGATCGCGATGATGGGCTTGTTGGGGATGGCGGCGAGCTGGGCGGCAATGAACTTGTCCCCCGGGCCGATTTTCTCGTTGGCCGGCAGGCAGAAGCCGATCGCGTCGACCTCGGCGAGGGTATCGGCGACCAGTTCGTTCAGCCGCTTCCCCAGCAGCGTGCGCGGGCGGTGGAGGCCCGGGGTGTCAACGAGGATCAACTGGGCGTCGTCCCGGTGCACGATGCCCCGGATTGTGTGGCGCGTGGTCTGTGGCTTGGCCGAGGTGATCGCGACTTTTTGGCCGACCAGGGCGTTGGTGAGGGTGGACTTGCCCGCATTGGGCCGTCCGACCAGCACCGAGAAACCGGCGCGGTAGCCGCCGTAGGCTGCGTCGCCGTCGGACTTATTCTGCTTGCTCACGTGAGACTCCCTGTTGGATTGGTGCGGCCTCGTCGAGAAGGTCTTCAAGGTCAGTTTGTTCTTTTGCTACGGCGGCCGCAATGATGTGGCTGACGCGGTTCCGCCGGCCCTCCAGCCTGTCGGCGCGGAGGGACAGTCCGTGGACCTGGACGGTGCTGCCGACAATCGGCACCCGCCCGAGGGCCTTGGCCAGCAGGCCGCCCACGGTGTCTACTTCGTCGTCGTCGAGCTCGAGGTCGAAGAGTTCGCCGAGGTCATCGATGCTCATGCGGGCGCTGACCCGGTAGCTTCCGTCCCCCAGTGCCACGGCCTCGGCGCTTTCGGTGTCGTATTCGTCCACGATTTCGCCGACGATCTCCTCGATGAGGTCCTCGAGCGTGACCAGCCCCGCCGTTCCGCCGTATTCGTCGATGACGATCGCAACGTGCGTGGATTCCTTCTGGAGTTCGCGGAGCAGGTCGCTGACGAGCTTCGAGTCCGGCACGTAGCGCACCTCACGGGCCACCTCGTCCACCACCGGCGGTTCCTCGTGCGGGCCGAGGTTGTGGAGCGAGGCGGCAACGTCCTTCAGGTACACAATGCCCAGGATCTGGTCCGTGTTTTCGCCGATGACCGGAATCCGCGAGTACCCGGAGCGCAGGAACAGCGACATCGCCCGGTGCAGGCTGGATCCGGAGTCGATCGTGAGGATGTCGGTCCTGGGCACCATAACGGAGCGGACCAGGGTGTCCCCGAAGTCGAAGACCGACTGGATCAGCTCGGCCTCGTTGTCCTCGATCACGTCGGACTCGGTGGCCCGGTCCACGAGTTCGCGGAATTCTTCCTCGCTGAAGAACGCCTCGCTGTCGGCCGGCGCGCCGGGAGCTACGACGCTGCCGAGCCGCACCAGCCAGCCCGGAATCGGGCCGAGCACGGCGTAGAGGGACCGGACGAGCGGGGCGCTGAACCGGACCAGGGCGGCGGAGTGGACCCGGCCGAGCTGCCGCGGGGACACCCCCACGATCACGAAGCCGAGCAGCGCCATGATGCCGGTGGCCGCCAGCCCGGCCAGCCAGACGTTGTCCAGCATGCTGTAAAGGAGCACGGTCACGGCGACGGCGGCGGCCATCTCGAACCAGACCCGCCAGAACCGCAGGGCGCGCATGTGCCCCACGGGCTGGGCCAGGATGCGTTTGAGTGAGGTGCCTCTGCTGTTCAGGACCGCCTGCTCGGCGTCGTGCCGGGGCAGGAAGTTGAACGCGGACTCGGCAGCGGTCAGCACTGCGGCAAAGCTAAGGAACACCAGCGCCATGCCGGCAAGGATCAGTGGGGTCACTGAACCGTCTCGGACGGGGCCGCTTTGCCGGTGAAGGCGGTCAGGAGTTCGCGCTGCAGCCCGAACATCTCTTCCTTCTCTTCCGGCTCGGCGTGGTCATAACCCAGCAGGTGCAGGATGCCGTGCGTGGTCAGCAGCAGCATCTCGTCCTGGGTGGAGTGGCCGGCGTTGCGGGCCTGGACCTCGGCCACCTGGGGGCAGATGGCGATGTCGCCGAGCATGCCCTGCGGCGTCGGCTTGTCCGGCGTGCCCGGGGTCAGCTCGTCCATGGGGACGGAGAGGACGTCGGTGGAGCCTGGCTCGTCCATCAGTTCGAGGTGCAGCTTTTCCATGGCCGGTTCGTCCACGAGCAGGATGGACAGCTCCGCCTGCGGGTGGATGTAAAGGCTTTCGAAGATGAAACGCGACAGCGCCACGAGCCCGGCCTCGTCCACGACGACGCCGGATTCGTTGTTGACCTCAATGCTCATGCGTGTTCTCCCCGCGTTTCCCGGGCAACGGAGTGCTTGACCCGGTTCCTTTGGACTTCGTCCCAGATGCTGTAGGCGTTGACGATATCCCCCACCAGGCGGTGCCGGACGACGTCGGAGGCATCCAGGATCGAGAAGTTGACGTCCTCGATCCCCTGCAGGATCTCCTCGACGATCCTGAGCCCCGAGCGGGTGCCGAAGGGCAGGTCCACCTGGGTGATGTCGCCGGTGACCACCATCTTGGAGCCGAAGCCCAGACGGGTCAGGAACATCTTCATCTGTTCCGGCGTGGTGTTCTGCGCCTCATCGAGGATGATGAAGGCATCGTTAAGCGTACGGCCCCGCATGTAGGCCAGCGGGGCGACCTCGATGGTGCCGGCGGCCATGAGGCGGGGAATGGATTCGGGGTCCATCATGTCGTGCAGGGCGTCGTACAGGGGCCGCAGATAGGGGTCGATCTTGTCGCTCAGGGTGCCCGGCAGGAAGCCGAGCCGCTCCCCCGCCTCGACAGCAGGACGGGTCAGGATGATGCGGCTGACTTCCTTCTGCTGCAGGGCCTGGACGGCCTTGGCCATGGCCAGGTAGGTCTTGCCGGTACCGGCCGGACCGATCCCGAAGATCACGGTGTTGGCGTCGATCGCGTCCACATAGTTCTTCTGGTTCAGCGTCTTGGGCCGGATGGTCTTCCCGCGGGTGGAGAGGATGTTGGTGGTCAGCACTTCCACGGGGTTCTGCAGCGACTGGCTGCGCAGCAGGGAGACGAGCTGCTGCAGCACGGCCGGGGTGATGACGGTGCCTCGGGCCACCAGCCCGCGCACCTCGTTGAGCAGCCGCATGATGCGCGGCACGTCGGCGGCAGGACCGCTGATCGCGAGCTCGTTGCCCCGGACGTGGAAATCGACGGCGGGGAACTGGTTTTCGATGAACCTTAAGGCTTCGTCATGGCTGCCCAGCGACTGGACCATCTGCTCTGAGTCGTCGAACAAGACCACCTCCGTCCGCAGCCCTGGTAGGGAGTGGGGAAATTCCCCTGCGGTGCGTTCTCGGGCGCTGAACCGGGCCTTGCCGTTCGCTGCTTCAGTCATGGTGTTGGCCCGCGGGCCTCTGGTCCCCTCCAGTATGAATATGGTCTGTCGCCGTGATCCGTGCCGACGGCGGTTCGCACCGCCCGCGGCCAGGGTCTACGGGTGCTTCCATCTTACGCCAGCGCGGCGCGGCCGACGCCGGAGGGGATCCGGCACCGGCTGTTACGGGTAGGCGTTTCCGAAGACGACCCACCCCTCCAGCCAGTGGGCGCCTGTTGCCGGGCACGGCTGTTCCGCTTTGCCGGGTTCCCGCTCCGGCTTCGGCTCCCGCTCCGGCTTCGGTTCCGCCTTCGGTTCCGACACGGTCAGGCCGCGCTCTCCAGCGCGCCGGCGCGGGACCCGACGCCCGCGTAGCGTCCCTTGTAGAAGAGCAGGGGCTCAGCGTCGGGGCGGGCGCCCAGGGCGCGGACGGCGCCGACGACGATCGTGTGGTCGCCGCCGTCGTACTCCTGGTGGAGTTCGCAATCCACCCAGGCCAGGGCGTTATCCAGGACGGGGTTGCCCAGCGGCGAGGGCGAATGGCCGACGCCGGCGAACTTGTCCGTCCCCGAGCGCGCGAACTGCCCCGCCAGATGCTGGTGCTCTGCGGCCAGGATGTTCACGGTAAACCGTCCCGCCGCACGCAGCAGCGGCCAGGTGCTCGATGTCCGTGCGGGGCTGAAAGTGACCAGGGCCGGCTCCAGGGACAGGGAGGCGAAGGACTGGCATGTGAAACCGGCCGGCCCGTGCTGGGTTGCTGCGGTGATCACCGTCAGGCCGGTGGCGAAGTGTCCGAGAATGTGGCGGAGTGCCTTCGGGCTGGGGTCAGAATGTTCCGTCATGGCGGGTCCTTTCGAGCGCTGGTACCCAATCAACCACCGCGGACGCGGGTTCCCAAGCCCGGCTGCAACGCACAGTCGCGCAACGACACAACGCGTCACGGACCCGTTGCATGACGTAAGAATTCGGCACCGGAGTTCCCCGGCCATGGCCGTTAGGCTCGGTTGATGGCAAACCAGGAAAATTTGATGGACGTCAGATCCGCGTACGACACAGTGGCCGAGACCTATTCAGCGGTGATCCCGGATACCAGTTTCGAGGCCCCGCTGGATATGGCCATGATGGACCATTTCATCGCCCATATGCGCGGCACGGCGGACCGGACGGTGATCGACGTCGGATGCGGTGCCGGACGAATGAGCAATTATCTCGGCCAGGCGGGGCTGAACGTCAGCGGAGTTGACCTGTCGCCCGAAATGGTCCGGATCGCGCAACAACTGCATCCCGGGCTGTTGTTCGAGCTGGGAGAGCTGACGGACCTGCCCCAAGCGGACGCAGCTGCGGACGGCGTCCTCGCCTGGTATTCGATCATCCACTCTCCCCCGACGGCGCTGCCGGCGATCGCGCGCGAGTTCTGGAGGGCGCTCCGCCCTGGCGGTTCGGCGCTCGTCGCCTTCCACGCCGGCAGCGGCCACCGCGCGATTGACCGTGCCTACGGACACGACGTCCAGCTCCGGGCGGAACTGCACGCACCCGAAGAGGTGGCGCTCCGGTTCACCGAACAAGGCTTTGTGATGCGCGCCCAGTTGGTGCGTTCACCGAGGGCCAAGGAAAAACATCCACAGGCCGCCATCCTCGTCGACAAACCCTTCGTGTCTTCAACACTTAGTCCTTCATAGCGGACGTTGGCGTGTTCGCAGGGTCGAACCAGCGGTGAACTGCTCTTCACGGGAGTAGTCGAGATAGTGCTTGAGGGACGGATCGCCGGTTCCCGGCATGGCTCCGTCCGCTGCCGCCTTCACCAGCCAGTCGACCTGATGCGGGATGGTCTGAGCGTATGTCCCAACAGGTTCATAGGCGAGGTCAAGGGAGGCCTTGGTGCTCAGTACCAGCGGAGGCCGGAAATCCCACGGATGGTCACCGAGGCCCGTGGGTGCGCTGTCATCCAGAAGCACCTCTTCCCAGTGGTGGCCCAGGTAGCGGGCAATTGCTGCGGCGATCTGCCGGGCATTCGGCGCATCTGGATCGGCGCTGTTGAGGATTCGTGCCGCGGGCACGGCGGCAACCCGTTCCACGAGGGCCGACGTGTTCACCGCTGCCGTCGTGTGGTCCGCGCCCTGCCCCGCATGGGCCAGGAACACGGCCGGGCGCCGGTCGAGCACCCGTTTGACGAACATCCATTCCCGGGGCAGGGCCGCGCCCTCACCATGTACCTTGGACGCCCGGATCACCGTCACGGGATGGCCGCTGCCCAGGAGAGTGTTCTCTGCAGCCACCTTGTTGGCGCCATAGCCTTCCCGGGATTGGTAGTCCCCGATTCCCGGCCGCATGGTCGGATTGTTCTCGAGGATCGGCGCATCAAAGCGGGGCGCTACCTCGGAATTGACGTGATTGCCGGCGGCGTCAACGTACACAGCCTTGCTTGAGAGCATGACGGCAGAGGTCACCGCGGCCAGGTGCGGCAGGAGTTGCCGGGCGTCGGCCTCGGTGTAGCACACCGCGTCCACGAGGAGATCGGCACCACCGGCCATCACCCCGGCCAGTGCGGCGTCGTCACGACGTTCGGCGGCGATAAATCGGGCACCGGCGGCAGCCAGGTCAGCCGGCATCTTGGTCCGGTCCCGGCCCGTCACGTCCACGGCCCAGCCGGCACGGATCAGCCGCCACGCAATCGCGCGGCCGAGAACGCCAGTGCCTCCAAGGATCACAGCCCGTTTCATTTGTCCGACTCTAACGGACGGGTGCGTCAGGCGGAGGCGATGCCGGGACCAAGAAGCCTCGGGTATTCCACTCCTTGGAGAGCGCGGGAACCGCGGCGGCCGTGCGGGGAAGCCGGACGACGAGCCGGTCACCGAGCGTGAGCATGACGTTGTCCGTCCCGCTGGATGACACCGGCTTCAGACGGAGCCCGGCCCACCCCGGAAACTGATCCGCGATCATGAGGCCGACCTGGCTTGTGTCGATGTCAGGCTCAGCGTCGTGCCGCTTCTTCGAGGTCGCCCTGCGGACCTTCAGTGGGAGGCGGGCGCCCCGCCAAAGTAGGGTACTTCCATGTTCATCATTCGCGAAGGGCGCCCAGACGATGTGCCCGGCCTCGCGACGCTAAGGGCCACGTGGGCGGCGGAACAGGACCCCGCGCCCATGGACGATCCCACCTTCGACGCCGTCTTCATGGAGTGGATGAATGCCGGTCCCCGAAAGTTCTTTGTGGCCGACTACGGTGGCGAACTCGTCGGGATGCTCAACCTGATGATTTTCGAGCGGATGCCCAAACCCGGAACAGAATCGTCCCGGTGGGTCTATCTGGGCAACGCCTACGTGCTCCCGGAGTTTCGGAACGCAGGAATCGGCGGCCGGCTCGTGGAGGCATCGATCCAGTTCGCGCAAGGCATCAAGGCCGTACGGATGGTGCTTTCCCCCTCCGATGCATCACGCGGCATTTACGCACGGCTTGGTTTCGAACCGGCCGCGGAATTGAACATTCTCAGGTTTTGACCCACGGCCCGCCAGGCCGATGCGCCGGCTCCGGCATGATGGACACATGGAATTGCAGACTGATCGTCTCCTGCTGCGCGAGTACACCCTGGATGATTTCGCAGCGGTACATTCATTCGCTTCCGACTTGAGGATCGCCGAATACGTGGACTGGGGACCGAATACAACCGGCGAAACGCTGGAATTCCTTAAAATGTGCTCGGCGGCGCAACGCGGTTCGAACCGGACAAACTTCACTCTTGCTGTCACTTTTCCCAGGGGCGAACCCTTCGGTTCTGTCGGACTCGGCATTGATCGTTGCCGGGGCGAGCTGGGGTACGTGATTGATGCTGACCACTGGGGGCACGGATATGCCACTGAGGCCGCAGCCGCCCTCCTCAGGTTCGGCCAAGAAACCCTCAGACTGCGGGACATTACCGCAACCTGCAGACCTGAAAACACCGCTTCGGCAAAAGTGCTGGAAAAGATCGGAATGGTCCAGATCGGGTCGCGGAGGGCGGACAAACTCATTCGTGGACAGTGGCGTGATTCTCTCGTCTTTTCAGCGGTCGGCACGAGCTGAAAACGCACGCACGGCAGGTGACCTCAGCCGGTGTTCAGCGTGGCACCTGCCCGGCTAAATGTCGGAGCGGACCATCCGTATTTCAGGTAGTTCCTCCCACTCGGGTGAAAGCAACTTACGCGTCCCATCGGGCTGAAAACCGTTCTTGACGTAAAAGGCCTGAGCGCGCACGTTGGCCTCAAGGACCCACAGGTAGGCGGGTAAATCGCCGAGGGCGGCTTTCAACAGGGCGACCCCGAGCCCAGTGCCATGGGTGCGCCTCAGAGTGTAAATGGAGTAAAGCTCAAGTTCGCCGGGCAGGTCATCGTCACGCCCCGTGCCTGCGTCGGCAAATCCAACTATTTCATTGCTCTCGTCCATGGCGATGATTCGCGGCTGGGCGCTGTCCAGATACGGCCGGCGTTTTTCCACGCGCAGCGGCATGCTGGCACGGCGGGCATCGAAGAACGCCGGGGACAATAGGTGCCCGTAGCATTCCTCATGGGCCAGGGTGTGCATCCTAACCACGGCATCAGCGTCCTCGACCGCGGCCTGGCGGATCTGATATTCCATCGTCCCAGCCTAACTTTGACTTGAGGGCTTCCCAGGGTCATTTTGCGGCCGGCCGGCGGAACGCCGCACCGGGGAGGAAGCGACGCCGTCACCAGCCGCCGCGTGTCGGCGTATGTCCCTTTCGGGCATCGTCGGGCATTGCCATTTCGGCCCGCAGGCCCAGGAGCCGGATCGGACGGTCTGCTTCGATTCCGGCTGCGAGGTCCAACGCCTGCGCGAGGATTTCGTTCCGGTCGAATGTCTCGGGAAGCTTCCTCGCGTGGGTCTTGGTGACGAACGGCGCGTACCGGACCTTGAGGGTCAGCCCAACCACGGGCCGACCTTCGGCCACAACATCCTCCAGGACGCGCGCTGTCAGCTCCCTCACGGCGTCGTCGACCTGGGCGGGTTCAGTCAGGTCGCGCTGGAAGGTGGTCTCCCGGCTATGCCCGCGGGCAACCCACGGGGTGTCGTCCACAACGCTGGCGCCGTCCCCGCGTCCGAGCTCCGCGTACCAAGGTCCCATCCTGGGGCCGAACTCCGGGACCAGGTCCCGGGGGTCGGACGCGGCTAGCTCGGCCACTGTGTTGATGCCGAGTTTGGCCAGCCTGCCCGACACTTTGGTTCCGACGCCCCAGAGCTCCTTGGTGGGCCGACTGCCCATGACGTCGAGCCAGTTCGCGGCAGTGAGACGGAAGACGCCGGCCGGTTTGCCGAAACCGGTGGCGACCTTGGCTCGTACCAGGGTGTCGCCGATGCCCACGCTGCAGTGCAGCTGCGTTCGCTCCAGGACAGCGGCCTGCACCTGCCGGGCGTAGGCTTCCGGATTCTCTGTCTCGGTGCCTACAAAAGCTTCATCCCACCCCAGCACCTGCACTGTGGCGCCGGGCTGCGCGCGCAGGGTAGCCATGACCGTTTCGGACGCCGCGAGGTAAGCCTCCTGATCGACGGGCAGGATCACAGCATCGGGCACTTTCCGGGCCGCAATGCGTAAGGGCATTCCGGAACCCACGCCGAATGCCCTCGCTTCGTAGGATGCCGTCGACACCACGGCGCGTTCCGTGGGGTCGCCCCGACCGCCGACAATGATCGGCTTGCCAGCAAGCTCCGGCCGCCGGAGCACTTCGACCGCCGCGATGAACTGGTCGAGATCGACGTGCAGCACCCATGGGATTCCACTCACGCCACCAGTGTGCCCTAAACATCCCTTGCAAGCATCGGCCCTCCACCAAGCCTGGCCGGACTCGCCGTCGTCGACGCGCCCTCCCGTGACGAAGCATTGGAGCGGGCCGCCAAGATCGCCGCCGCTTGCCGCTGTGCGCGGGAGGTCCGCGGGTTCGTGCCTGACCCCACGGGATAATTTGTGTGCTGGATGCCCCCGTGATCGACTGATGCGATGACCCACCGCATTGCCGTCGGCGTACTCTTCGGGCCACGAGGCGTTCTGATGTGCCGCCGGGTCCCGACATCGAAATGGTACCCGGGTATGTGGGACTTCCCGGGCGGCCACATCGAGGACGGCGAATCAGCCGGCGAGGCGCTGGCCAGGGAGCTCCTCGAAGAAATCGCAGTCAACGTCGTCCCGCCTACGAACGCTCCCACGTTTAGGGTCCAGGACAACGAGGGCTCACCTGAGGGGTTGGCGCTCTCGGGGTGGGTCCTGGAAATGTGGACCGGCGATCCTGCCAACTTGGCCAGGGATGAGCACTCCGAAATACGCTGGTTCAGCCCTAACGATGCCCTCGGACTGGACCTCGCGCACGCCCATTACACCGAAGTACTTCAACACCTTTGAAGTTTAAGAAACGGCGGCGCCTGAAGAGGACAGACTTACACGCATTCTGATAAAGGCCGGCCCGCGGATGGGTTCTGATAGGTGTCGGCCTTCGGAGCACCTTGGCATATGGAACCAGACCGTCCGGCTCGAGGAAACGCGTGCCGGGTGCGCATCGGGGGTATAGTCGGCGCATGCAACTTTCGCGTCGATTTATATGCCCCCGGCCGGTCCCCGGCCGCGAGGGCTCTGAGGCGCGCGCCTAGGTCCTGGCGCCGGGTTTGAGTCGGGGGAAGTCAACCCACCACTCGAAATCCGAAAACAAGGACCTGCAATGCCCTCATATCTCAGTCCCTCCGAGCTCCACGACGCTTTGACCATCCGCGATCTTTCAGATCCGGACGGCGGGCCCCATGCAATGCAGCCGCTGTTGCAGGGCATCCTCGACGCGCTCAGCCGCGAATGGAGAGTGCCACAACGAATCGTCCGCCACAGCCCGCTGGTGAGCGTGGCCGACAATTACGACCGCTTGGGGTTCAAGGAATCAGATGTGACGCGGGATCAAAGGTATTCCCGCTATCTCCGCCCGACGGTCATGCTCCGAAGCCACACGTCGGCTTCCATCCCGCAGCTGCTGCGTGCACTGCACGCGGACCAATCCATGGACGAGCTCTGGGCGGTCCCAGGTCTGGTCTACCGGCGCGATTGCATCGACCGCACCCATGTGGGAACTCCCCACCAGGTCGACCTATGGCGCGTCAGCTCACGGGGGCAACTCGACGCCGGCAACCTGCAGGAAATGGTCGGATCGCTGGTGCAGGCGGTGCTTCCAGGAGCACCCTGGCGCGCAGTTCCGGCAGATCACCCCTACACCGAAGAAGGCTTGCAGGTCGATGTCCTCGCGGACGGGGAGTGGCTCGAACTCGCCGAGTGCGGGCTCATCGCGCCGCATCTGTTCTCCGGGGCCGGCCTGGATCCCACCAAGTGGTCGGGACTGGCTCTGGGCATGGGATTGGACCGCGCCCTCATGCTCCGCAAGGGCATCCCCGACATCAGGCTGCTTCGGTCCACAGACCAGAAGATGGACCAGCAGATGCTGGACCTGTCCCGGTGGAATCCAGTTTCCCAGATGCCCTCCATCCGCCGGGACATCTCCATCGTCATTCCCGCTGACCTGGATACCGAAGTGCTTGGAGACCGGGTGCGAACAGCGTTGGGCGCAAAGGCCGACGATCTGGAAAGTGTCGAACTCCTGGCCCTGACGCCCTGCGCTGACCTCCCCGCAGCGGCGAGGAAACGACTCCGCCTCAGCGATGGGCAGGCCAATGCACTGATACGCCTGGTGCTGCGTCCCCTCGCCCGGACCATGACAGACCCGGAGGCGAATCGGATCCGGGACGACGTCTACCTGGCCCTGCACGAGGGGCCCGTCAAGGAACTCATCGCAGGATAGTGCCTGCCGTGCCAGTTCACCATCGGGCTGCTGGCACGGCAGGCATGGAGACGCGGCCGGACCATGTCAGTGCCAGGAACCACAAGCGGACGCCATTAGGTATCAACTTTGTATCGGCCTCATATCGTTCCCGTTGCAGTTCCGACGCCAGGGCCCAAACCCGGCTGCCGCGCCGCGCCCGTGTGCCATGCTGGAATCCGGCTGTCCCGGGATCGCCGGGCCGGTCTCCGGCCGGTGAGGGATGGGGCGGCCGTCGACGGCCGACGACGGCTACAAACGGATCATCACCGCGGAACGCGGGGCGTACGACGAAGGGACAGCGGCATCAGGAAGCGTGGAGTTCAGCAGCCATCGGCGGGGCGCGTCCGCCGCGTCGCGCTGGCGTTGGCGCTGCCTGCCGTGCTCGTCCTGTCCGGCTGCGTGGCGACGCCGCAGAGCGGCATCACGAATTCCAGCAGCCCATCAGAGCTCATTCCCGCCCCGGCGTCGGGCGCCCCCACCACGAGCGCACCGCTGGAGACTGCCCAGACGTCGAACAAGGCTCCGGTGTATTGGATCGGCCGTGGCAATGACAACGCGTTTCTCTACCGCGAGTTCCGCGACGTTCCGGATCAGGACAATCCCGTCACCCGCGCCCTGCGGGTCATGATGTCGCAGAAGCCACTGGACCCGGATTTTTTCACGCCCTGGCAAAATCCGAAGAAGCTGGCGACGTCGATTTCCGGCAAGAACGTCATCACGGTGGATGTCTCCGCTGATGCCTTCAACAGCAACGTGGATGCGGCCATGGCCGAGCGCGCCATCCAGCAGCTCGTCTACACGGCGACAGCTGCCGCGGCCAGCGCCGGCCTCATCGATGCCGGACAGCAGGTCCAGGTGGTTGTGCTGGTGGACGGTCACACCGACTACGTCGCCTTCAACCATGTCCGCCTGGGCGAGCCGACCTCCCGCAGCGCCGGGATGGTGGCACCAGTGTGGATCATTGATCCGCAGGAGGGCACGTCCGTGGCCGACGGTTCGGTCAAGATCAGCGGCCGCAGCACCGTCCAGGGCGGGAAGCTCCGCTGGGCGATCCTCAAGGTCGGCGGCGACGGCGACAACGCCAAGACCGCGTATCTCAACGGCAGCGCCACCGCCTCCGCCGATGCAGCCCGGCCCGGGCTGTTCACCTTGTCCGTGAACCTCGGCCCGGGCAATTACGAGGTCCGGGTGTCCCAGGTGGACGCATCCGACAGCGCCAAGGAAGTATTCCAGGACACCCGCGGGTTCACGGTCAAGTAGCCGTCACCTCAACAAGGCATCACGTCACCTGCGGCGGCGGCTGCCGCAGGTCACCAGCGGCCGAGGATGTCACTGGCCAGCACAGTCGCGGCGGGCCCGGCCGTGGACGAACGCAGCACATGGTGCCCCAAAAGGGCCGTAACTGCGCCGGCGTCGCAAAGCCGGGTCACCTCCCGCGGGCTGATGCCGCCTTCCGGACCCACGATCAGCAGGACCTCACGGGATCCGGCATCATCTGCCACCACATCGCCGGGCCCAACACTTTCCAGCCAGGCCTCGAGTACCTGCCGCAGCGGGCGCACGGCGTCTTCGTGCAGGATGACGGCGAGGTCTGCCGCCGTTACGGCCGCCTGCAACCCGGCGCCGTCGACGGCGGCCCGGACCTCGGGAATCCATGCCCGGCGCGCCTGTTTGGCGGCTGCCGTCACCACCGACTGCCACTTGGCATGCGCCTTCGCGGCCCGCTCAGCCTTCCACCGCACAATGGACCGCTCGGCCTGCCAGGGAATGACGGCGTCGATGCCCAACTCGGTCGCGGTCTCGGCCGCCAGTTCATCGCGGTCGCCCTTCGCCAGGGCCTGGACCAGGACCAGCCGTGTTCCTGGCCGTGGTTCCTCAGCCAGGTCCACGCATTCGACGCTCAGCTCCCCGGCAGCGACGGCTGTCACGGTGCCGGTCAGGCGCTTGCCTGCGCCGTCCGCGATGTCGACCGCTTCGCCGACGCCGATCCGTTTGACGGTGACGGCGTGGCGGGCCTCGGTTCCCTCGAGGACGAAGGCCGAGCCGGGGACCTGCTGGTCCAGGGTGCCTGGGGCGGTGAAGAAGACCGGGTTACTCACCGCTACAGGTTACCGAGCCGGTCCCGCAGTTTGGCGAAGACGCCGCCGCTGGCCGCAAGCTTTCCTTCCGTGAGGTGCTCGCCACGGTGCTTGGCCAGCTGGCGGAGAAGTTCCTCCTGGACGTGATCGAGCTTGACCGGTGTTTCCACCTGCAGGTGCACCTTCAGATCGCCGCGGCCGTGGCCGCGCAGGTGCGTGACGCCAAGACCGCGAAGGGTGATGATCTCGCCGGACTGGGTGCCGGCCTTGACGTCGATCTCCTGCTGTCCGTCGAAGGTGTCGAGGGATATTTCGGTGCCGAGGGCGGCCGCCGTCATGGGAATGTTGAGGCTCGCGTGCAGGTCATCGCCCTCGCGCACGTAAGTGGCGTCGTTGTTGACCCTGATCTCCACGTACAGGTCCCCGGCGGGGCCGCCGGCAGGGCCGGCCTCGCCCTGGCCGGACAGCTGGATGCGGGTGCCGGTGGCCACGCCGGCCGGGACCTTGACGGTCAGCGAGCGGCGGCTGCGGATCCGGCCCTGGCCGCTGCATTCGTTGCACGGGTCCTTGATGACGGTGCCGAAGCCCTCGCAAGACCCGCAGGGGGCGGACGTCATGACCTGGCCCAGGATGGACCGCACGGCGCGCTGGACCTGACCGCTGCCGCCACAGATGTCGCAGCGGACCGGGTGGGTGCCCTCCCGGCAGCAGGACCCCTCGCAGGTGGGGCAGATGACGGCCGTGTCGACCTCGAGCTTTTTGTTCACGCCGAACACCGCATCGCGGAGGTCGATCCGGACGCTGATCAGCGCGTCCTGGCCGCGGCGGACCCGTGATGCCGGGCCGCCCTGGCCGCCACCGGCGCCGAAGAAGGTCTCGAAGATGTCCTGGAAGGCGAAGCCCTGGCCCGAGTAGCTGCCGCCGCCGAACCCGTTGTCGGTGCCGTTCTCGTTGCCGGTGGTGTCATAGACCCGGCGCTTCTGCGGATCGGAGAGGACCTCGTAGGCGTGCGTGACGGCCTTGAACCTGTCCGAGGCGTCCTCCCCGGGGTTCACGTCCGGGTGCAGGGTCCGGGCCAGTTTCCGGTAGGCCTTCTTGATCTCCTCCCCCGATGCGTCGCGGGAGACTCCAAGAACGTCGTAGTGGCTGCTCAAAGTGTGTATCTCTTCCTTGTTGTACTGCCTGTGGGGTACTGCCTGTGGGGCACTGCCTGTGGGGCAAGAAGTCGTATTCGGTCCCGGGCCTGTCAGGGCCCCAGGATCCTCGAAAGGTAGCGGGCCACCGCTCGGACGGCGGCCATGGTGGTGGGATAGTCCATCCGGGTGGGCCCAAGCACTCCGACCTTGGCCGTGGCGTCCGGCCCGTAGGCGGTGGCCACGACCGAGGCCTCGGCGAGACCGTCGTAGGGGTTTTCCCGGCCGATGCTGACGGTCACGCCGCGCGGGTCTTCGGCCATTTCGCTGAGCAGGCGGAGCATGACCACCTGTTCCTCGAGGGCCTCCAGCACGGGGCCGATGCTGAGCGGGAAGTCCACATTGGAGCGGGCCAGGTTGGCGGTGCCGGCCATGACCATGCGCTCTTCACGGCTGCTCGTGGCCAGGGCCTCAAGGCCGCGGGCCAGCGCCTGGGCTGCTCCGCGCCGCGCGGGCGGGCCACCGGCAACGACGGCGGGCAGCAACTGCGGCATCAGGCTCAGCGGCGTACCGGAGAGGCTGGCCAGAAAACTGCTCCGCAATTCCGACAGCGCGTCGTCGGGAATGTCCTGCCCGACGTCGATCACGCGCTGCTCCACCTTGCCCGTGTCAGCGATCAGAACAGCCAGCACTTTCCTGGGCGCCAGCAGCACGAACTCAATGTGCCGCACCCGGGCGCGGCTGAGCAGCGGATACTGCACGACGGCGACCTGGTTGGTCAGGTGCGAGAGGAGCCTCACGGTCCGGTCAAGGATGTCGTCGAGGTCCTCGGATCCTTCCAGCAGCGCCTGGATGGCCCGGCGCTCGGCCTGGGACAACGGCTTCACCGCTGAGATCTGGTCGACGAACAACCGGTAGCCCTTGTCAGTGGGGATCCGGCCTGCACTCGTGTGCGGTGCCGTGATCAGGCCCTCGTCTTCCAGCGCCGCCATGTCATTTCGGATCGTGGCGCTCGAGACGCCGAGATGGTGCCGTTCAACGAGCGCTTTGGAACCAACGGGCTCACGCGAATGGACGTAGTCCTCCACGATGGCGCGCAGCACTTCGAGTTTGCGCGGTTCGCTCACGCTCCACCTCCAATCGACTGTCCCGCAGCCGGTGCCACCCCCGCGTCCGGTCCGGGTCCACCAGTGGTGCACGGACGGCCCGCCACAGGACAAGGGTTAGCACTCGACATGCCTAAGTGCTAACCAGTCTAATATGAGTCGCCGCGTTGTTAGCATTGGATTCGCTCCAGGCGTGGCCCGCGGGAACGCGATTCCCGTCACGCCGGCGCCGAGACCGTGGCAGATGCTGCCGTTGCCGCGCCGTCGCGGTCCGGTTCCGGCCCCCGGAGAGTTCCACCGACCGCCGTACATTCCGAGTGCAAAGTAAGCGTGAAGAGATGTCGTACCAGAACTGGGGACCCCAGGACCTGTCCGCCCCCGCCAAGACCCAGTTGCCGGAAGTCCCGGTGGAACGCGGGATGGTCCTCGAGGAGGTCCAGTCCGGCTGGGTGGGCGCCGTAACCCGCGTGGAGAAGTCCGGCGGCATGCACGTGGTGGCGCTGGAGGACCGGCGGGGCAAGTCGCGGTCCTTCCGCCTCGGCTTCGGCTTCCTCTTGGACGGCCAGCCCATCCGCCTGATGCCGCCGGCCCCGAAAAGGACGGCACCGGCCGCCGGTGCCGGCCGCACGGCGTCGGGCTCGGTGCGGGTGGCCGGGCAGCGCGCACAGGTGGCCAAGGCCAGCCGCATCTGGGTGGAAGGAAAGCACGACGCCGAGCTGGTGGAGAAGGTCTGGGGCGATGACCTCCGGGTGGAGGGCATCGTCGTCGAGCCCCTGCACGGCATTGACGACCTCGCGTCCGCCGTGGCGGACTTCGGCCCGGGCCCCGGCCGGCGCCTCGGCGTGCTCGTAGACCACCTGGTGGCCGACTCCAAGGAGTCGCGGATCGCCGACGCCGTCATGGCCTCACCGGGCGCCGCAGGCAACGTCCTGATTGTGGGGCACCCCTACGTGGACGTGTGGCAGGCCATCCGGCCCTCGGTCCTGGGGATCGAGCAGTGGCCCGTGATCCCCCGCGGCACGGACTGGAAGACCGGGATCCTGATGGCTTTCGGGTGGCCCCACTCCACGAAGGAGGACATCGGCCTCGGCTGGCAGAAACTCCTGGGGGCTGTCCGCAGCTACGCTGATCTGGAGGCGTCGCTGCTTGGCCGCGTGGAAGAGGTCATTGACTTCCTCACCGTGCCCTAGTCCGCCGCGGCGGCCGCCCCTGATCTCCATTTCCTTGCCCGAGCAAGTATTCTTGAAACGGCGGCCGCGCTTCCAGTGCGGTCCCGGCTATTTCAGGCACAACCCAGGCAGCAACGCATCACCGCAATCCGAAGGGCTACACCGTGGCAGATAACGCACGCGAACACACGGGCAATCAGGCTGGCCATGGCCAGCCCCCGTACCATGGCGTTCCGGCAAACGCGCTGCCGCTGACGGCCAGCGAGGACCGCCAGTGGGCCACGCTCGCGCACTTCGGCGGCATCCTGGGCTGCGTGCCGTCGCTGCTGATCTACCTCATCTTCAAGGACCGCGGCCCGTTCACGGCACAGGAATCCAAGGAAGCCCTCAATTTCACCTTGCCGCCGACCCTGGCCGCGGTACTGGCCAATCTGCTGGTCTTCATCCCGGTGGTGGGCAACCTCTTCGCCGTGCTCGCCACGGTGATCTGGATCGCCGTGACGTGCTTCTCGGTGGCGGCAGGCATCCACGTCAACCGCGGCCAGCCGCACCGCTACGAGTTCAACCTGCGCTGGATCAAATAGCCGGCCCGGACCCAAGCACGAGAGCCGGCCGCCGCCCGTCAGGGGCAGCGGCCGGCTCTCTTTTGTGTGGCAGGGTGTTGTGGCCGCTGATGCGGGCAACCAAGTCGTGGAAGTTTTGCCGGCCAGACTAGTCCGGCAGGATCCTGCGGACGACGGCGTCGGCCAGCAGCCGGCCCTTAAGGGTGAGAATGAGCCGGCCTTTGAAAGCCGCCGCGGGGTCCACGAGGCCGTCCGCGATCAGCCCCGCCACAGCGTGCCTGCCGGTGTCCCCCAGGCCGCCGAGGCTTGGGATGTCGAGCCCGGAATTGAGCCGGGCCTCGAGCATGACCCGTTCCACGTTGCGGGTTTCAGAGTCCAGCGTTTCGCGTCCGGCGGCGGGTGAGGCGCCGGCGCCGAGGCGGTTGGCGTAGGCGGTGGGGTGCTTGACGTTCCACCAGCGGACGCCGCCCACGTGCGAGTGCGCCCCCGGCCCGATGCCCCACCAGTCGTCCCCACGCCAGTAAGCGAGGTTGTGCCGGCAGGCCTGTTCGGGGGTGCGGGACCAGTTGCTGACCTCGTACCAGTTGAGCCCGGCGGCGGAAATCAGTTCGTCGGCGAGTTCGTATTTGGCGGCGTGGTCGTCGTCGTCGATTTCCGACACTTCGCCACGGCGGATCTGCGCGGCAAGCTTGGTGCCGTCTTCAACGATCAGGGCATAGGCGCTGATGTGGTCGGGGGCGTAGGACAGTGCGGTCTCGAGCGAGTAGCGCCAGTCCGCCAAAGACTCCCCCGGCGTCCCGTAAATGAGGTCGAGGCTGACCGAGAGCCCGGCATTACGCGCCCACTGCACCGCCTCGGGCACCCGGCTGGGCGTGTGGGTGCGGTCCAGGACCTTCAGGACGTGCGGCACAGCCGACTGCATGCCGAACGAAACGCGGGTGAACCCGGCGTCGGCCAGCAGCTGCAGGGATGCGGGCGTGACGGAATCGGGGTTCGCCTCGGTGGTCGCCTCGGCGCCGGGCTGCAGTCCCCAGGCGTCGATCGCGGCGCTGAGTATGCGCGCCAGGTCCTCCGCCGGCAGCAGGGTGGGGGTGCCGCCGCCGAAGAAGACCGTGCTGAGGGGGCGGCCGGGCAGGCCGCTGCCCTTCAGGGCCGCGGCGGCGAACTCCACTTCCGCGATCGCGGTGGCGGCGTAGGCGTCCTGGGAGGCCCCGCCGCCCAGCTCGGTGGCGGTGTAGGTGTTGAAGTCGCAGTACCCGCAGCGGACCGCGCAGAACGGGATGTGCACGTACAGCCCGAATGCTCGCTGATCGGCGCCCTCGCCCGCCTGGGCGGGCAGCAGCCCGTCCGCCGGCGCCGGGTCGCCGAGGGGAAGAACGCTAGGCACGGGCCCGGCCTGCCGATACTGCAGCAACAGTCATTACCTGCACCGTTACTTCTTGGCCTTGTCCTTGGACTCGTCCGTTGTCAGCGCGGCGATGAAAGCCTCCTGCGGCACCTCGACGCGGCCCACCATCTTCATGCGCTTCTTGCCTTCCTTCTGCTTTTCCAGCAGCTTGCGCTTTCGGGTGATGTCACCGCCGTAGCACTTGGCAAGGACGTCCTTGCGGATGGCGCGGATGCTTTCGCGGGCGATGATCCTGGAGCCGATGGCGGCCTGGATGGGCACCTCGAACTGCTGGCGCGGGATGAGTTCGCGCAGCTTGCCGGTCATCATCACGCCGTAGGCGTAGGCCTTGTCGCGGTGGGTGATGGCGGAGAACGCATCAACCTGTTCGCCCTGGAGCATGATGTCCACCTTGACCAGGTCGGCCACCTGCTCGCCGTCGGCCTTCCAGTCCAGTGACCCGTAGCCGCGGGTCTTGGATTTGAGGATGTCGAAGAAATCGAAGACGATTTCGGCCAGCGGCAGGCGGTAGCGGATTTCCACCCGGTCCTCGGAGAGGTAGTCCATGCCGCCCATGACGCCGCGCCGGCTCTGGCACAGCTCCATGATGGCGCCGACAAACTCGTTCGGCGCAAGGATGGTGGCGGACACCATCGGCTCACGGACCTCAGCGATCTTGCCGGTGGGGTATTCGCTGGGGTTGGTGACGTGGACGACCTTCTTGTCCTCCAGCGTGACCTCGTATTCCACGTTGGGCGCGGTGGAAATGAGGTCCAGGTTGTATTCGCGTTCGAGCCGCTCGCGGGTGATTTCCAGGTGCAGCAGGCCCAGGAATCCCACCCGGAAGCCGAAGCCCAGCGCGGCGGACGTTTCGGGCTCGTACACCAGTGCGGCGTCGTTGAGCATCAGCTTCTCCAGCGCATCGCGGAGCACCGGATAGTCCGTGCCATCGAGCGGATACAGGCCGGAGAAGACCATCGGCTTGGCGTCAGCGTAGCCGGGGAGGGACTCGGTGGCGGGCTTGGCCAGGTTGGTGACGGTGTCGCCCACCTTGGACAGGCGGACGTCCTTCACACCGGTGATGAGGTAGCCGACCTCGCCGACGCCAAGGCCCTTGGAGGGGGTGGGTTCCGGGGAGCTCACACCAATCTCAAGGAGCTCGTGCGTAGCACGGGTGGACATCATCTGGATGCGTTCACGCGGGTGCAGCATGCCGTCGACGACGCGGACGTAGGTGACCACACCGCGGTAGGTGTCGTAGACCGAGTCGAAGATCATGGCCCGGGCGGGGGCGTTCGGGTCGCCCACCGGTGCCGGCAGGTCGCGGACGATCTTGTCCAGCAGGACCTCGACGCCCATGCCGGTCTTGCCGGAGACGCGGAGCACGTCGTCGGGGTCGCCGCCGATCAGGTTGGCGAGTTCCGCCGCGTATTTCTCGGGCTGGGCTGCCGGGAGGTCGATCTTGTTCAGGACCGGGATGATGGTGAGGTTGTTTTCCATCGCCAGGTAGAGGTTGGCGAGAGTCTGGGCCTCGATGCCCTGGGCCGCGTCCACCAGCAGGATCGCGCCTTCGCAGGCCGCGAGCGAGCGGGAGACCTCGTACGTGAAGTCGACGTGCCCGGGGGTGTCGATCATGTTCAGCGCGTAGCTGGTGCCGTCGAGTTCCCAGGGCATGCGGACGGCCTGGGATTTGATGGTGATGCCGCGTTCGCGCTCAATGTCCATGCGGTCCAGGTACTGGGCCTTCATGTCACGGGACTGGACAACACCGGTGAACTGGAGCATCCGGTCGGCCAGTGTGGATTTGCCGTGGTCAATGTGCGCAATGATGCAGAAGTTCCGGATGATGGCCGGATCTGTTGCGGCGGGCACCGGGGCGGTGCGGGCCATGGGAGACACGCAGGGTCCTTACTGTTGGCATTACGGTTGGCTTTTCCACGGCTCGGTGCGGATGCTCGTATGCCATCCTGCGACGTGGCGCATTTCTGTCCCTATAGTCTCCCACGTCCGGGCCAGTGGCAGTGCATCCCTGCGTTGCGTTGCGGACTCTCCTGGGTCCGGTGGACTCTCGGAGGGATTCCGCCCGCGGATCTGGCTTCGGCTCGGCTGCGGTTGCGCGCGCGGATCTGGCTGCGTGCTGCGCCGTGCCTGGGTCCGCCCCTGCCTGCCCGCCGGCCGACTGCGGCCACCCTCTGCCCCACCTATCCCCCGCTCATTCCCTGCCCCTTTCTCTGCAGGGGTGCCGGTATGGTTTCCCCATGGCTTGGAACTTACGATCGATCAGCGGCGCGGTCCGCGATGCCCTGCGCTTCCTGGATAAACTTGGCGGCTCCGCACCGGGAACCACCCGTGGGCCGGCGGCAAAACCCGCCCGAAAGCCTGCGGCGAAGCGGCGGCCGGGCCAGGCGCGTCCCGGCACCCCGGCCCGCTCCACAGGGGGCACCCCGGCCGCCGGACTGACCGGAACATATCCCGGCGACTTCCAGGGGCGGGCCGCCGTCCGCTATGCCCCCGCACCCAACGGCCTGCCCGAGCCCGGCGAAATCGTCTGGACCTGGGTGCCCTACGAAGAGGACTACTCCCAGGGCAAGGACCGTCCGGTGCTGCTGGTGGGCACCAGCGGCCGGTATTTGTTGGGCCTGATGCTGACGAGCAAGGACCACGACGGCGACTCCCGCCGGTCGGATGACTACGTGGACATCGGCACGGGACCCTGGGACCGCCAGTGGCGGCCCAGCGAAGCGAAGCTGGACCGGGTTCTGCAGATCAACGCGAAGGACATCCGGCGCGAAGGAGCGATCCTGGACGCAGGCCGCTTCAACCACATCGCGGCCGCGCTGCGGCAGCGGCACGGCTGGAGCTGACCCGGCGGACACCGTGCGCGGCGGCGGATCGCCACCCGCACTCGTGCCTGTACGTTGATCTCTGCTATTATTTACAGCTGTGTGTCCGTGCAGGTCGACGGCCACAGATGGTTGGTCGCCATAGGTATCCCCACGCCGCTCAGTCAATGGCCAATCTGAAAGCCCTCTAGACCATTTTCCGCATTGAAAAAGAGAGTTCACACGTGGCTAATATCAAGTCCCAGAAGAAGCGCATCCTGACCAACGAAAAGGCTCGCCTGCGCAACAACGCAGTCAAGTCTGAGCTGAAGACGGCCATCCGCGCCGTCAACACCGCCGTTGAGTCCACCGACAAGGATGCTGCGGCTGTTGCACTGCTTTCTGCCAGCCGCAAGCTGGACAAGGCCGTCAGCAAGGGCGTTCTCCACAAGAACAACGCTGCAAACCGCAAGTCGGCCATCTCCAAGAAGGTCAACGCGCTCTAAGGTTTCCAGTTCACTTGAACTGATGATTGTGGCCGGCACCCCATGGGTGCCGGCCACATCCAGTTAAGCCGGTTCCGCAAGGGGCCGACTCCGCACCCGTTCTCGTACTACTCCGGTACGCCGCCGGCTGCCCGCTGCCGGGTCCGCGCCAGCAGGGCCAACACGCCGGGCCCCGGTCCGGCCGGACCCGCAGGGCCAACACGCCGGGCCCCGGTCCGGCCGGACTCGCAGGGCCGACACGCCGGGCCCCTGGGTTCGAACGCGGGTGTCAGGAACTCCTGGCCGAGGTGGCAATCACCGTTACCGCATGTTCCACGGCATAGACAGGATCCCGGGAGAGGCCCTTGACCTGGGCGTCGGCCTCGGCGGTGACCTGGATGGAGCGGACCAGCCCCTCGGGCGTCCAGCGCCGGACTTCCCGCTGGGCCTGTTCGACGAGCCAAGGCTGCATACCCAGTTGCTTGGCGATCTGCGAGGACGACCCCTGCGCGCCGGCCACCTTGGCCAGGGAGCGCAACTTCGACGCCAGGGCAGCCACGATCGGCACCGGGTCCGCGCCGGTGGCCAGGGCGTGGCGAAGTGTGGAGAGGGCCAGCGGGCCGTTGCCGGCCATCGCGGCGTCGGCGACCTTGAAACCTGTTGCCTCGACCCGGCCGCCGTAGTACTTGTCCACCATGGCCGCGTCCACGCCGGTGGTGGCGTCAGCGATCAGCTGGCTGCAGGCGGCGGCGAGTTCCGCGAGCTGCGCGCCAACCGCATTGACCAGGGCGTGCACGGCGTCGGGGTCGATACGCCGGGAGGCCGCCCGGAACTCGGCCGTGACGAAGGCGATCTTCTCGGCGTCTTTCTTGAGCGGCTGGCAGTCGACAACGGGCCAGCCCGCGGCCTTGATGGCGTCCAGCAGCTTCTTGCCGCGGACTCCCCCGCCGTGGCGGAGCACCAGGAAGGCCTCCGGTTCGGGCTGGACCACATACTTCAGGGCATCGGCGAGGAAGGCATCGTTCATCGCCTCGAGCCCGTCGACCTCGATGAGCTTTTGTTCGCCGAACAGTGAAGGGCTGACGTTCATGGCCAGGGACCCGGCCGTGTAGCTGCCGGCATTGAGCCGCGTAATTTCGACGTCGGGCGCCACCGCGCGGACCTGCGCGCGGATACGGTCCATGGCCCGGGCACCTATGTAGTCTTCCGGACCGCCCACCAGGACGACGGCAGCAGGTGTCACATCGCGCCAGGTGGCGGTGTTCGACGCCGAGGTCCTGGGCCGTTGGGTCTGGGCAGCAGCCACTCTCGATTCCTCCCGGAAGTTGGTTTGCGGACTCTAAGCGTCCCACGCCCGGACCGGTGCTCCAAGCCGCGGCTGACGGCCCGCCGGACGGCTGACCGTGCCGCCGCATGCGAGCGTCCGTCGAGGACGGCGACCACCCGTGCGTGTGCCGCGAGGACGCCACGGGCGGCCGCGGCAGGGTGCAGGGCGAGCCACGCCGCCGCCAGCACAGCCGCGGAAAAGATTCCCATGGTGGCTGCACCAAAGACTCCTTCCGGCCACGGCAGGGCGGCGCCCGGGAGTGCCGCGAAGAACCGGGCGACCCCCGCCACCGCACCTGCGAAGGCAGCAGCGGCGGCCATGAGGAGGCCCGCTGCGGCCGGGAGAGCGGGCAGGAGCACCACGGCGGCCGTGCCGAGGAGTGTAACTGGCGCCACGAGCGCTGCGGCGGCCACATTCGCGGGCAGGGCGTAGGCGCCGAACTGCGGCTGCAACAACACGATCGCCGGGGCGCAGAAGAGCTGGGCAGACAGGGGTACGGCGACGCCGGCTGCCGCCCAGCGCGGAACCGAAGGCGGCAGCCAGTCCATGATGCGGCGTCCGGCGACCACGATTCCCAGCGTGGCCAGGACCGAGAGCAGGAATCCGAAGCTGGCAGCCAGGACCGGCTGCGCCAGCAGCAGGCCGATGACGGCAACACAGAGCAGGCTGAGTCCGCGCCCCGCCCGGCCAAGAGCTACGGACGCGAGGCCGATGCTGCCCATGAGTGCGGCCCGCAGCACACTCGGATCCAGTCCCACCATGAGGACGAACAGCGCCAGCCCCGCGAGGCTGGCCGCGGCGGCGGCCGCGCGCGGAAGGCGGAGCGTGCGGGCGGCGAGCAGCAGCGTCCCGAGGATCAGGCTGCAGTTGGCCCCGCTGACGGCGGTCAGGTGCGTCATCCCGACGGTCTTCATGGCGGCTTCCAACTCGGGGTCCAGGGCGCTGGTGTCGCCGGTGACCATGCCGGGCAGCAGCCCGCCGGCGTCGCCCCCGAACCTTGCCGCCGCGGCGGTGAAGGCGCGGCGAAGCTCCCCGGGACCCTGCTGCCAGGGCCCGGGTCCCCGCAGCAGGGTTGGCGCAGACGTCGCTGCCAGGAGTCCGGCCTCCGACTCCCCTGGCGCGGCGGGACGGAGTTTGCCTGTGGCGCGCAGGAGCTGGCCCGGAACGGCGTCTCCCCAGGTGGCCCCGCCCATGACCACGATCCGTGCGTCCCCGGCGACCCTGTGGCCGCCGAAGGTCATCGCCGTCAGGATCACGGGAACTGCCCAGCGGTCCGGCAGGCCACCGGCACCGGGAATCCTGAGCGGCCGTGGGGCGCCTGCAATTTCCAGTTCCGCGACGACGGCCGCGCGGGCGGCCACAGCTTCTGCGATGGCGCCGTCGTGCCGCCGGGAGGCCTCGACGGCGGCGTGTGAGCCTGCCGCGGAGGACAACAGCAGCGCCGCTGCCACTGTGGCGCGAATGCTGCGCGGAACCGCCTGCCCGGCGCTGCGGCCGCGCCCGTGGCCACCCCGCCCAATCCTGGCGCCCCGCTCCCTCGCCGGGCGGAGCCCAGAACGGCCGAGGATGACGCGACCGGCCAGGAAGAGCATGCCTCCGGCCGCCGCCAGCGCCGTGCAGAGACCGGCCAGCCCTGCAGGGGACAGCCAGTTTCCGGCAACGGCGGTCCCCCAGACAAGAAGTGCCGGGAGCACCAGACGAAGGTCCGTCCGTCGTGTCCGTTCGATCGGGCGCCGACGCGCGGCGGTGTCTCGCGCGGGTTTACCGGATCCGCGGATCCGGCCGGAGGCCACCGGATCCTCGTGCTCCGCACGCGCCGGGGAATCGACGGCCGCATCGACGTAGCGCTGCCAGCGACTCTGCGGGACCGCCACAGAACCCAGCGGGCCGGTCCGGTCCACGCCACGCCGTGCAGTGCCAGGCTGTGCAGTGTCAGGCTTTTCCATCTCAGGATTTGCCACGTCAGATACCCACCAACGGGAGCAGGGCCTCGAGCAACTTCGGACCGATCCCGTCGACGGCGTCGAGCTCCTGCACTGTCTTGAACCGCCCGTGCTGCTGGCGCCAATCCACGATCCGCTGCGCCAGCACCGGCCCGACGCGCGGGAGGGTCCCGAGTTCCTCGAGGCCGGCGGTGTTGAGGTTGACCTTCCCGCCCCCGCCGACTGGCCCCGTGCCGCCCGGACCGGAACCGGGCGCAGGTGAGCCGCCCGTGGGCGTATCGGCCTCACCGGGTTCGCCGCGGATGGGCACCAGGACCTTCTGCCCATCCTCCAGCACGGCGGCCAGGTTGAGCCGGTCCGGATCCCCGAGAACCGTGGGCCCGCCCGCCGCTGCAATCGCCTCATGCAGCCGGCTTCCCGCCGGCAGTTGAACCACCCCCGGGCTGGCCACGGCACCGGCAACATGGACCTCGATCCTTTCGGGCGCCGCGGTGGCCTCATCTCCCGGCGGCGCGGTTGACCCGTCATCCGCCGGATCGGGTGCTTCCTCGGCGGCGGGGGCGGAGTCGCTGAGAGCCACCACCTGCGCGCCGCCGGTTCCGGCCTGCCACCAGAAGCAGCCGCCCAGCACCACGGCAAGGACGCCCAGCAGGGCAGCGGCTTTAACCCCTGTCCTGGCCCGAAATCGCATAGCCAGCGTCGGCCTTCTTCCCCGGCGGTACCCGCGGGTTTCATCCGCATGGTGTGAAGGGCCGCCCCCGACGCATCGTCCAGCAGCGAGGACGCCATCAGCCCGGACCGGGACAGGGCTGCCGGGCGCCGGAACCTGCAACTCCAGCAGCCCCGCTGAGTCGCCCGGTTCCCGGCCCGGAGCCGGGGATTCGCCCGGCTCCGCAGTATCTTTCGCACCCCGGGCAGCCCAGCGCGTCGCTGCCAGGCGATCACGGGCAACCCTGACGCCTGTGGCGGATTCAGTTCCCGGGTTGCGGCGTGGCATGGAACGACTCTAGGCAGCCCTCACCCCCGCTGATACCGGGGACCGGGCGTATGTGGATATACCTGAGTAATACGCGTAGATCCGCGGCATCAGGCAAGTATTCCCTACGCTGGTGCCCGCCCGGACCCGGTGGTAACGTCTGCATCCAATCGAGAAGACTTTGCCGGCTGGGGGCAACCCTGATCGCCTGGAGGTAAATTTCAGGCGTCGAAAGCTGGTGTGCAATGAAGTGGTTGTTTGGGCCCGCGGCGGTGCTGGCGCTTGGCGGCACCATGCTGCCAGCCCCACCGGTCGTGGCAGACACAACGCAAGCCACCTCAACCCAGGTGGTCAATTTTTCTCTGGAAAGCAGTTTCTGCCCCCAGTACGGTCTGTACGGCATAGCGCATGTTTCGGTCGACGGCACGGCCGGAATGACTGCCGACCAGAATTTCATCTGGACCACCCAAACAGCCGCCACCTCGATCCATGCAGTTCCGCCGCAGGGCGCCGTCGCCAATGTCACGATTGTCTACCACTGCAACGTACAGGTGCTCTGGTGGCTGGAGCCCGGAAGTGCCCGCCGGGTGCAGGCCGCCCTGTGGGTCAACGGCTCAGGCCAGCAGCCCAGCTACACTATCGGGCCGAATCAGCCAGCCCCCGGGCCAACCCCGCCGCCAACGACTCCGCCTCCCGCAGCCCCGCCGGCCTCCCTAACGCCAACGACTCCACCAACGTCAGTGTCGGTACCCGCGCCCACGACGCCAACCGTCATACCGACCACCGAGCCAACGTCCGCGCCAGTCACCGTGCCGACGGTCCCGGAAACACCCGCCGCACCAACGTCCGAGCCGGCCGCGCCACCGACGGTCCCGGAAACGCCCGCCGCGCCAACGTCCGAGCCGGCCGCGCCACCGACGGTCCCGGAAACGCCCGCCGCGCCAACGTCCGAGCCGGCCGCCCCACCGACGGTCCCGGAAACGCCCGCCCCGCCAACGTCCGAGCCGGCCGCCCCACCGACGGTCCCGGAAACGCCCGCCCCGCCAACGTCCGAGCCGGCCGCCCCACCAACCATCCCGCCGACGTCCGTGTCAGCGACAACGCCAGAGACAGCGCCAACGGAACCAGCCACACCCGCGCGTACAGCATCGCCCACGCCCGGACGGACATCGCCCGTGCCCACCCCCTGAAATGCAGCTACAGGCGGGGGTTCACTTCTGGTAGGTGATGTATGCCTCGTACTGCACGCGCCATTTGTCCGCGGCCTTGGGATCCGGGACCGTGGTGGTGAGGAATTGAACGCTGGTCACTTGGCCTTTGAGGTATTTCAGCCACTTGGTCACCTCTTCGGCAACGTCGCGATCGAACTGGACTACGTGGTGCACCTGCATTGCCATGGCGGCCTCCGGATTCGCTGGTTCGCTGGGTTCGGTGGAGTGACTTTACCGCCGCCGCCCGTTCACGGCCAGAGTCCGGCGTCCGCGCAGATGGAGCACATGGACCCGCCGCGCTAGTCGCCGGTTTCCGTCGCTTCGGCCGCTGCCCTGCCAGGGTGCGCTTCCCCGCTGTCCGGGCTGGCGATGTCCCCGGCGAAGGCATCGGGTTTCGCTGCCGCAGGGGTGCTGCCCTCCCCCACGATCACGGCGAGCACACCGAGCCCGGCGTGTGCCGCCAGGACTGCCGGGAGAGCGCTGATCTGGGCCGGCGGACATGCCGGTAATGCCACGGCCAGGCGCCGGGCAAGGTCTTCGGCCTCGGCCTGGTTGCCAAAGTGGTGCACAGCCAGCCGCGCCTGCCCGGCAGGGCGGCCGGAGGCGTCCGCGGCCACGATTTCTTCCAGGCGTGCGATGGCCTTCGCCGCTGACCGGACCTTTTCCAGCGGGATGATCCGGCCGTCTTCCACCGCCAGGATGGGTTTGATGGAGAACATGGTCCCCCAGAGCGAGGCCGCCGCCCCGATCCGGCCGCCCCGGCGCAACTGTTCCAGGGTCGGGACATAGAAGTACACTTTGGTGCGGTCCAGCCGGTCCTGCGCGAAGGCCAAGACGTCGGCCGCGCTCCTGCCGTCGGCGGCCGCGACCACCGCGCCCTGCACGCCCATGCCCTGGGCCATTCCGACCGTCCGGGAGTCGAGGACCTCTACCGGTATGCCGACCCGTTGGGCTGCCAGGCGGGCGGCGTCGGCTGTCCCGGACAGCCCCGCGGAGATGTGAATGGAGACCACGGACTGGAAGCCACGCTCGCTGGCCTCCCGGTAGGCGTGTTCAAACTGCCCCGGTGACGGACGCGAGGTCTTGACGGGCTTGCCGCTGGCCAGGGCCACGGCGATGGTCTCCGCAATGTCGTCCTCACCCTCGCCGTAGATTTCGGCGCCGACCATCACGGGCATCGGGACCACGGTGAGCCGGCCGTCAGCAGCGAAAGCCCGGACCCAGTCCGCGGGCAGCGCGGCGGCAGAGTCCGTGACCACCGCAACCTGCACGACGGCGGCGGGAGCCGCTTCGGGGATGCTGTCCCGGGAACCCTGCCGCAGGCGAACAAGCCGCTCGCGCAGCCATGGCCAGCCTGACGGCTCGCGGTGTGGCACGAAGGACCTCCTGCTGTGGGGACGCGTGGACTTGCTTCTCCGGCGGGGGCACTTGTGCCCGTCCCATTGTCTGCGCTGGTTGTCTGCACTGGCCGCCGGGATCAGCCGGCGGCCAGTGTCAGGCTGGTACGTCCGGCTAGGCCGGGACGATGTTGACCAGTTTAGGCGCCCGTACGATCACCGTGCGCAGGGCACGGCCATCGAGGGCGCGCTGGACATTTTCCGATGCCAGCGCCAGTTCGCGCAGGTCCTCCTCGGAGATGTCCGGGGAAACCTCCAGCCGGTCCCGCACCTTGCCCTGCACCTGGACGACGGCGGTGACCGTGTCCTCCACGAGGAGTGCGTCGTCGTGCGTGGGCCAGCCGGCGTTGGCGACCGATGCCGGGTGCCCCAGGACGTTCCACAGATCCTCGGCGGTATACGGTGCAAACAGGCTCAGGATTACGGCTACGGCCTCGACGGCCTCGCGGACTGCTGGGTCCGCACCGCCGGCACCGCTGGCTGCATCTATGGTCTTGCGGGTCGCGTTGACCAGTTCCATCAGCTTTGCGACAACCACGTTGAACTTGTTGTTGTCCAGCAGGGCCTGCGCATCGGCGATCGTGCGGTGGGTGACGGTGCGCAGGGCACGGTCACCGGTGGCGGCATCGACGCCAGGTGCGCTTGTGACGTCCTGGCCGAGGCGCCAGGCCCGGGCCAGGAACTTCGCGGAGCCCGACGGCGATACGTCCGCCCAGTCGACGTCGTCCTCCGGCGGGGAGGCGAAGATCATGGTCAGGCGGACAGCGTCCACACCGAACTTGTCCAACTGCTCGCCGAGGTCGACGCCGTTGCCCAGGGACTTGCTCATGGCCTTGCCGCCGTTGAGCACCTGCCCCTGGTTCAGCAGTGCGCTGAACGGCTCGTCCGCCTCAATCATGCCGAGGTCGTGGATGACCTTGGTGAAGAACCGCGCATAGAGCAGGTGCAGGATGGCGTGCTCCACGCCGCCCACGTACTGTCCGACCGGCATCCAGTCGTTGATCTTCTCCGGATCGAACGGACCACCGGTGTACTGCGGAGAGACGAAGCGCAGGAAGTACCAGGAGGAATCCACGAAGGTGTCCATCGTGTCCGTGTCCCGCTTGGCCGGGCCCTGGCAGTTGGGGCACTCGACATTGACCCAGCTTTCGACCGCGGCGAGCGGTGACGTGCCCTTCGGGGACAGGTCCTCGCCGCGCAGGTCCGCCGGCAGGGTCACGGGCAGCTGATCATCCGGGACCGGGACCTCCCCGCAGGCCGGGCAGTGGATGATGGGGATCGGTGTGCCCCAGAACCGCTGCCGGCTGAGCAGCCAGTCACGCAGCCGGAAGTTCACGAACTTCTCGCCGGTGCCCAACTCGCGCAGGATTTCGATGGCCGCCGGGATGGCCTCGGCCTTGGGCAGCCCGTCGAGGCCGCCGGAGTTGATCAGGGTCCCTTCGCCGGTGGTGGCGATGCCCGTGGCGGCGGGGTCTTCCTCGCCCGTGTCCAGGACTGCCCGGACGGGCAGGTCAAAGGTCTTGGCGAAGTCGAGGTCGCGCTGGTCATGGGCCGGGACGGCCATGATGGCGCCTGTGCCATAGTCGGCCAGGACATAGTCGGCGGCCCAGACGGGCAGCTTTTCGCCGTTGAGCGGGTTGGTCGCGTAGCGCCCGGTGAAGACGCCGGTCTTTTCGCGCTCGGTGGACTGGCGCTCGATTTCGGAGAGCGCCTTGACCTGCTCCCGGTAGGCGTCCAGGGCGGCGGCGTGCTCGTCGGTGACCAGTTCGACGGCGAGCGGCGCGTCGGCGGCGACGACGAAGAACGTGGCGCCGTAGAGGGTGTCCGGGCGCGTCGTGAAGACGGTGACGTCCTTGGCGGCTTTGCCGCCGTCGGCCTCGATCACGAAGTTGACATGGGCGCCCTCGGAACGGCCGATCCAGTTTTTCTGCATCGCCAGGACGCGTTCGGGCCAGTGCCCGCGCAGTTCGTCCATGTCATCGAGCAGGCGGTCGGCGTAGTCGGTGATCTTGAAGTACCACTGGTTCAGGGACTTCTTGGTCACGGGAGTGCCGCACCGCTCGCAGGCGCCGTTGACCACCTGTTCGTTGGCCAGCACGGTCTGGTCCTTGGGGCACCAGTTGACCGGCGAATTCTTGCGGTAGGCCAATCCACGCTCGTAGAACCGCGTGAACAGCCACTGGGTCCAGCGGTAGTACTCCGGGTCCGAGGTGTGCAGCCGGCGGGACCAGTCGGCGGAGATTGCGTAGCGCTTGAACGATGCCGCCTGGGTGTCGATGTTGGCGTACGTCCACTCACTGGGGTGCGCGTTGCGTTTGATCGCCGCGTTTTCCGCGGGCAGGCCGAAGGAGTCCCAGCCGATCGGGTGCAGCACGTCGTAGCCCTGCTGGCGCAGGTAGCGCGCCACAACGTCGCCCATCGCGAACGCCTCGGCGTGGCCCATGTGAAGGTCACCGGACGGATACGGGAACATGTCCAGCACGTAGCGGCGTTCCTTTGAGCCGTCGTCGAGCGGCGTGAAGACCTTCAGGTCTTCCCAGACCTGCGGCCATTTGGCTTCCATTGCCGCGAAGCTGTAGGCACCTTCCTCAGGCCCCTCCGCCGCGGCTGCTGGCGATCCGGTCTGTGTTTCCGGCTGAACGCTCACTGCTGGCCTCTTCTGTTCTGTGCGGCCTGTTACCCAGGCCTGTCTACCTTCAGGCCTGCCTGCCGCCAGGCCTGTTCACCATCAAGTCTGCACTGTCACGGCCGGCTGCCCGGTCCTGACTCCATACTGTCCGTACGTGGTACTCCTGCTGTAAATTCGTGCGTTGCGGACCGGAATTTACCCCGGACACACAAAAGCCCCTCGACATGGAGGGGCCGCCGCTCGGCAATCCGGGGACTCTTCGGAAACGAGGTCTCGCCGGGATGCCGGGCGGCTAGCTAAGCAGGAGCACGGCGCGCATAGGACCACTTTAGCCCCTCGGGCTGGTTCGCGCTGAACCGACGGGCCGGTAGCGGCCCGGTAGTCGCAGTCGACTCGCGCTCCGGCGGCCTGCGCGGGCTGCTATGTCCGCAATTGTTACAAACGACATACCTATGGAATAGCGGTACTTACTGCCAATTGCCCGACGTATCGGGCAAGTAACTACGACAGAAATTCGGGTAGCTCGGCGCGGAAAACAAGTAGAAAAACAACGAACACCCGGGTGGCCGGCCACGGGCGCCCGGGCCCTTCCGCGAAGTTTCTTCGGAGAGCGCATTGTGAGCCTCCAAGCTGGGAGAAACCCGTGAAAAACCGTGAAGCAGGCATAAAATTTTGATCTTGCCAAACGATTCAAATGGGAACACTATTCGATAAAGATCAGCAAGAAATGGGATCTCTCGGGGGGATTCGCAAATGGTCTCGGGTTGAGGAGCCTGTCATGTATCAATTGCGCAATTCTTCCGTGCATTTGCCGAAATCCCCCGCCGGCCGCACCCGCGACGCCGGCTCCCTGGAACAGGGCTAGCCATGTTCGGCTGGATCACCCGTTTCAGTATGCAGTTCCGCATCCTGGTTCTCGCCATGGCGGCCGGACTCATTGCCTTCGGGGTAGTGAACGTCCCCCACGTCGCCATCGACAGCATGCCCGAGTTCGCCCCGGCCCACGTCGAGATCCAGACCGAGGCCCTGGGCCTCTCAGCCGCCGAAGTTGAACAGCTCATCACTGCCCCGATGGAAGCCGACCTCCTTAACGGGGTGGCGTGGCTCGATGAAATCCGGTCCAAATCAGTTCCCGGCCTGTCCTCGATCGAGCTCGTGTTCGAGCCGGGCACCGACCTTCTGCGCGCGCGCCAGCTCGTGGCCGAACGCATGACCCAGGCCCACGCGCTGCCGAACGTCTCGGCGCCGCCGCTGATCATGCAGCCGTTGTCGTCAACCAGCCGCGTCCTTATGGTCCGGATGAGCTCCAAAGAGCTATCCGGGATCGAAATGTCGGTCCTGGCCCGGTGGAAGATCAAGCCTCGGCTGATCGGCATTCCCGGGGTCGCCAACGTTTCCATTTGGGGACAGCGCGAGCAGCAGCTCCAGGTAGAGGTGACCCCCACGCAGCTGCGTGACAAGGGCATCACGCTCGAACAGGTCATCAAGACCACCGGCAACGCAGTCTGGGTGTCGCCGCTGAGCTTCCTTGAGGCGTCCACCCCCGGCACCGGCGGGTTCGTGGAGTCGCCGAGCCAACGCCTGGGCATCCAGCACGTGCTGCCCATCCGAACACCGGAGGACCTGGCCAAGGTCAGTGTCGAAGACGCCGGATCTCCCATGCTCCTGGGTGACATTGCCCAGGTGAAGGAGGACCACCAGCCGCTGATCGGCGATGCCGTCGTCGGCCAGGATGCGGGCCTCCTGCTGGTCGTGGAGAAGTTCCCCGGCGCCAGCACGCTGCAGGTCACCAAGGACCTCGAGGCTGCGCTGAACGACATGCAGCCCGGGCTTTCCGGAATCCAGATGGATACGTCCGTCTTCCGGCCCGCCTCCTTCCTGCAGGATGCCGTGGACGGACTCGGCCTGGCGCTGCTCGTGAGCCTCCTGATCGCCGTGCTGCTCTTCTGGGCCCTGTTCCGCTCCTGGCGGGTGGCCGTGATCGCCCTCGTGGCGATCAGCACCACCGTCATGGCGGCGGGAGTGGTGCTCTACTTGCTCGACTCCACACTGAATATCTCGATCCTCGCCGGCATCTTGCTGGGCGTCTCTGTGATTGTCGGAGACATCGTGGAGGATGTGCAGGCGCAGCGGCGCCGGCCGTTGCGGACCACCGGGACCGAGACAGATGCCACCATCAGGTTCCGCATGGTCCAGCTTGTCCGCAGCGTCCGCACACCGCTGTTCCACGGGTCGCTCATCATGGCCCTCGCGCTCGTACCGACGCTGTTCGTCACGGGAGTCGGCGGTGCGTTCTTCCAGCCCCTCTTCTGGTCCCTGGCGTTGGCACTTGCCGTGTCAATGCTGGTGGGTTTGTCCGTGACACCGGTCCTGGCATATCTCCTGCTTCCCGGTGAGAAAGCCCGGCGGGCGGACTCGCCCGGTGTTGTCCGGGCCAGGTCCACGTACGACAGGGCACTCGAGGGGGCACGTTCCCGCCGTGCCCTCGGCATTGTCGCTGTCGCCGTCGTTGGACTGCTGGGGCTCGCCGCGGCATCGCAGCTGGTCGGGAACCGGGCGGTCGTGCCGACGATTCCGGACCGGACACTCCTGGTGCAGTGGGACTCGATGGCAGGCACGTCCAACGACGAGGTGCGTCGGGTGGCGTCCAAGGCGTCCGACGAACTGCGGACCCTGCCTGGTGTCTCGGGAGTTGGCGGCCACATCGGCCGCGCCATTTCCTCCGACCAGGTTGTCGGGAACAGTTCCGCGGAACTCTGGGTTTCCATCACACCGGATGCCGACTTCAGCGAAACGGAGCAGGCGGTCCGTGACGTCGTCCAGGGCTACCCCGGCATCGCCCACAACGTGGTGAACTACTCCCAGCAGCAGATCGGCCAGGAGCGCAGCAGCATGGATCCCGGATTCGCTGTCCGCGTCTACGGAACAGACTTGCCCGTCTTGCGAGAGAAGGCAGAAGAGGTCCGCAAGGCCATCGAAAAGGTCGACGGCGTGAAGAACCCGACGATCAACGCCAGCGCCATGACGCCCATCGTCGAAGTCGAGGTCAACCTCGAGGCGGCGCAGAAGGTCGGCATCAAACCCGGCGACGCACGCCGCGCCGCCGCCGCCCTGATGCAAGGCATCGTCGTCGGCAACCTCTTCGAACAGCAGAAGGTCTTTGAAGTGGTGGTGCGCGGCGCGGTGGACGTCCGGGATGACCTGACCAGCATCCGTGAGCTCCTGCTGGACACGCCAAGCGGCGGCCAGGTCCAGCTGGGCCAAATCGCCGACATCCGGCTCGTTCCCAATGAAGTCGTGATTCTGCACGATGACACCTCACGCCGGATCGATGTGGTGGCCGAGGTCAGCGGACGTCCGCTCGCGGATATCCAGCGCGACATCAACGCGGCGATCGAGCAGATCCAGTTCCCGCTGGAATACCACGCCGAAATCCCCACGAAGTACAGTGAACAGCTCGCCGGGGACGCCATGGTTCTGTGGATCGGCGCGGCTGCCCTTCTGGGAATCCTGCTCCTTCTCCAGACAGCGGTGCGGAGCTGGAAGCTGGCGCTTGCCATCTTCCTGTCCCTGCCGGCCGCGCTGGCCGGGGCCGCCGTGGCAGCGTGGATCGCGGGAGGCGCCATCACTGTGCTGGCACTCACGGCCTTTGCCGCGGTGCTGGCCGTTGCAGCCCGCAACGCGGCGCTGCTCTCCGCCCGGACGGATGAGCTGTGGCGGGCCGCCCCGCACGAGTCCCCTGACAAGGTCATCATGATGGCGGCCCGGGACCGGGTCTCGCCCATTCTGAAGGCAGCCCTGATCACGGTGGCGATCCTGATCCCGCCGGGACTCTTCGGCGGCGCCGTCGGCGGGTCCTTCCTGGGCCCGATGGCCCTGATCATCGTCTGCGGACTCATCACGACAACTCTCATCGGGATCTTTGTACTCCCCCTGCTCGCTCTCTGGTTCGGGCCCGGTTCCGCCCCGGAAGAGTGGGCCGAAGTGTACGAGGCCGAAGTTCCCGTCCAGCCCGTTACGCAGGAAAAGGTGGAAGCAAAATGACCAGCCAACAGCCCTCGCGGCGCCTGCCCCTGGCGGCCGCTGTATGCGCAGCACTTCTGTTCGCGTTGCCCGCATGTGCCCAGACGACGGCGGCGGCCCCCGCCGCCGTCTCGGCCAACGAACCCGCCAAGGTGGAGAAGAATGCCGCAACAGGCATCGCGAAACTGACGTTGACGGAGAAGGGAATCGAACGCCTCGACCTGAAGACCGACACCGTCAAGGCCGGAAAGGGCAAGGACGTCGTCGTGCCCTACTCAGCCCTGCTCTACGACGCCAGCGGAAAAACCTGGGTGTACACCAACCCGGCCCCGCGGGTCTACCAGCGGCAGTCGGTCACGGTAGCCAAGGTGGAGGACGGAGTGGTCACGGCCTCGGCCGGCCCCGCGGTCGGCACCGCAATCGTAACCGTCGGCGCGGCTGAACTCTTCGGCGCTGAATTCGATACGGCGCACTGACATGCGCCGGATTGTCGCTGCAAGCCTGAGGTTCCGGTCGATCATCATTGCGATGGCGGCCGCCCTCATGATCGTGGGCGGCGCGCAACTCAGCAGCGCTTCGGTGGATGTTTTCCCGGAGTTCGCACCGCCCCGCGTCGAGGTTCAGACGGCATGTCTGGGTCTCACTGCCTCCGAAGTCGAGGAACTCGTAACGGTTCCGATGGAGCAGGCCTTCAACGGCATAGACGGCCTGGACCAGATGCGGTCGAAGTCTGTGTCGCAGCTGTCCGCCATCGTGATGGAGTTCAAACCCGGGACCGATCTGCTCACCGCCCGGCAGCTGGTGTCGGAGCGGATGGCAACGGTCATACCGACTCTGCCGACCTGGGCCGCGCCGCCAATAATGCTCCAGCCGCTGTCCTCCACCAGCCGTGTCATGAAGATCGGGCTCTCCTCCGAGACCCGCTCCCTGATCGAAATGTCCATGGTTTCCTACTGGAACATCCGGGCACACCTGCTGCGGGTGCCTGGCGTGGCGAACGTTGCGATCTGGGGCGAACGGCTTCAGATGCTCCAGGTCCAGGTTGATCCGACCAAGCTGGCAGCCAACAACGTGACGCTGGAAAACGTCATGAACTCCACGTCCGACGCCTTGGACGCCGGCCTGCTCAAGTACTCCCCCGGTGCCTTGATCGGCACCGGAGGGGCGCTGGAAACACCCAGCCAGAGCATGTCCATCAGGCACGTACAACCCATCACGTCTCCGGCGGACCTTGCCCAGGTGCCACTGGAGGAACGCGAGGGACTGCCTCCCCTGAAGCTCGCCGACGTGGCAACCGTCGTGGAGGACCACCAGCAACTGATCGGTGACGCGGTTATCAATGGCGGCCCCGGACTGATGCTGATCGTCGAAAAGCTGCCGTGGGGCAACACCCTCGAAGTCACCCGCGGGGTCGAGGAAGCGCTCAAGGAACTGCAGCCCGGCCTGACCGGAATCGCAGTCGACACCACCCTGTTCCGGCCCGCCTCGTTCATCGAGGAGTCGCTCGGCAACCTGAGCCTTGCGCTGCTGCTGGGCTGCTTCCTGGTCGTCCTGGTGCTGAGCGTCTTCCTGTTCCAATGGCGGACAGCCCTGGTGAGCGTGACGGCGATCCCGTTGTCGCTGATGGCAGCGGCCCTGGTGCTGTATTGGACCGGAGGCACGATTAATACGATGGTGCTTGCGGGGCTGGTGATTGCCGTCGGGGTCGTGGTGGACGATGCCATCATCGACGTCGAGAACATCGTCAGGCGGCTCCGGCACCACCGCGCCAGCGGCGGGACCGAAAGCACCGCCCGCGTGGTCGTGAACGCCTCCCTGGAAGTCCGCGGCCCCATCGTCTACGCCACCCTGATTATCGTTGCCGCCACGGTACCGATCTTCTTCCTGGACGGCCTGACGGGCGCCTTCTTCCGGCCCCTGGCGACCGCCTACACCCTGGCGGTTTTGGCGTCCATGCTGGTGGCCCTCACGGTCACGCCGGCCATGGCGTACATCTTCCTGCGCAATGCCAAGCTGGAAGACCGCGATCCGCCGGTGGTCCGGGTCCTCAAGCGCTGGTACGGCGCCGCCCTGCGTCCCATTGTGAAACGCCCGCTCCCGGGCTACCTCGCGGTGGGGGCACTCGGCGTCGTCGGAATCATAGCGGCCCCGCTCCTGGGCCAGTCACTGTTGCCCTCGTTCAAGGAACGTGACTTCCTCATGCACTGGGTCACGCAACCCGGCACCTCCAACGCCGAGGAAGTGCGCGTCAGCCAACTGGCCTGCCAGGAGCTGATGACCATTCCAGGCGTCAACAACTGCGGGTCCCACATCGGTCAGGCCTTCGCCGCCGATGAGGTGGTGGGAGTCAACTTTGGCGAGAACTGGATCAGCGTTGACCCCTCGGTCGACTACGACAAGACCCTGGCCTCCATCCAGCAGGTCGTGGACGGGTATCCCGGCATCCACCGGGACGTCCAGACCTACCTCAAGGAACGTGTCCGCGAGGTGCTCACCGGTACGGGCTACTCGATCGTGGTCCGCGTGTACGGCGATGACCTGGACACGCTGAAGAAGCAGGCGGACAAGGTCAAGACTGCCCTGGCCGGCATCGAGGGTGCCATCGGAGCCAAAGTCGCACTCCAGGTCAACGTTCCGCAGGTGGACGTCGAGGTGAACCTGGACGCCGCCAACCGCTACGGCCTGAAGCCCGGTGACGTCCGCCGTGCCGCAGCCACCCTGGTATCCGGCGAAGAGGTCGGCGACGTCTACCGGGACGGCAAGGCCTATGACGTCCAGGTCTGGAGTCCTCCGGCGATCCGGACCAGCGTCACAAGCATCGAGAACCTCCCGCTGGACACTCCCAGCGGGCAGAAGATCCGGGTGGCCGATGTCGCCAAGATCACGGTAAAGCCCACTCCCAACGTCATTGAGCGTTCGGAAGGGTCCCGCCGCCTCGATGTCAGCGCCAACGTCAAGGAAGGCGATCTGGCCAAAGTCGTCGAGAAGCTCGAATCCGATCTCAAGTCCGTGGAGTTCCCCACCGGATACAGCGCCGAGATCCTGGGCGAATACGCGGAGCGGCAGGCCGCCTCGCAGCGGCTTCTCCTCTTCGCGATGGGCGCCCTGGTTGTGGTGTTCCTCCTGCTCCAGGCGGCATTCCGGAGCTGGCGGCTTGCCGTTCTGGGCATCCTGACGCTGCCGGTGGCACTGGTGGGCGGGGTGATCGCCGCGCACATGAGCGGCGGAATCCTGTCCCTCGGGTCGCTGGTCGGGTTCCTGACAGTGATGGGCATCGCCGCCCGCAACGGCATCCTGCTCATCAACCACTGCCAGCACCTGGAACAGTTCGAAGGCGTGCCGTTCGGCCGGGACCTGGTCCTGCGGGGCGCAGCCGAACGCCTGTCACCAATCCTGATGACCACGCTCGCCACCGCACTCGCCCTGGTCCCGCTGGTGGTGATGGGCAACCGCCCCGGCCATGAGATCGAGCACCCCATGGCCGTGGTGATCCTGGGCGGGCTGGTGACATCGACACTGGTCAACCTGTTCATCGTTCCATCGCTCTACCTGCGGTTCGCCAAGAAGGGTCCGGCACGTCATGACCGTCAGCCCCGCGAGCCGGAACCTGTATCAGCCGTATAGCAACAACTACCAACAATGAGAGGCCAGTCAGATGACTCCACTATCTAAGAGATTTACCGCTTACGGCTCCGCGGTCTTGCTGGTGGTGGCGTCGCTGACGGCGGCGACGGCGGCCGCGGCGACGGCAGCCACCGCGCCGGCGGCCGCCCGTTCGCAGGAACTGTGCGGCCCCGGCTCGGCAATCAAATTCAACCGCAGCGCCTTCCCGTCCAGGCCGGAGATTGACAACAAGTGGTTCCCCCTCGAACCCGGCATGCAGTACACCACCACCGGCAAAGTAGTCTCCCCGGATGGGACAACCACCCGCAAGGTTGTCAGCACGGTCACGGGGCTGACCAAGGTGATCGACGGGGTGAAGACCATCGCGATATGGGACCGGGACTACTCCGACGGTGAGCTCGCGGAATCGGAACTTGCCTTCTTCGCCGAGACACGGAAGGGCGACGTGTGGCTCTTCGGCGAATATCCGGAGGAGTACGAGAACGGGAAGCTTGTGGGTGCGCCAAGTACGTTCATCAGCGGCATCGACAAGGCCCAGGCGGGCATCGCCATGCAGAGCCACCCGCGCCTGAAGACCCCCGCCTACCCCCAGGCCTACGCACCCAGCGTGGACTTCCTGGACTGCGGTGATGTGTTCGCGAAGGACCAACGCGTCTGCGTCGCCACTGGTTGCTACAGCGATGTGCTGGTCATCGATGAGTTCAACCCGCTGGACCCGCCAAGCGCCGGCCACCAGCGAAAGTTCTATTCCAAGCACACGGGTCTGATCAAGGTCACGGCCGTGGGCGGAGAGGACCAGGAGTTCCTGAATCTCGTCAAGATCAAGAAGCTCAGCCGCTCCGAGCTGAAGAGCGTCAACGAGCAGGCACTGCAGATCGACCGCCGGGGTTACACGGTCAGCAAGGACGTCTACGCGAAGACGCCGCGCGCTGAGGTGGCACGTGGCTACGATGGCCACCACTACCACTAACGGCCCTGCCGCTCCCGGGCAATAGACAAAGGAGCCCCGGCCGGGATCTTCCCGGCCGGGGCTCCTTGTGCGCGCCTACTTCACGTCGTCGTCAACCCAGTCCATCGACTTGGTGACGGCCTTCTTCCAGAGACGCATCTGGCGTTCCCGCTCGGCCTGGTCCATTTGCGGCTCCCACCGCTTGTCCTCGGCCCAGTTGGCCGAGCACTCGCCCAGGTCCTTCCAGAATCCGACCGCCAGGCCGGCCGCGTAGGCTGCGCCCAGCGCCGTCGTCTCGACCACCTTCGGACGGATGACCGGCACGCCGAGGATGTCCGCCTGGAACTGCATCAGGGCGTCGTTGGCGACCATGCCGCCGTCGACCTTCAGCTCCGTCAGCGGTACGCCGGAGTCGGCGTTGACGGCGTCCAGCACCTCACGGGTCTGGAAGGCGGTGGCCTCCAGCGCCGCGCGGGCGATATGGGCCTTGGTAACATAGCGGGTCAGGCCCACAATGGCGCCGCGGGCGTCCGAGCGCCAGTACGGTGCGAAGAGGCCGGAGAATGCCGGCACAATGTACACACCGCCGTTGTCCTCCACCGAGGCCGCGAGGGTCTCGACCTCCGGGGCGCTGCTGATCATGCCGAGGTTGTCCCGCAGCCACTGGATCAAGGAACCGGTGACGGCAATGGAGCCCTCCAGCGCGTAGTGCGGCGCCGCGTCGCCGAGCTTGTAGCCGACGGTGGTCAGCAGCCCGTTCTTGGAATGGATAATTTCCTCGGCCGTGTTGAAGATCAGGAAGCAGCCCGTGCCGTAGGTGTTCTTGGCTTCCCCGGCATCGAACGCCGCCTGCCCGAACGTGGCCGCCTGCTGGTCGCCCAGGATCCCGGCCACAGGAACCTCGCGAAGCAGCTGGGAGGTGTGCACCGTGCCATAGACCTCGGAGGAGGACTTGATGGCCGGCATCATGGAGGCCGGGACGCCGAACGCGTCCAGAATCTCCTGGTCCCACGACAGCGTCTCAAGATCCATGAACATGGTCCGTGAGGCGTTGGTCACGTCGGTGACGTGCACTCCGCCGTCGGTCCCGCCGGTCAGGTTCCAGAGCACCCAGCAGTCGGTGTTGCCGAAGACGAGGTCGCCGGCCTCCGCCTTGGCCCGGGCGCCCTCGACGTTGTCCAGGATCCACTTGATCTTGGTGCCCGAGAAGTAGGTCGCCAGCGGCAGGCCCACCTTCTGCTTGAAGCGTTCTACGCCGCCGTCCTTCGCGAGTTCGTCCACGATCGGCTGGGTGCGGGTGTCCTGCCACACGATGGCGTTGTAGATCGCCTCGCCGGTGGTCTTGTCCCACACCACCGCTGTTTCGCGCTGGTTGGTGATGCCGACGGCGGCGATGTCGTGCCGGGTCAGGTTCGCCTTGGACAGGGCCGAGCCGATCACCTCGCGGGTGTTGTTCCAGATTTCAGCGGGGTTGTGCTCCACCCAGCCGGGCTGGGGGAAGATCTGCTCGTGCTCCATCTGGCCGGAGGAGACGATGCTGCCGCTGTGGTCGAACACGATGGCTCGGGTGCTCGTGGTCCCCTGGTCGATTGCAACTACGTACTGGTTCATAGTGACGTCCTTGTCTGTTTGGCGTGGCAGTTGTACTGACGGTTGAACGGGCAGTTAGTGAGGGATGACGGGGATGATGATCGGCACGACTGCTGCCACGAGGCCGCCGAGGCCGCCGCCAATGAGCGGACCGACCACCGGGATCCAGGAGTAGCTCCAGTCGCTGGAGCCCTTGCCCTTGATGGGGAGCAAGGCGTGCGCGATGCGGGGGCCCAGGTCACGGGCGGGGTTGATGGCGTAGCCGGTGGGGCCGCCGAGCGAAACACCGATACCGACGACCAGCAGGGCCACCGACAGCGGGCCGAGCCCGGAAGGCGTCCCGCCGAAGGTCAGGATGACGAACACGAGGACAAAGGTGCCGATGATCTCGGTGATCAGGTTCCACTGGTTGGAGCGGATCGCCGGGCCGGTGGAGAAGACGGCCAGCTGGCTGGCGGGCTCCTGCTCAAGATCAAAGTGCTGCTTGTGGGCCAGCCACATCACGACCGCGCCGAGGAAGGCACCGGTCAGTTCACCGCCGAAGTAGGTCAGGGTTGAGGCGAAGTCGACCGGAACGCCGGGAGCGTACAACTTCTTGCCGTTGACCAGCAGGCCAAAAGTCACGGCAGGGTTCAGGTGCGCACCTGAGATGGAAGCAACATAGACACCGGAGAAGACGGCAAGGCCCCACCCCCAGGTGACCATGAGGAACCCGCCGTTATTGCCCTTGGTGCCTTTGAGCGCAACGTTGGCCACAACGCCGCAACCCAGCAGGGTCAGCATGGCGGTACCGAATAATTCGGATAGGAAAACTATTCCAAGAGACATCTTTGACTCCTCTATTTTCTGTTGTCGGCCTCCGCGAGTTTGGAAGCCGTTGGGCCGGCAGCATGTTCGTGCTGCCGGCCGGCCACTGCGCCGGCCGCCAGGGCGGACCGCGCAGTGCTTGCACCCGGGCTTCCCTGCCCGGGCACGCAAGCAATATCAGGCGACCAGGCTGTGGACCCGGACACCGTGGAACCGCTGTAGCACCTCCTGTGCGTGGCTGATCTCTGAGGCCCGGCGTGCCGCGTCCCAGCCGAGCGGTCCGGAAAGGATGTCCGCGACTTCGTTGAGCAGTTCCCCTGTCACCAGGCCGCGAAAGGCCAGGGACGTGCGGCGGATGAGGACGTCCACGAGGTGCCCGATCTGCTCATGGGCGGCCATGAACTCCAGTTCCCGGGTGCTCAGCTCGCGGGTGGAATGCAGCAGCCGGTCCGGCTCGCCGGCCGCGGCCCCGTCCAGGAAGCGGATGACTTCTTCGGCACGGGTCCCGTAGCGGGTCAGCAGCCCGGTGACGCGGGCGGCGTCGCGGCCGGCCGACATGTGGGCCTTGATCCAGCGCTGGACGCCGTCCTCGCTGTCCGGGAAGCCGGCGCCGCCGCCGATGGCGAGCTTCGCCGTCGAAACCTTCCGTTCCATACCGAGTTCGGCCAGGACGTCGTTGCTCAGGTGCTCGGCGAGGGCCCGGAACGTGGTCCACTTGCCGCCGACGAGGCTGAGGACGGCGCCGCCCGCCGCCGCACGGCGTTCGATCCGGTAGTCCCTGCTGACGAAGCCGGGCTGGGTCGCGTCGTGCTTCGGAAGCGGCCGAACACCGGAGAACGAGTAGACAATCTGGTCCCGGCCCACCGGGATGTCCGGGAACACGTGGCCGATCAGGTCAAAGAAGTAGTCGATTTCCGCTTCGGTGCACACGGCGTCCTGGGCCATGTCGGCGTCGACGTCGGTGGTGCCGACCAGGACGCGGTCCCCCATCGGGTAGATCAGTACGATCCGGCCGTCGGTGTGCTCGAAGAAGATTTCGCGGCCGTTGCACGCCGCGAGCAGCTCCGGATGGTCCAGCACGATGTGCGAACCCTTGGTTCCGCCCATGAACGACGACGCCGCCCCCATGGCCTCGTTGGTCAGGTCGACCCAGGCGCCGGTGGTGTTCACGACAACGTCGGCAGTGAAGTCGAACACCTCACCGGTCAGTTCATCGCGCAGCTGGACAGTGGTTCCGGGGGTGCTGGGGGTTCCGGGGGTTCCGGAGCCGCCCAGCGAGACCAGGGAGACGTAGTTGCTGGCGCGGGCGTGGCCGTCCGCGCCGCCGGCCTTCTCGCCGTCCTGGAGCACGTCGAGGGTGAGGCGCTCGGGGTTGTGGACGGAGGCGTCGAAGTACGTGGCCGCGTACTTGATCCCGGGGTGCAGGCGGGGCAGCTCGGCGAGGGCGCGTTTGCGTCCGCGGAACTGGTGGCGCGGAACCGTGCCGCCGTCGCGGGAGAAGAAGTCGTACATGCTCAGGCCGAGCTTGATCAGGAACGCCCCGCGTTCGGTGTGCTTGCCCTGCTTGTGGGTCAGGAAGCGCATGGGGGCGGCCAGGACCCCGGAGAAGGTGCTGAAGATCGGGATCGTGGTCTGCAGCGGCTTGACGTAGTGCGGCGCGATCCGCAGAAGCCTGTTGCGCTCGGTCACCGACTCCTGGACCAGGCGGAACTCGCCGTTTTCGAGGTACCGGATACCGCCGTGGATCATGTGGGAAGAGGCGCCGCTGGCACCCTGGCAGTAATCGCCGCGCTCAACGAGCGCCACATCCACGCCCTGCAGCGCCAGGTCACGGAACGTTCCGACCCCGTTGATTCCGCCTCCGATGATCAGAACCTGCGCGTGCCGCCGCGTCCGCAGCTTCTGCACCGAGGCGCGATCGTTCGCCGGTGTGCCGACTGAGTCCTTCTGTCCCAAAATTGCTCCCTTGGGTTTGATTCTGTGCGGCACGCCCGTGGCGCGGCGCCGTTCAACACTATTCTTTGGACTAATGGAAAATGGAGTCAAGCACTATGCACAAACGTGCAGATGGGAAATGTCATGATGCAATCACGCCAGTCCGACGCCCTCCGCGCGGCCCAGCTGTATTACCTGCAGGACCTGACCATGGACGCCATCGCCCGCGAGCTCCGGACGTCCCGGTCCACGGTTTCCCGGCTGTTGTCCGCGGCGCGCGATTCGGGTCTCGTGCAGATCCAGATCCGCAGCCCGCTGGACACCGGGCCCGAACTCGAGGGCATGATCCGCGCCGAATACAAGGTGGATGTCCATGTCGTTCCGGTGGTGGACACCCTCAATGAGGCGGAAACACTGGACCGTGTGGCCATGCAGGCTGCCCGGACGATCGGACCGCTGGTGGACTCCAACGCCATCATCGGCGTCGCATGGGGCTCCACCCTGAGCGCCGTGAGCCGGCACCTGACGCGCAAGATCACCCACGACAGCGTGATCGTCCAGCTCAACGGCGCCGGGAACATGCAGACCACCGGCATCACCTATGCCTCGGACATCATGAGGCGGTTCGGGAGCGCCTACGGAGCACGGGTGGAACAGTTTCCCGTGCCGGCCTTCTTCGACCACGCCGCGACCAAAAGGGCAATGTGGAATGAGCGGAGTGTTCAGCGGATCCTGGAGCTGCAGGCCCGGATGAGCATCGCGATCTTTGGTGTCGGATCGGTCGACGCCGACTACCCCAGCCACGTCTACGCCGGCGGCTACCTCGATGAAGACGACCTGAACGTCCTGGCGAACTCCGATGTGGTGGGCGATGTTGCCACGGTGTTTTTCCGCGCCGACGGGTCCTCGGACGGCATCACGCTCAACGCGCGCTCCACCGGCCCGGACCTGGCCCAGCTCCGCCAGGTCCGGCGCCGCATCTGCGTGGTGTCCGGTGCTTCCAAAATCAACGGGCTCAGGGGCGCGCTGGCGGCAGGACTGGCCACCGACCTGATCCTGGACGAGGCCAGCGCCCGCAGGCTCGTCCGGTTCGACGGACTGGGCTGAGCGGTTGCGGGCACCGTGACCGGCGCGGCCGGCGGCAACGGCGGTCCGGCACTCGCCAGCGCCAGTGGGTAAAGTCTTTGTCATGAGACTCTCCCCCCGGCTGACCCTGAACAACGGCGTATTGATCGACCGGCTGGGGTTCGGGCTGTACAAGGTCCCCCCGGCCGACGCCGCCAGCCTGGTGACCATGGCGGTCGAGACCGGCTACCGGCACTTCGACACCGCCGCCATGTACGGCAACGAGACGGGCGTCGGCAAGGGAATCGGTGCCCTGTCCGGATTTGAGGGCACCGGCGGCGGGCCTGGGGAAACCGCACCCTACGTTTCCCGCGAGGACCTCTTCATCACCACCAAGGTCTGGAATGACGACCACGGCTACGACGCCACCATGCGTGCGTTCGACACCTCGATCTCCAACCTCGGCCTGGAATACATCGACCTCTACCTGATCCATTGGCCGTGCGCGCGCCGTGGCCTGTTCCCGGAAACGTACCGGGCCCTGGAGACGCTGTACCGCGAGGGCAAGGTCCGCGCAATCGGCGTCTCCAACTTCCAGCCGCAGCACCTGGACCGGCTCCTGGAAACGGCGGAGGTGGTGCCCGCCGTGAACCAGATCGAACTTCATCCCTGGCTGCAGCAGGATGAACTGCGGGAAAAGCACGAGCTGCTGGGTATCCGCACCGAGGCGTGGAGTCCTTTGGGCCGCGGCCAGGTCCTGAAGGACCCCGTGATCCTGGCCCTGGCGGCCGAACACGACCGCACGCCGGCACAGATCATCCTGCGCTGGCACCTGCAGCTGGGCAATATCGCCATCCCCAAGGCCAGCTCGTCCGGGCGGATCCGTGAAAACTTCGAGGTCTTCGACTTTGAGCTCTCCCCGCTGGATATGACGGAGGTCGGCGGCCTCGAACGCGGCTTCCGGACCGGCTCCCACCCCGACAACGTCGCATAGGATTCGAACCAATGGAACAAGTGGATACCGGGTCCTCACGCACGCCCCTCTTCAGCGGCGGACTCGACGCCCGCACCCGGGCCGCGTCCGTTGAGGTTGACGGTGCCCGGATCGCGTACTGGGTCTACGAACCCGCCGAGGTCACCCCCGAAACGCGCACCATCCTGGTGGTGCACGGGTTCCGCGGCGACCACCACGGCCTGCTCCGGGTAGCCGACCAGCTGACGGACATGCGCCTGATCATGCCGGACCTGCCGGGCTTCGGCAGCTCGGCCGCCTTCGCGGGAACCGGGCACAGCGTTGCCGGCTACAGCCAGTTCCTGGGCGGTTTCATGGCTGCTCTGGGACTGGGCGCGGACACGGTCCTGCTGGGGCATTCGTTCGGTTCGATCATTGCCAGCCATTTCGTGGCGGCCAACCCCGGTGCCGTGGCCGAGCTGATCCTTGTCAATCCCATCGCGGCGCCCGCCCTCGAAGGGCCCAAGGGCCTGATGACGAAGCTCGCGGTGCTCTACTACGAGGCCGCCGCACGCCTTCCCCAGCGGCTCGGGCTGGCCCTGCTGCGCAGCCAGGCGATCGTGCGGGTGATGAGCGTGACCATGGCCAAGACCGGGGACAAGGACATCCGCCGGTTCGTGCACGCCCAGCACAGCGCCTATTTTTCCTCCTTCGCGGACCGGGACAGCCTGCTTCAGGCCTTCAAGGCCTCGGTGGGCAGCAACGTCACCGAGGTGGCCGGCGACCTGACGCTGCCGGTGCTGCTGATCGCGGGCGAGAAGGACGAGATCGCCATGCTGGCGGACCAGCACAAACTCGCGGCGCGGCTCCCGGACGGGAGGCTGGAGGTCATTCCCGGCGTCGGGCACCTGATCCACTACGAAACCCCCGAGCCCGCTGCCCGCTACATCAGACGCTTCCTAAAGGACCACGCCGCGTGAAAATTCTCATTGATGCCCGCTTCACCCGGCTGGACCACCACGACGGAATCAGCCGTTACGGCGCCAGCCTGATCGCGGCGGCCGCCAGGATCGCCGACGTCTCGATGCTGATCAGCGACACCCGCCAGCTCGCGCTCCTGCCCGATGTTCCCTACACCCTGATCAACAGCCCGCTGTCCCCGGCCGAACTCTTCGTGGCGGCCAAGGTCAACAAGCTGGGCGCCGACGTGGTGGTATGCCCCATGCAGACCATGGGCAGCTGGGGCCGGAAGTACGCCCTGGTGCTGACCCTGCACGACCTCATCTACTACGAGCACCCCACCCCTCCCGGATTCCTGCCGGCCCCCGTCAGGGTCCTGTGGCGCCTGTACCACAAGGCTTTCTGGCCCCAGCGGCTCCTGCTGAACCGGGCGGACATCGTGGCGACGATCAGCTCCACCACGGCGGCCCTGATGGCGAAGTACCGGCTCACCCGGCGTCCTGTCAGGATTGTCGGCAACGCCCCCCAGCACGGCCACACCCCGCGCGATCCCGGGGCGGGGGCCGACAAGACGCTGCTCTACATGGGTTCCTTCATGCCCTATAAGAACGTGGAGACCATGGTCCGCGGCATGGCGGAACTGCCGGACATGACCCTGCATCTGCTCAGCCGCATCACGCCCGAGCGGCGGGCCGAGCTCGAGGCACTGGCTCCGGAGGGCGCAAGCATCGTCTTCCACAACGGGGTGACCGAGGCCGAGTATGAGGCCCTCCTGGCACGCACCACCGCCCTGGTCAGCCTGTCCCGGGCCGAGGGCTACGGACTGCCGCTCGTCGAGGCCATGTCCCACGGCACGCCGGTGATTGCCAGCGACATCCCGATCTTCCGGGAGGTCGGTGACGATGCCGTCAGCTACGTGCATCCGGACTCCCCGGCGGAGTTTGCCGAGGCGGTGCGCACGCTCGAGGACCCCGCCCTGTGGAAGGCCCGGTCCCGCCGTTCAGTGGAGCGGGCCGCAGACTTCAGCTGGGATGAGTCGGCGCGGCGGCTCGTGGCCGTCGCCGAAGAGGCCGTCGCGCTCCGGAACCGGCCCCGCGACCGGAGATAGCCGGAACGGCTGTAAGTGGCCGGCACGGAAATCCGCTCCGCGCCGCACCCAAAGCGAGGCCGGGATGACGCCGGCGCCACGGGCCCCGACCACCCATTTGCCGCGGAGGGCCGCAATACGGAGCCTCATTCCGGCCATCTGCGGCGAATGGCCGCCGGCCTGCGGGGCCGTTGTGGCATGCGCGCCCGTTGCATGGAGGGACCGCCGTGCCGGTGGGGCCATGTGAGCCGCGGAGACGCGGGGACGCAATGGAGGGTCCTACAGGACGTCGACGCCGTCCAGGCGCAGTTGCACCGGGTCGTCGCTGCGTTTGGCTGCGGCCGCCGCCTTGACGGCCCGCATGACGGCCGTGGCAGCCGCGGCCTGGGCGTAGGGGATGAACAGCAGGGTCCGGACCTCCTGGCCGGAGTCCCGGGGCACAGCATTCCGTGGCACAGCATCCCGGGGCACAGTATCCCGCGTCGCAGCATCCTGCGGCTGCGTGCGGCCTGCCCCCGCGGCCGCCGGCAGGATCAGGGGCGCGGGCCCGGCCGTCCTGAGGACGGTTCCCTGCACCGCCAGCCGCTGCTGAATGGCGTCCGTGAAATGGCCGACGGCGGTCCTGCCGCCGGTGACGGAGGCGACCCGCACGGCGGGCGGCAGCTGCAGTTCCTGCCGCAGTGCCAGTTCCCGGCTGGCGTACCCGGCGGGATCCCAGCGCAGCAGGGCGCCAACCCCGGCGGCGTCGTCGGCGGTGATGACCACCAGGCCTCCCTCGGAAGCGGGCCGCACCAGGGCCGCGGCGTTGAACCAGCGGCGGACCGCGTCCTCCCCCGCCCTCAGGTTTTCCCGGCGCAGCAGCGAATCGCCGTCGAGCAGCAGGGCCGCGGCGTACCCGCCGAAGGCCACGGGTTCGGCACCGACGGTGGCCACCACGAGGGCCGCGGTCTCCGCAACGGTGGCCTTGATCTGGTCCCCGGAGGAGGTGATGACCGGTTTTCCCGGAAACGCCCGGCCCAGCTCCTCCGCGGTGCGGAGGGCTCCCGTGGCGCCGCGCCTTAGCTTGGCGCCGTTGCACGTGCCGCAGCGCCAGGCCGGGGCCGGGGCCGAGCACCAGCGGCATTGCGGCACGGCGCTGCTCCCGGCCGGGCCGGCGATCGCCAGCGGGCCGCTGCAGGCAGTGCAGCGGGCCGGTTCCCGGCAGGTGTCGCACACCAGCGAGGGGGCGTAGCCGGCGCGGGCCACCTGGACCAGGACCGGACCCCGTTCCAGGCCTTCCTTGGCGGCCCGCCAGGCCGCGCCGGGGAGCCGGGCGATCCGGGCGAGCGGGTCATGCTCGAGTTCGTAGCTGTCGGCTGTGTTCAGGACCCGCGGGACTGTACGCCGCACGACGGCCCGGTCCGCTTCCACGGCCTGGGCCCAGCCCGAGGCGACCAGCCGCTCCGCTTCGGTGCTGCGCGAATGGGCCGCGAGCAGGCACGCGGCCCCCTCCTGGGCCGCCCGGAGCAGGAGGACTTCGCGGGTGTGCGCGTACGGGGAGCGCTGCTCGATGTGGAGGTCGTCGCCGTCGTCCCAGCAGATGACGAGCCCGAGGTTCGGCACCGGCGCGTAGGCCGCGGACCGCGTGCCCACGGCGACCCCGGCGGCGCCGCTGAGCACGCGCAGGAAGCTGCGGTAGCGCGGCGTCTGGCCGTCGTCCGCGGTGAGCCGGGCGACGTCGCCGGCGGGAAGCAGTTCCAGCAGGGCAGATTCCACGCGGTCAAGGTCCCGGTAGTCGGGCACCACGACGACGGCGCCGCGGCCGGAGATCCGCACCGCGGCCACGGCTTCGGCGATCATCCGCGGCCAGCCGGCGGGCCCGTACCCCTGCAGGGCGGTCAGCACGGCCCGGGGCGACTCCCCCGCGGCGAGGTGGGCGAGGAATGCCGCACCGTTGCGGTACCGGGTCCAGATGCTGCCGGCGGCCGGCGACGGAAGCGACACGTCGGTCGCCAGACCGAACGTCTCAGTGCCGAACAGCGCGGGATCGAGCCGGCCGTCCGGGGCGAATTCCTTTTCCAGCTTGGCCATGCGCGGCGGCACGGCCACGCGCAGGACATCGCTGACCGTTCCGGCGTAGCGCGAGGCGATCCGGCCGGCGAGCTCGGCCACTGCGGGGGTCAGGACCGGGACGGCGGAGAGCACCTTGTGCAGCGGCACCAGGGGGTGGCCGGCGTCGGATCCGGCGGTGCGCTCCAGCAGGTATCCGGCCAGTTCCTGCCCGTTGAATTTGACCTTGACCCGGACTCCGGGGATGGCGTCGGCGTCGAGGGCGGCGGGGACGCTGTAGTCGAAAGGCCTGTCCAGGTGGGGCAGCGAGGACTCGATCAGCACCCGTGCCACCGGCAGATGTGCCGCAAGGGCCGGCCCGGACGCTTCCGCGGCGGAGGCGGGAAAACCCTGGAGCAGGGACAGCTGCTGGGGTTCACCGGGCGCGCCGCCGGCAGGAATGGGACTCACGGCTCGCACCTCCCCTGAGGATCGTTCGACACATGCACTGTTTCAAAATGCACTGTTTCCGAAATGCACTGTATTCCCAAATGCACTGTAGCCAGGCCACCGGAGGGCGGCCTGGCTACAGCACATCACGCAGGACTGACAAACTCACTGTCAAAACACACCGCCGGGGCGGCTTTGGACCGTGTGGGCCGGGTCTTAGGCGTTGAAGAACGCCTTCAGCTCGTCGACCCGGTCCAGGCGTTCCCACGTGAAGTCCGGGTCTTCGCGGCCGAAGTGACCGTGGGCGGCGGTCTTGGCGTAGATCGGGCGCTTGAGGTCGAGGGCGTCGATGATGGCCCGCGGGCGCAGGTCGAAGATCTCGGCGATCGCGGCGCTGATGCGGGCCGGGTCCACGGTTTCGGTTCCGAACGTCTCAACGTAGGTCCCCACCGGGCGGGCCTGGCCGATCGCGTAGGCGATCTGGATTTCGGCACGCTTGGCGAGGCCGGCGGCCACCACGTTCTTGGCGACCCAGCGCATGGCGTAGGCGGCCGAACGGTCCACCTTCGACGGGTCCTTGCCGGAGAACGCGCCGCCGCCGTGGCGGGCCATGCCGCCGTAGGTGTCGACGATGATCTTACGGCCGGTGAGGCCGGCGTCGCCTACCGGGCCGCCAATCACAAAGGCACCTGCGGGGTTGAGGATGTTGCGGGTCCGTGAGGTGTCCAGGTTGGACAGTGCCATGACCGGCCCCACCACGTGCTCGGCGAGGTCGGCCCGGAGCTGGTCCAGGCTGGTGCCTTCGGCGTGCTGGCTGGAGATGACGACGGTTTCGACTGAGACCGGGCGGTCGCCGTCGTAGCCCACGGTGACCTGGGTCTTGCCGTCCGGGCGCAGGTAGGCGAGTTCGCCGTTCTTGCGGACCTCGGTCAGGCGCTCGGAGAGCCGGTGCGCGAGCCAGATCGGCACGGGCATGTAGGACGGCGTTTCGTCGCTGGCGTAGCCGAACATGAGTCCCTGGTCGCCGGCTCCCTGGAGGTCGTAGTCGTCCTCCTGGCGGCCCTCACGCGCTTCGAGGGAGTTGAACACGCCGCCGGCGATGTCGTTGGACTGCTGGCCGATGGATACCGAGACGCCGCACCGGGCGCCGTCGAAGCCGTTGGCCGAAGAATCGTACCCGATGCCCAGGATGGTCTCCCGGACAATCTGCGGAATCTCGACATAGGCATCGGTGGTGACCTCGCCCGCGACGTGGACCAGCCCGGTGGTGGCCAGCGTCTCCACGGCTACCCGGGACTCGGGGTCTTTGTCGAGCAGTGCGTCGAGGATCGCATCGCTGATCTGGTCACAGATCTTGTCGGGGTGGCCCTCCGTCACCGACTCGGACGTGAAGAGCCGGAGCGCGGCGGGCGTGGACCCGTGGAAGGCGGGGATGTGCAGCGGTAAAGTCACTCAACTACCTTACTGGTTGGATAACGGACGTCCGGCGGCGTGTGTCCCCGTGCTAAGGAGATGTTGGTTACGCCGGGCTACGCCGGCGGTACAGCCCGGCTCAGCTCGGCGCTGATCCGGTCGATCACGGCAGCCGCGACGTCGGATTTGGAACCCGACGCCTCTTGGGGTTCGGAGCCGTCACGGGAAAGGATGACTACTGTGTTCGTGTCCTCGCCAAAGACCAAGTCCCGGCCCACCTGGTTGACGACCAGCAGGTCGCAGGCTTTCCGGTGCAGCTTGGCCCGGGCATAGTCCAGGACATCGCCGCCGGCATCGCCCGTCTCGGCGGCGAAGCCGACGATCAGCTGATTCCGGGACGCGGCGTCGCGGACCTCGACGAGTTCGCGCAGGATGTCGGGGTTGCGCACCAGGTTGATCACGGGATCGGCGACGTCGTCGCGCTTCTTGATCTTGGTCCCGGCGACGTCCGCCGGCCGGAAGTCCGCGACCGCGGCGGCCATGATGACGACGTCGGAGTCGGCGGCCGCGTGCAGCGCCGCCTCCCGCAGTTCCAGGGCCGTTTCGACCTGGACGATTTCGACGCCGGCGGGCGCCGGGACTTCCATGTGGGCGGTCAGCAGGCGGACGCGGGCTCCGGCGTCGCGGGCCGCGGCGGCCAGGGCCACGCCCTGCTTGCCGGAGGAGCGGTTGCCGAGGAACCGCACGGGGTCCAGCGGTTCCCGGGTGCCGCCGGCACTGATGGTCACCGTCAGTCCGGCCAACGGCGTAACCGCCGGCTGCGCCGTTGCAGGCGCGGCGGCCAGGGCAGTGGTCACGTCCGGGTCAACGGCCGGCATCGCCGCGGAAGTTGCGGAAGCGTTGGCGGCGGCCGCTTCGGCGCCGGCGAGGGCCATGGCTGCGGTGAAGATCGCCTCCGGCTCGGGCAGGCGGCCGGGACCGGAGTCGGCGCCGGTCAGCCGCCCGCTCGCGGGTTCCAGCACGGTGACGCCGCGGTTGCGCAACGTTTCGACGTTGGCCTGGGTCGCGGGGTGTTGCCACATTTCGGTGTGCATGGCCGGGGCCATGAGCACCGGGCAGTCGCCGGCCATCAGCAGGGTGTTGGTGAGGAGGTCGTCGGCCTGGCCGGTGGCCGCGCGGGCCAGGAGATCGGCCGTGGCCGGGGCCACGACGATCAGTTCGGCCTCGTGGCCGAGACGGACATGGTTGACCGTGTGGACGGCGTCGAACACGCTGTTGCTCACCGGGTGCCCGGACAGGGCCTCCCACGTCGCGACGCCGACGAAGCGGGTGGCCGCCTCGGTGGGGATGACCGTGACGTCATGCCCGGCTTCAGTAAAAAGCCGGAGGAGCGATGCCACCTTGTAGGCGGCGATCCCTCCCCCGACTCCGAGGACTATGCGCACGTGATCTCCGTCAGCAGGCAGTCTGTTTACTTGGCTCTTCCCGCGGGGGGAATTACTCTGCGGTTTCGATCGGCGTGGAGACGAGCTTGCCTTCGTTGATCTCGCGCAGGGCGATCGACAGGGACTTCTCGTTCAGCTTGGTGTCGACCAGCGGGCCAACGTACTCAAACAGGCCCTCATGCAGCTGGGCGTAGTACGCGTTGATCTGGCGTGCGCGCTTGGCACCAAAAATCACCAGTCCGTACTTCGAGTCGGCGGCCTTCAGCAGCTCGTCGATCGGCGGGTTGATGATGCCTTCAAGGTTCGTGGACACGAATTCTCCAAATTCTAACGGGCCGGTACGTCCCGGCGCCTAGCGCGGGTTCGGGGTCAGCCCCATGAGTGAAACAAGCTCGTCCGCTGCCCGACGAACGTCATCATTGATGACGGTGTGGTCGAACTCCGGTTCAGCGGCAAGTTCTAGTTTAGCGGTTTCCAGCCTCTGCTGCTGTTCTTCGGCGCTTTCCGTGCCGCGGCCGACCAGCCGGCGGACCATTTCGTCCCAGCTCGGGGGCGCCAGGAACACAAACTGGGCATCCGGGACGGCCTGCTTGACCTGCCGGGCGCCCTGCAGATCGATCTCCAGCAGCACCGAGCGGCCCTCGGCAATGGCGGCGTCAACCGTGCTGCGCAGCGTGCCGTAGCGGTTCCGGCCGTGGACAATGGCCCACTCGAGCAGTTCGCCGTTTTCGACCAGGGCATCGAATTCCTCGGCCGATTTGAAGAAGTAGTGGATCCCGTCCTGCTCCCCCGGCCGCGGCGGGCGCGTGGTGGCCGACACGGAGAGCCAGACTCCGGGGTAGTTGTCCCGGATGTAGGTGGACACGGTGCCTTTGCCAACAGCCGTCGGGCCGGCGAGGACTGTCAGTCCCGGTTTCTTGCTCACATATTCCTTTGGGCGGTGGTGGGCAGCTCGGCGGACCGGGCTACTTGTCGTCAATAAAATCTACCAGCGCCCGGCGCTGGTGGATTCCCAGGCCGCGGACCCGTCGGGATTGTGCGATGCCGAGCTGGTCCATGATGGCCGCCGCCCGGACCCGGCCGATCCCGGGCAGGGCCTCGAGCAGCTCCACGATTCTCATGCGGGCAATGGCGTCGTCGGATTCGGCGGCACTGATGACATTGGCGATGGTCAGCTCCCCCGTCTTGAGCCGCTCCTTTGCCTCGGCCCTGGTGGCCCTTGCGGCAGCGGCCTTGCGAAGGGCGTCGGAACGCTCCTGAGGAGTGAGTGGTCTCAAACTCACGGAAGGCCTCCCTGCATGGCGGGACGGGGCACTCATGCCCTTGCCCCGAACCTACCGTCAGGCGGCGGCAGAAATCAATGGAAATCTGCGCGCCGGCCAGTTCGGGAACGGGAAAAGCACAATTCCGAACGGGACGGCCCCCGGCCCGGGTCCGGCAGCTCCGGTCCCGGGCCGGCGAGGCGGCTGCCGCTAAGCCGCGAGGAGTTCGTCGAGGGTGCGCCGCGCGGCATCCCGGAGGGACTGCAGCTGCGGTCCGGCGCCGAGAATCTCCCGGCTCGAGGTCCCCAGGACCTGGGGATAGGCCGCACCGAACGTGCGGCGCAGGTCCGCGGCCGTGGCGCCCTGAGCGCCCAGCCCCGGGGCCAGGATCGGCCCGCGGACCGCCGCCAGATCGATATCCAGTGCGGAAAGGGCCGAGCCCACCGTGGCACCGACCACCAGGCCCACGGAACCGAGCGAACCGTCATAGCGCTGGTTCTCCACCGCGGCCGCTTCCGTGATCCGCCGCGCGACGGAATCGCCCCCGCCGACGTGCTGGACCGAGGCGCCCTCCGGGTTCGAAGTCAGCGCGAGGACGAACACCCCGCGGCCGGTCCCGGCCGCCAGGTCCAGGGCGGGCCGGAGCGACTCAAAGCCCAGGTACGGGCTCAACGTCACCGAATCCGCGGCCAGGGCCGAGCCGTCCCGCAGCCAGGCATCCGCGTAGGCGGCCATGGTGGAGCCGATGTCGCCGCGTTTGGCGTCCGCGATGGTCAGCACGGACGCTTCCGCCGCCGCGGCCAGGGTGCGTTCGAGCACGGCGATTCCAGCCGATCCGTGGCGCTCGTACAGGGCCACCTGCGGTTTCACCGCGGCAGCGAGGGAGCCCACTGCCTCCAGCACGGTCAGCGAGAAGCGTTCCAGCCCGGCGGCGTCGTCAGTGAGCCCCCAGCGCTGCAGCAGCGCCGGGTGCGGGTCGATGCCGACGCACAGCGGGCCGCGGTCCGCCATGGCCCGCCCCAGCCGGGAGCCGAAGGTCTCCCGGCCGGCCGCCGGGGCGGTGGATGCCTCAGGCATCCTGGAGCGCCTTCAGGTTCGCGGCGTGTTCCTGCAGGCTCGTGACCGACCATTCGTAGGTGCGCAGCGCCTCGATGGCCTGGACGGCCGCGTTGAACTCGGCCACGGTGGTGATGCACGGGATCCCGATCGAGGTCGCGGCGGCACGGAGTTCGTAGCCGTCGCTGCGGGCCTCGCCGCCGGAGGGTGTGTTGAATACCATGTCGATCTCGCCGGCGATGATGAGGTCGGCGATGGTGCCTTCGCCTTCGGCGCTGGAACCTTCGGCGACCTTCCGGACCGGGGTGGCCTGGATCCCGTTGCGGCGGAGCACGTCGGCTGTGCCGCCGGTGGAGACGATCTCGAAGCCGAGGTCCGAGAGCCGCTTGACGCCCATGATGACCGAGCGCTTGTCCCGGTTGGCCACCGAGACGAAGATCTTGCCCTCGGTGGGCAGGGCGTTGTTCGCGGCCGCCTGGCTCTTGGCGAAGGCCGTGTCGAAGTGCTTGTCGATGCCCATGACCTCGCCCGTGGAGCGCATTTCCGGGCCGAGCAGGGAGTCCACCACCTTGCCCTCCGGGGTGCGGAAGCGGCTGAACGGCAGCACGGCTTCCTTGACCGAGACCGGCGCGTCCAGCGGCAGGGTGGAGCCGTCGCCGCTCTCCGGCAGCATCTTGTAGGCGCTGCGGAGCTGGTTGATGGTGACGCCGGTGCCGATCAGGGCCGCGGCTTTCGCCATCTGGACACCCGTGGCCTTGGAGACGAACGGGACGGTGCGGGACGCGCGCGGGTTGGCTTCGAGGACGTAGAGCACGTCGGAGGCCAGGGCGAACTGGATGTTGATCAGGCCGCGGACGCCCACGCCCTCGGCGATCGCCAAGGTGGCGGTGCGCACCCGTTCCAGTACGTTGCCGCCCAGGGTGATGGGCGGCAGGACGCAGGCCGAGTCGCCGGAGTGGATGCCGGCCTCCTCGATGTGTTCCATGATGCCGCCGAGGTACATCTCCGTGCCGTCGTAGAGGGCATCGACGTCGATCTCGACGGCGTCCTCGAGGAAGCGGTCGATCAGGACCGGGTGGTCGGGGGTGATCTCGGTGGCGTTGGCGATGTAGCGGGAGAGGTTGGGCTCGTCGTAGACGATCTCCATGCCGCGTCCGCCGAGGACGTAGGAGGGCCGGACCAGGACCGGGTAGCCGATCTCGTCGGCGATCTTCTTGGCGTCCTCGAAGGACACGGCGGTGCCGTTCTTCGGCGAGACGAGCCCGGCCTTGTCGAGGACGCGGGAGAAGGCGCCGCGGTGTTCGGCCAGGTCGATGGCCTCCGGCGAGGTGCCGAGGATCGGCACGCCGGCGTCGGCGAGCTGCTGGGCGAGCTTGAGCGGGGTCTGGCCGCCGAGCTGGACGAAGACGCCCATGACCCCGCCGGTGCGCTCCTCGGCCGCGATGACCTCGAGGACGTCCTCCAGGGTGAGCGGCTCGAAGTAGAGCCGGGTGGAGACGTCGTAGTCGGTGGAGACGGTTTCCGGGTTGCAGTTGACCATCACGGTCTCGTAGCCGGCCTTGCGCAGCGCCATCGAGGCGTGCACGCAGGAGTAGTCGAACTCGATGCCCTGGCCGATCCGGTTGGGGCCGGACCCGAGGATGATGATGGACGGCTTGGCGTGCAGCGCAACCTCGTCCTCCTCGTCATAGGAGGAGTAGTGGTACGGGGTGTAGGCGGCGAACTCGGCCGCGCAGGTGTCCACGGTCTTGTAGACGGGACGGATGCCCAGGGCCTGCCGGACCCCGCGGACGACGTCCTCGGAGTTGTGGGTCAGCGCACCGATCTGTTCGTCGGAGAAGCCGTGGCGCTTGGCGCGGGTCAGCATCTCCGGCGTCAGCGCCGCGGCCTGGCGGATTTCGAGCGAGATCTCGTTGAGCAGCTGGAGCTGGTCCAGGTACCAGGGGTCGATCTTGGTCGCCTCGAAGAGCTGTTCCACGGTGGCGCCGCCGAGCATGGCGCGCTGCACCTGGTGCAGGCGCTCGGTGGTGGGGCGCTTGGCCTTCTCGATCAGCTCCGCGACTTCCCATTCCGGGACGTGGCTGAAGTCCAGCTGGGAGCCCTTCTGCTCCAGGGAGCGCAAGGCCTTCTGCAGGGCCTCGGTGAAGTTCCGGCCCATGGCCATGGCCTCGCCCACCGACTTCATGGTGGTGGTCAGGGTGGGGTCCGCCGCCGGGAACTTCTCGAAGGCGAAGCGCGGGACCTTCACCACCACGTAGTCCAGGGTCGGTTCGAAGGACGCCGGGGTCTTCTGGGTGATGTCGTTCGGGATCTCGTCCAGGGTGTAGCCGAGGGACAGCTTCGTGGCGATCTTGGCGATCGCGAAGCCGGTGGCCTTGGACGCGAGGGCGGAGGAACGGGAGACGCGGGGGTTCATTTCGATCACGACGACGCGGCCGGTGTCCGGCTCGACGGCGAACTGGATGTTGCAGCCGCCGGTGTCGACGCCGACTTCGCGGATGACGGCGATGGAGATGTCGCGCAGCCGCTGGTATTCGCGGTCCGTCAGGGTCAGCGCCGGGGCGACGGTGATCGAGTCGCCGGTGTGCACGCCGACCGGATCGAAGTTCTCGATGGAGCAGACCACCACGACGTTGTCGTTCTTGTCCCGCATCATCTCGAGCTCGTACTCCTTCCAGCCGAGGATGCTCTCTTCGAGCAGCACCTCGGACGTGGGGCTGTACTGCAGGCCCTGGCCGACAATCCGGCGCAGGTCCCCCTCGTCGTAGGCCAGCCCGGAGCCCAGGCCGCCCATGGTGAAGGAGGGCCGGACGACCATCGGGTAACCGAGGTCACCGGCCGCGGCGAGTGCCTCGTCCATGGTGTGGATGATGTGGCTGCGGGCCGACTCGGCGCCGCAGCGCTCGACGACGCCCTTGAACTTCTCGCGGTCCTCGCCCAGCTCAATCGCGGCGATATTGGCGCCGATCAGCTCGACGTTGTACTTCTCCAGGACGCCGTTCTTGTCCAGCGCGATGGCCGTGTTGAGCGCCGTCTGGCCGCCGAGGGTCGGCAGGAGCGCGTCGGGGCGCTCCTTGGCGATGATTTTCTCCACCACTTCGGGGGTGATCGGCTCGATGTAGGTCGCGTCCGCGAACTCGGGGTCCGTCATGATGGTGGCCGGGTTGGAGTTGACGAGGATGACCCGCAGGCCTTCCTCCTTGAGGACGCGCAGCGCCTGGGTGCCGGAGTAATCGAATTCGGCCGCCTGGCCGATCACGATCGGGCCGGACCCGATGACCATGACGCTCTTGAGGTCAGTTCTCTTGGGCATTACTTCGTGTCCCCAGTCTTGGAATCGGTGGCAGTCTTTGTGCCGGTCTCTGTCTTTGAAGAAGCGTCCGCCATCAGCTCGATGAAGCGGTCGAAGAGGTAGGCGGCGTCGTGCGGGCCGGCGGCCGCTTCGGGGTGGTACTGCACGGAGAAGGCCGGAATGTCGAGGCAGGACAGCCCCTCGACGACGTCGTCGTTGAGGCTCACGTGGCTGACCTCGACCCGGCCGAAGCGCTCCTCGGGGGCCTGGGTGGCGCCGTTGAGCGGGGCGTCGACGGCGAAGCCGTGGTTCTGCGAAGTGATTTCGACCTTGCCGGTGCGGCGGTCCATCACGGGCTGGTTCAGGCCGCGGTGGCCGTAGCGGAGCTTGTAGGTGCCGAACCCGAGAGCCCGGCCGAGGATCTGGTTGCCGAAGCAGATGCCGAAGTACGGGATCTTCTCATCGAGCACGGAGCGCAGCAGCGCCACCTGGTTGTCCGCGGTGGCGGGGTCGCCGGGGCCGTTGGACATGAAGAAGCCGTCCGGGTTGACGGCCTGGACGTCGGCGAGGGTTGCCGTGGCGGGCAGCACGTGCACCCGGACCCCGCGCTCGGCGAACCGTACGGGGGTCATGCGCTTGATGCCCAAATCGATGGCGGCGATGCTGAACCGCGGCTCGCCGTCCCAGCCGAAGTCCTTGGGCTCCACCGTGTAGGCGGCGTCCACGCTGACTTCCTCGGCGAGCCGTGAGCCTTCCATCGGCGCGCTGGCCAGGACAGCGTCGACGAGTTCCTTGTCCGTGGCGCGGGCGGCGTCACCGGAGAAGATGCCGGCGCGCATGGTCTTGTGTTCGCGCAGGTGGCGGGTGATGGCGCGGGTGTCGACGCCCTGGATGCCGACGATCCCCTGCTCGACGAGCTCGTCGTCGAGGGGGCGTTCGGAACGCCAGTTGGAGGGCCGGCGCGCGGCGTCGCGGACGATGTAGCCGGCCACCCAGATGCGGCGGGACTCGGCGTCGTCGGTGTTGACGCCGGTGTTGCCAATGTGCGGCGCGGTCTGGACCACGAGCTGGCGGGCGTAGGAGGGGTCGGTGATGGTCTCCTGGTAGCCGGTCATGCCGGTCGCGAAGACTGCCTCGCCGAGGGCCGTTCCGGTGGCGCCGTAGCTGGTGCCGCGGAAAATCCGGCCGTCCTCGAGCACGAGGACCGCGGGGGTGGATGCTGCTGCGGGTGCAGTGGGGTTAGCTGGCACTGATTCTTCTGTCACTGTTTTCTCTGACACTGCTGTTTCTGTCACTTCGTTGGATTCCGTCACGTCGTTACTTTCCACTATCGGCTTCTGCCTGAGGGGCTGCGGAGATCAAATCTTGGAGGGTGGTGAGGAGCACGGCCTTGTCCTCGGCGCGGCGCGTCCTGTAGCCGGTGTCGAGTTCGTGGGAACCGAGCATCCAGCTGAGCACCAGCAGGCCGTCCTTTTCCACGAACTTTCCGGCCATGCCGCTTTCCTGCCGCACACCGGTCAGGCATCCGGCCGGGATGAACACCGGGCCGGCGCCCGCGCGCTCGAACAGCACGCCTTCGGGGTGCACGGAGAGCTTGGCGTTGGTGCGGATGCCCAGATTGTGCACGGCGATCCGGTCCAGCCAGTCGCCGGCGGTGGTGGAGGCGACGTACTGGCCGTCGGCGGCGGCCAGCGGGGCGCCGAGTTCGGCGGGAACCTCGGGGAGGGGCTCGACGTCGGACTGGCGGCGCAGGCGGTTACGCCAGCCGACGGCGATGAGGGCAAGCGCGACGCCAATCAGGACGAGCGTGAAGAGCAGGGAGAGGTCCTTGACACTCACGGGCGGCGGCCCGCCGGTCCTGCGTCGAGCGCTTCGGCCGGCCACCGGTACGGGGTGTTGAGTTTTCCGTCGAGAACGGTCGGGTGGCCCTTGAAGAACGTCGCCACTACCTTCCCCGGCAGTTCCCGGCCGGCAAACGGAGAGTTACGGCCCATGGTTGCCATCTTAGAAGGGTCCACGGTCCAGCGCGCAGCCGGGTCCACGAGTATGACGTTGGCAGGCTCCCCGGCCTCGAGCGGGCGGCCCTGGTCCTGGACCCGGCCGATGGCGGCCGGCGCCGTGGAGGTCACGCGGGCAAAATCCTCCCAGCCCATCAGGCCTGTTTCGATCATGGTGTGCTGGACCACGGAGAGCGCGGTTTCCAGCCCGGTCATGCCCATGGCCGCCTGCGCCCACTCGCATTCCTTGTGTTCGCTCGGGTGCGGGGCGTGGTCGGTGCCGACGACGTCGATCGTGCCGTCGGCCAGGGCGGCCCGGAGGGCCTGGACATCGGCGTCCGTGCGCAGCGGCGGGTTGACCTTGTAGACGGGGTCGTAGCTGCGGGCGAGCTCATCCGTGAGCCAGAGGTGGTGCGGGGTGACCTCGGCCGTGACGTTGACGCCGCGGGACTTGGCCCAGCGGATGATCTCCACGGACCCCGCCGTGGAGACGTGGCAGACGTGCAGGCGGGACCCGACGTGCTGGGCCAGCAGCACGTCCCGGGCGATGATGCTCTCTTCGGCGACGGCCGGCCAGCCGGCCAGGCCGAGGACGGCGGAGACCTCGCCCTCGTTCATCTGGGCGCCGGCGGTGAGGCGGGGTTCCTGCGCGTGCTGGGCCACGACGCCGTCGAACGCCTTGACGTATTCGAGCGCGCGGCGCATCAGCACCGGATCGTGGACGCAGATGCCGTCGTCGGAGAACACGCGGACGTGGGCGCGGGAGTCGGCCATGGCGCCGAGCTCGGCGAGCTGCTCCCCCGCGAGGCCCACGGTGACTGCTCCCACCGGGCGGACGTCCACCCAGCCGGCGGTCCGGCCAAGGGTGAGGACTTGCTCCACGACGCCGGCGGTGTCCGCCACCGGGGTGCTGTTGGCCATGGCGTGCACGGCCGTGTAGCCGCCCAGGGCGGCGGCGCGGGTGCCGGTTTCGACGGTTTCGGCGTCTTCGCGGCCGGGTTCGCGCAGGTGGGTGTGGATGTCCACCATGCCCGGGAGCGCGACAAGGCCCGCGGCGTCGATTACTGTTGCGTCCCGCACCCCGGCGCCTTCGGCGTCCAGCTGACGGCCGCGGGCGGCGATCACGCCGTCCCGGATCAGGAGGTCCTCAGCTGCTCCGCCCAGGATCGAGGCCCCCCGGATGAGGTAGGCGCCGTTGTTGTCTGCGTTCTGGTGCTGATCGGCCATCAGTGGCTCTCCTGGTGGGAATAAGTGAGGTTCGGAATGGCGGCGTGCGCCGCGGACGCGGCCGCAGAGGCAGCGGCAGAAACTGGTGCGGCGGCCGGCTCGCGGTTCTCCCCGGACAGGAGCAGGTACAGTGCCGCCATCCGGACTGAGACGCCGTTGCGCACCTGCGCCAGCACGGTGGAGCGGGGCGAGTCGGCCGCGGCTGCGGAGATTTCCAGCCCGCGGTTCATGGGACCGGGGTGCATGATGATGGTGTCCTTGAGCCCCAGGCTGTCGAGGGCACGGAGCCGGTTGTCGTCGAAGCCCCAGCGCCGCGAGTATTCGCGGGTGGTGGGGAAGAAGGAGGCATTCATCCGTTCGCCCTGGACGCGGAGCATCATCATGGCGTCCACGCCTTGCGCGAGGGTCTCGTCGAGGTCGAAGCTGACGGCGCACGGCCATTTTTCGACGCCGATGGGGAGCAGCGTGGGCGGCGCGACGAGGGTGACCTCGGCGCCGAGGGTGCGCAGCAGCCAGACGTTGGAGCGGGCAACGCGCGAGTGCAGAACGTCACCGGCGATGGCGACGCGCATGCCTTTGAGGTCGGCGCCGGCCGAGGGCGTGCCGGCCAGCTTCGACCAGTGCCGGCGCATCGTGAACGCGTCCAGCAACGCCTGGGTGGGGTGTTCGTGGGTGCCGTCGCCGGCGTTGATGACGGCGGCTTCGATCCAGTCGGTCGCGGCGAGCCGGTGCGGGGCGCCGGAGGCCCAGTGCCGGATGACGACGGCGTCGGCGCCCATCGCGGCGAGCGTCTGGGCGGTGTCCTTCAGCGACTCGCCCTTGGAGACGGACGAGCCCTTCGCGGCGAAGTTGATGACGTCGGCGGAGAGCCGCTTGGCGGCGGCTTCGAAGGAGATCCGGGTGCGGGTGGAGTCCTCGAAGAAGAGGTTGACCACGGTGCGCCCCCGCAGGGCGGGGAGCTTTTTGACCTCGCGATCCCCCACCGCAGCCATTTCCTCGGCGGTGTCCAGGATGCGGATGGCGTTGTGCAGGCTCAGGTCTTCGGTGGAGAGCAGGTGCCTCATGCGGTGGCCTCGATGACGACCTCATTTACGGGGGCGCCGTCCACCGAGTCGGTTTCCTCGAGCCGGACCCGGACCTTCTCCGATGAGGAGGTAGGCAGGTTCTTGCCGACATGGTCGGCGCGGATGGGCAGTTCCCGATGGCCGCGGTCGATCAGCACGGCGAGGCGGACAATCCGCGGCCGGCCGAGGTCGATGATGGCGTCCAGTGCTGCCCGGATGGTGCGCCCGGAATAGAGGACGTCGTCGATCAGCACCACAACTTTGTTGTCGATGCCCGTGCGCGGCAGCTGGGTGGGGTAGGGCGGCCTGGTGGGCTGGTGCGAGAGGTCGTCGCGGAACATCGTGACGTCGAGTTGGCCGACAATGGCCGCGGCGTCCACGGTGGGATCCGCGGCGGCGATCTTGGCGGCGAGGCGGACGGCGAGGGGATAGCCCCGGCGCGGGATGCCCAGCAGGACGAGGTCCTGGGAGCCCTTGTTGGCCTCAAGAATTTCATGGGCGATACGAGTGAGCGCGCGGTCAATGTCAGCCTGGTTAAGGACAACCCGGGTGAGCACCACCTGCGCCGGACCCGGTGCTGAAGGCACGGAAGTCAAAGCTCGTCTCCCCTTTCCCCGCCTCACGGGACGGAATTAAAAAAGGATTATTTGCTCTTTCAAATTACCACAACGGCACCGCTGCCCCGTCGCCGCCGGAATGCGTTTAACCTCACACGGACATAGGCTCGGTTCCATGACGATGAACGGACCGCGGCCGGGGCATGAGCACCCTGGCGGCCCCCGCCAGGGGCCGCTGCCCCGGCAGGCCAACCCGACGTGGCTGGGGCGTGTCCAGCCCGCGAACTACCAGCTGGCCCCTGCCAACGACGGCGGCCAGCTGCAGCCGGCACTGCCTCCCGCCGGGCCGGCGGGAGGCAGCCCGGGCTGGAAGAACGGCCGCGGTTCCGGCGTATTCGGCCTGGTGATGGCCGGCGGATTCCTGGCGGTCCTCTGCCTCTTCCTGGTGGTGCCCTTCCTGCTGGAAAGGACCGGAATCACCGGCTTTGCCATTGGTTTCGTGGCCTCGCTGGTTCCCCTGGGGACCGTATTGCTGACTGTGCGCTTCATCGACCGCTGGGAACCTGAGCCGAAACGCCTGCTGCTTTTCGCATTTGCCTGGGGAGCCGTCGTCTCGATCGCGGTGACGATGCTGATCCAGCCCTATTTCTCACTGGTGGCCGGGCCCGCCTCGGGACTGGACTATACGACGTTCGCCGTGACGGTCCAGGCGCCGGTGGTGGAGGAATTCGCCAAGTCCCTGGGGCTGCTGTTGCTCGTGCTCTTTGCCCCGAAACACTTCAACGGACCGGTCGACGGCGTGGTGTTCGCCTTCACGATCGCGGCGGGCTTCGCGTTTACCGAGAACATCCTCTACTTCGGCCGCGCCATCGCCGAATCCAGCGATCCCGGCACGGACCTCGCGGTGGTCTTCTTTCTCCGCGGGGTCCTCTCACCCTTCGCCCACGCCATTTTCACGGGTACGACCGGTCTGGTGATGGGCTTCGCCGCCGGCCGCGGGAACACCGGGCTGTCCGTGCTGGCGTTCTTCGCCGGCCTCGTCCCCGCGATGCTGTTGCACAGCGCCTGGAACAGCATGGGCCGGGACTTCCTGGGCCGGTACGTGATGGTGCAGGTGCCGATCTTCCTGCTGGCGGTGCTGGTGATCGCGCTGCTGCGGGTGGCTGAGCGCAGGCTCACGCGTCAGCGGCTGACGGAATACGCGGCCGCGGGCTGGTTTACCTCGGCCGAGGTCGACATGCTGGCCACCGCCGCCGGCCGCCGTTCCGCGCTGCGCTGGGCCAGGTCCACCGGGCGGGGCGTGCAGATGAAGGCGCTGCTCGATGCCGCGACCCAGCTCGCCCTCACCCGGCAACGCATCCTCAGCGGCCGGGACGTGCCGGCACACCAGCGCGATGAGCAGCACCAGCTCGCCGGGATCGCCGCGCTCCGGGCCGCCGTCGTCGGTTAGGGACCGGGGCAACCCAGCGTGGGCAACCGGGGAAAAGAAAGAACCCCGGCCAGGATGTCCTGGCCGGGGTTCTTCGGGGCACTGAGAGCTTACGCCAGCAGCGAGGGCTTGAGCTGCTGCAGCCGGCCCAGCAGGCCGTTGATGAACGACGGCGACTCGTCCGTGGAGAGCGTCTTGGCCAAGGCCACAGCCTCGCTGACCGCCACGCCGTCCGGGACGTCGTCGTTGTAGAGCAGTTCCCACGTGCCGATCCGCAGGATGATGCGGTCCACGGAGGGCATGCGCTCCAGGGTCCAGCCCTGCGAATAGGTCTCCAGGAATTCGTCGATGGCTACCTGGTGCGAGACCACGCCTTCGACGATTTCGAGGGTGTAGGGGTTGACGATCTGGTCTGTCTGCTCGCGGCGGGACTTCAGCACGTCGAACGCGGAGGCTGAGCGCTGCTCGGCCTCAAAGAGCACATCGAGGGCCCGGTTCCGGGCCTTACCGCGCGCACTCACTAGTCGTTGACCCGGCCGAGGTAGCTGCCGTCGCGGGTGTCGACCTTGACCTTGGTGTTGTTCTCGACGAACAGCGGCACCTGGATCTCGTACCCGGTTTCGAGGGTGGCGGGCTTGGTGCCGGCCGAGGAGCGGTCGCCCTGCAGGCCCGGCTCGGTGTAGGTGATCTCGAGGACGACGCTCGGGGGCAGCTCGATGTAGAGCGGGTTGCCTTCGTGGATGGCGATGTTGACCATCTGGTTCTCGAGCATGAAGTTGGTGGCGTCGCCGACGGTGGCGGCCGAGACGGTGAGCTGGTCGAAGTCGGAGGTGTCCATGAAGACGAAGTCGGCGCCGTCCTGGTACAGGTACTGGTAGTCGCGGCGGTCCACCGTGGCGGTCTCAATCTTCAGTCCGGCGTTGAAGGTCTTGTCGACGACCTTGCCGGACATCACGTTGCGCATCTTGGTGCGCACGAACGCGCCACCCTTGCCGGGCTTGACGTGCTGGAACTCGATGATGTTCCAAAGCTGGCCCTCGAGCTTAAGGACGGTTCCGTTCTTGATGTCGTTAGTGGTTGCCACTGTATCCTCTTAGTTTCTCTCTGGTTCCATCAGGCCGGTGCTATCGGCCGGACGATCTATGCCGGGCCGGCATGCCAAGCGGGCCGCCAGCGCGTATTTGTCAAAAATCCAAGATCTATTCTACCGGTTCCGGCGGACAGCTGCCTGACGCAGGCTCAGGACTGCTGTTCCAGGACGTCCCTGGCGCGCTGCAACGCAACGGTGGAGGCATAGATGAGGGCCGCGTCGGCGGACCCGGCGACGCGCAGATCCAGCGCCTTGGCGAAGGATTCGACGGCGGCGCCAATGTTCCCGCCGGCGAAGTAGGACCGGCCGAGGTGCTGGCGGACGGCGGCCTCCTCCAGGGTGCCCTGGGTCTCGGCGAGGAGTTGGCGGAACACCTCCACCGCCCGGTCGAACCGGTTCGAGACCCGGAGCACGTCCGCCTCGAAGATCCGCAGCCGGAGCGAGCCGGGGTCCTTGTAGCGGGCCTCGGCGAGGAGCTCGGCGGCTTCGGCCGCGTGCCCTTCTACGAGCCGGACCAGGATCAGGTCCCCTGGGTCTGTCGAGGCCGCCAGGGCCTCGGCCATGATCTCGTCATTGACGATCTGGGGCATCAGGGACTGCGGGTTGATCCGGATCCCGGGAAATCCCGCGTCCGGCCACTCGCTCGTGCCGCCCTTGACCATGTGCATCAGGAGGCAATCTCCTGGTAGGCGGCAAACAGCAGGGACGTGTCCGGGACATCGAGGATGCCGGGCCGGCCAACGCCGTCGAGCACCACGAACCGCAGCAGGTCACCGCGGGACTTCTTGTCCCGGCGCATGCCGTCCAGGAGGGCCTGCCAGCGGTCGCGGCGGTACGTGATGGGAAGCCCGAGGCTTTCCAGGATGCTCCGGTGCCTGTCGGCGTCGGCGTCGCTGAGCCGGCCGACGCTGCGGGCGAGCTCGGCGGCGAACATCATGCCCACGGAGACGGCGGCGCCGTGCCGCCAGGAGTAGCGCTCGGCGAGTTCGATCGCGTGGCCCAGGGTGTGGCCGTAGTTCAGGATCTCGCGCTGGCCGGTTTCCTTCAGGTCCTCGGACACCACCCGGGCCTTGACGCTGATGGCGCGTTCGATCAGTTCGCGCAGGATGTCCGAGCGCGGATCGGAAACCGCGGACGGGTCCTTCTCGATCAGGTCCAGGATGGCCGGGTCGGCGATGAAGCCGCACTTGATGACCTCGGCCATGCCGGAGATGATCTCGTTCTTCGGCAGCGTCTCCAGCGTGTCGAGGTCCGCGAGGACACCGGCCGGGGGGTGGAACGCGCCCACCAGGTTCTTGCCCTCGGCGGTGTTGATGCCGGTCTTGCCGCCGACCGAGGCGTCCACCATGCCCAGCAGGCTCGTGGGCATGTGGATGACCTTCACGCCGCGCAGCCAGGTCGCGGCGACAAAGCCGGCCAGGTCGGTAACAGCGCCGCCGCCGACGGCGACGATGGCATCGGAGCGGGTGAAGTCGTTCTGCCCCAGCACCTGCCAGCAGAACGAGGCGACCTCGATGTGTTTGCCCTCTTCGGCGTCAGGGATTTCTGCGGTCAGCGCGGTGAACCCGGCGGCGGCCAGCTCTTCCCGGACGGTGTCCCCGGTCAACCGCAGCGCACGGGGGTGGATGACCAGGACGCGCTTGACGCGCTCACCCAGCAGGCCCGGCAGGCTTGCCAGGAGGCCGCGGCCCACTACGACGTCGTAGTTCTCACCCGGCGTTTGTCCGGTGACTTTCATGACGGTTGATTCGGTACTCACTATTCAACTTCCTTTGTCGACGCCGGAGTGGGCACCGCCGCGGCCTTAGCCGCGGCGCGCTCCCCCAGCGCATCTTCCAGCCGGTGAGCCAGCTCCGGAACGCTGCCGCGCCGGACATCGAGGACGAGGTCGGCGAGCCGTTCGTAGACCGGCTGCCGGGTGGCGAACAAGGTCCGCCACCGGCCCATGGCGTCGCCGGCCAGGAGCGGCCGGCCCGAATTTCTGGCGATGCGTTCCGCCACAGTCTCGGCGTCGCATTCGAGGTAAACAACGGTACAGCGGCCCAGGAGCTGCTGCGTACCGGAATCAAGGACGGCCCCGCCGCCGAGCGAAATGACGGCGGTGCCGCCCTGTGCCTCTTCGATGGCCTGGGCCACGGCCCGGGCCTCCATCTCGCGGAAGGCGTGCTCGCCACGGCTGGCGAAGATCTCGGCGATCGTCCCGTGCTGGGCCACCACGAGGGCGTCGGTGTCCATGAAGGCGCACCCCAAGTGCTCGGCGAGCTGCTGTCCGATCGCCGATTTGCCCACGGCCATCGGTCCGATCAGGACCACCGGCCCAACGTTATTTGCCGCGGGCGCCGCCGCGGCGGAGGGCCCGTCGGTTTTCCCGGCCGGCACTAGTGGCCGATCGAGTCCAGGGACGCCGGAATGCTGTCCAGGTAACCCTTGATGTTGCGCGCGGTCTCCTGCACGGAGTCACCGCCGAATTTTTCCGCGACCGCTTCGGCGATCACGAGGGCCACCATAGCCTCGGCCACCACACCGGCGGCCGGCACGGCACAGACGTCGGAGCGCTGGTGGTGGGCCTTGGCGGCCTCCCCCGTGCTGACGTCGACCGTCCTGAGCGCGCGGGGTACGGTGGCGATCGGTTTCATGGCGGCACGGACGCGCAGGACATCGCCGATGCTCATGCCGCCCTCGATCCCGCCTGCGCGGTTGGAGGTACGGATGATCTTGCCGTCCGCGTCCTTGACGATCTCGTCGTGGGCGGCGGAGCCGCGGCGCGCGGCGGTAAGGAAGCCGTCGCCGACTTCAACGCCCTTGATGGCCTGGATGCCCATGAGGGCCGCCGCCAGACGCGAGTCGAGGCGCCGGTCCCAGTGCACGTAGCTGCCGAGTCCCGGCGGGAGGCCGTAGGCAAGCACTTCGACGACGCCGCCGAGGGTTTCGCCTTCCTTGTGCGCGATGTCGACCTCGGCCACCATGGCGTCCGAGGTTTCGCGGTCGAAGCAGCGCAGCGGGTCCGCGTCCAGGGCGATCACGTTCCCCGGCACCGGCAGCGGCCGGCCCTCCGGCACGGCGACGCTGGCGATGGATACGGTGTGGGAGACGAGCTCGATGCCGAGCTGCTTGAGGAAGGCCGCGGCGACCGTGCCGAGCGCCACCCTCGTGGCCGTCTCGCGGGCGCTGGCGCGCTCCAGGACCGGGCGGGCCTCGTCGAAGCCGTATTTCTGCATGCCGGTGAAGTCTGCGTGGCCGGGCCGCGGGCGCGTCAGCGGGGCGTTCCGGGCCTGGTCGGCCAGGATTTCGGGCTCCACGGGATCGGAGGACATGATCTGTTCCCACTTGGGCCATTCGGTGTTGCCGACCTGGATGGCGACGGGGCCGCCCTGGGTCAGGCCGTGGCGGACTCCGCCGAGGATCGTGACCACGTCCTGCTCGAATTTCATCCGGGCGCCGCGGCCATAGCCGAGCCGGCGGCGGGCCAGCGCCTCGCTGATGTGGGCGCTGGTGAGTTCCACACCGGCGGGCACGCCTTCAATTATTCCGACCAGTGCCGGGCCATGGGATTCTCCGGCAGTCAACCAACGCAACATACATTCCATCCTGCCATGTCGGGCGGTTAGAACACTCGTCGGGGCGCCCCGACTGCGTCACACATCACATCTGTGACTCCGGCAGGGAGGGCCTCGCCCAGCCCGGTGAAGTGCCGTACCTGCTCCACGGCCTGGTAGATCAGCATTTCCAGTCCGGGGACCACCGTGCCACCGGCTTCCTGCCAGACCGCGGCGATCCGGCTGGGCCATGGATCATAGGCGACGTCCAGGAGGACGCCCGGGCTGCCATGCGGAGGCAGTTCTCCTGGACGTTTCGCCGCCAGCTCTTCGGCTAGTTCCGCGGCCAGTGCGTCTGCCGCGCGGGGCGGCAGCGTGGAGATGACGACGTCGGCCGCGGCGACGGCGGCTGCCGCCCCGGCGAGGGGAAGCACCCGGATGGGGACGCCGACGGCGGCGGAGGCCGCGCGGGCCTCTGCCACACGGCTGACATCGCGGACGAACACTTCGGCGGACACCGACCCCAATTCCTTGAGCGCCGCGATGGCTGCTGCCGCGGTCCCGCCCCCGCCGAGGATCACGGCGGTGGGCGCCGAGGCTGCCCCCGCGTGCCGGAGCGCGTTGACGATCCCGGTGACGTCGGTGTTGTACGCGACCAATCGCGTGTGGCCAGCACTGCCGCCGTCGGATTCGAACGCAACCGTGTTGACGACCCCAAGGGCGCGCCCCACGCCACGGACCTCGTCCACTTCCGCCACCATGGCCGATTTGAGCGGCATGGTGACCGACAGGCCGCGCCAGGAACCCTCAGCGCGCACCTCGTCCCTGACCTGCCTCATAAAATCGGGCAGGGCGGCCTCGGTCACGTCAATGGCGGAGTAGGCGATATCCACGCCCAGGTGGGCGTACGCGGCCCGGTGCAGCGCGGGCGACTTCGAATGGCTGATGGGATGCCCGAGGACGGCCGCCCGCAGCGTCATACGCAGCGTCCCGGGTTGGCCTCGCACCAGGCGTTGTACTGCGCCACGTAGCCGTTGTGTTCCGCCAGCGTCTTGGAGAACTTGGTCTCCTTGGTGTCCAGGTTGATGGTGACCCAGTAGAGGAAGCTGTTGGACTTGGGCTTGGCGGCGGCGTCAATGGCCGTCTTGCCGGGGGAACCGATGGGTCCGGCGGGCAGCCCCTGGTTGGCGTAGGTGTTGTAAGGGTTCGACTTGTCAGCCTTCTGGACCTCGTCGATGTGGAAGCTGCGGATGCCCAGGCCGTAGGTGACGGTGGCATCGGACTGGATGAGCCCGTTGGTCTCGGTGTTGTTGGGCTTGAGGCGGTTGTAGATGGCGCCGGCGACGTCACCATATTCGGCCTGGCCACCTTCGGCCTGGACGATGCTGGCCACCGTCACGACGTCGTACTGTTTCGCGGGATCGGTAACGCCCTGGGCCTTGAGTTCATCCTGGGTGCTGCCGACGAGCTTCTGCAAAATATCCTTGGCGGAGGAGCCCAACGGGAAGCGGTACTCCCCCGGCGCCAGGTAGCCCTCGAGGTTCTTGGCTTTGGCCGGGACGCCGAACTGCGCGGGCGCATCGCTGAGCGCTTTCAGGTCTTGAACAGGAATCCCGGTGCCCTCGGAAATCGCCTGCAGGGATTCGCCGATCCGCAGCCCGGCGCTGAGCGCAAAGTACATGACCTTGCTCTGGCCCTTGTTGAGCAGGACATCCACGGCATCGGAGTTCTTCATTTCCTGGCGCATCGAGAACGTGCCGGGGTTCAGGGCACCGCCGGAAGCGGTGAACTCCTTGAGGAAGGTGTCCGCGTTGGCCACGACCTTTTTCGACTGAAGTTCGGTGGCCACGGACCGCGTTCCGGCGCCGGGTTCGATCGTGATGGTGACTTCACCGGTTCCGGGGCCGGGGTAGTCGGCCATGGTGTCTCCGCCGAGGAGGGGCTTGAGGAACTGTGCGCCGACGGCGATTGCGACGACGAAGACCGTCAGGGTCAGCACCAGTGCCAGGAAGCGGCGCCGCCTGCGGACCTTCTTGGACGGTCCCTTGTCGTAGCGGGCTGCTCCGGCCATCAGCTCCTCGCCCGGGTCGCCGTGGTACTCGGCCTCCGGGTGCGGCTGTGCCTGGGGGTCACCGGAGTTGCCGTAGAGATGGTGGGCCTCGTCGTGGGGGTGCGGAGCGTAGCCATCGTGGACGCCGGCGTCATGGGCAGCCGCATCGTGGCTGGAGCCGTAGCCGAGCCCGCCCGCTGACGCATAGACGACGTCCTCGTGGCCAGCGTCTTCGCGGACGGGCTCCTCGCGGGAAGGTACTTCGTGGACAGGTACATCGCGGACAGGGATCAGCTGCGTGAAGTCTTCGTGCACCGGCTCTTCGTGCACGGGCTCTTCGCGCACGGCTTCTTCGCGCACGGGCTCTTCGCGCACCGGCTCTTCACGAACGGCTTCTTCGTGCACGGTCGGTGCCGCGTCGGGAAGTTCCGGTCCGGACTGCGGCAGGCTGTCCTCTGCCGGTGCCGGCGTTGGTGCCGGTGCCGGCGTCGGAACGTCCGGTCCCGCCTCAAAAGCCTGCGGCGGGATCACGTTGTGGCCCTGGGTGGCCAGAAGCTTCTCCCGGGCCCGGATTTCTTTGCGCGTCAGCGGTCGGCCGGCGCCACCAAGGGCGTCACCGGAGGAGTCATCACTGTTGACCGGGCTCACTGTAGCCTTCCATGTTCTGAAGAGTGCGTCTGTACTGCCGGGCCGGTCTGTGCGCCGCCTCCGGTCGGCCCCGGCGCAGACTCCGCGTACACGCGGTTTCCGACCTCCGTTCCCCTGGCCTTTTGCATATCAATCGCATGTTGCAGAATACCTGCCGCCGCAACCTGATCAACAACTGTACGGTGATTCCTGCTGCTCATGCCAGCTTCGTGCAGGTTGCGGTGGGCGCTCACGGTGCTGAGCCGTTCGTCAACCAGGCGCACGGGCACCTCGGATCCGGCGTCCTGCAGGGCCAGTACCAGCAGCTGTGCGTACTCGGTCGCCATCCTGGCGGAGGCGTGCTCTTCGCCTTTCATGGTGCGCGGCAGTCCCACGAAAATCTCCACGGCGCCCAGTTCCGCGGCCAGGGCGGCCAGGATTCGCACGTCGGTGTTCTTTTTCACGTTCCGCGCCAGAGTGCGCAGCGGCGTCGCCAGGATTCCGTCGGGGTCGCAGACGGCCACGCCCACACGGACGGTGCCGACGTCCACCCCGAGCTTCACGCCCCGGGGATAGACGCCGGCCACAGCAGCTTCAGACACGTGGGATCCGCTATCGCCTGGTAATGGCGTCCACGACAGCGCCGAGGGCAGCACCGACCTTGGCGGCGTCGGTCCCGCCGCCCTGGGCGACGTCGTCCTTGCCGCCACCACCGCCGCCGAGGATGCCTGCGGCGAGGCGCACCAGGGCACCGGCCTTGACTCCGGCTGCCCGGGCGGCTTCGTTGGTGGCGATCAGGATCACGGGACGGTCGTTGCTGACACCGGCTACCGCGACGGCGGCGGGCTCGGACCCGAGACGCGTCCGCAGGTCCAGGGCCAGGCCGCGCAGGTCGTCCGCGCCGCTGACCTGGCCGGCGTCGTGCGCGATGACCTTGACGCCGGCGGCATCCTGGGCGGTGCCGACCAGCTGGGCTGCGGCGGCCGTGAGCTGCTCCTTGCGCAGCCGCTCGAGTTCCTTCTCGGCCGTCTTGAGCTTGGTCAGGGTGCTGGAAATCCGGTCCGCGAGCAGCCCGGAGGGAACCTTCAGCATTTCCGTGAGCTCGGTGACGAGCGCCCGCTCCGCGGCCAGGTGCCGGAACGCGTCCATGCCCACGAAGGCTTCGACACGGCGGTTTCCTGAGCCGACCGACTGTTCGCCGAGCAGTGACAGGCTGCCGATCAGCGAGGTGTTCTCGACGTGGGTGCCGCCGCAGAGTTCCCGGGACCAGGCGCCGTCGATTTCCACGACGCGGACCTCGTTGCCGTAGTTCTCGCCGAACAGTGCCATGGCGCCGAGCGCCTTGGCCTCGGCGAGCCCCATGATCCTGGTTTCCACCTGGAAGTTGTTGCGGATGGCGATGTTGGAGACTTCCTCGATCTCGGACCGGGTGGCGGCGCTCAGGCCCTCACCCCAGGCGAAGTCGAAGCGCAGGTAGCCGGCCTTGTTGAAGGAGCCGCGCTGCAGGGCCTCCGGGCCGAGGATCTGGTGCAGGGCAGCGTGCACAATGTGCGTGCCGGTGTGGGCCTGCTCAGCGGCGTGGCGGCGTTCCCGGTCCACGGCGGCCTGAACCAGCGAGTCGGCACCGATTTCGCCTTCGCGGACGATTGCCTTGTGGACGCTGAGGCCCTTGACGGGGCGCTGGACATCCAGGACCTCGACGACGAAGCCGTCGCCGGTGATCAGCCCGGTGTCGGCAGCCTGGCCGCCGGCTTCGGCGTAGAACGGCGTCTCGGCCAGGACCAGTTCGATTTCATCGCCGGTCGAGGCCTGGGCGACCTTCCGGCCGCCGGAGAGGATGCCGCGGACCTTGGACTCGCCCTGGAGCTCGGTGTAGCCGGTGAAGACTGTCTCGCCGGCGGACAGCAGCTCCTGGAACGCGCTGAGGTCAGCGTGCGACCCCTTCTTGCCCTTGGCGTCGGCCTGGGCGCGCTGGCGCTGCTCGAGCATGAGCTTGCGGAACTCGGGCTCGTCGACTTTCAGCCCGGCCTCTTCGGCCATTTCCAAGGTGAGGTCGATCGGGAAGCCGTAGGTGTCATGCAGGGCAAAGGCGTCGGCGCCGGAGAGCGGCTGGTTGGCGGCCTTGGATTCCTTGACGGCGTCCTCGAGGCGGGCGGTGCCGGAGGCGATGGTGCGCAGGAACGCCTTCTCTTCGGCGTAGGCAATCCGGCTGATGCGTTCGAAGTCGGTCTCGACGATCGGGTAGACACCCTTCATGGCGTCCCGCGAGGCCGGCAGCAGTTCCGGCAGGCAGGCTTTTTCGACGCCGAGCAGGCGCATGGAGCGGACGGCCCGGCGGATCAGGCGGCGCAGCACGTAGCCGCGGCCCTCGTTGGAGGGGGTCACGCCGTCGGCGATCAGCATGAGGGCCGAGCGGATGTGGTCGGCAACGACGCGCATGCGGACGTCGTCAGTGTGGTGCGGGTCCTCGGCGGACTCCGCGGAGGTGTATTCCCGGCCGGAGAGGGCCGCGGCCCGGTCGATCACGGGGCGGACCTGGTCCGTCTCGTACATGTTCTCGACGTCCTGGAGGATCATCGCGAGGCGCTCCATGCCCAGGCCCGTGTCGATGTTCTTCTTGGGCAGTTCTCCGGTGATGTCGAAATCCACCTTGGAGCGGACGTTGTCGATCTGGTACTGCATGAACACGAGGTTCCAGATCTCGACGTAGCGGTTTTCATCGGCGATGGGGCCGCCCTCGACGCCGTAGGACGGGCCGCGGTCGTAGTAGATCTCCGAGCAGGGACCGGCGGGGCCGGGCTGGCCGGTGGACCAGTAGTTGTCGGACTTGCCCATGCGCTGGATCCGCTCGGCCGGCATGCCGGTGTTCTTCAGCCACAGCTGCTCGGCCTCGTCGTCCTCTTCATAGACGGTGACCCAGAGCCGCTCCGGCGGCAGTCCGTACCCGCCGTCGTCCACGCTGGTGGTCAGGAGCTCCCACGCGAACTTGATGGCGTCTTCCTTGAAGTAGTCGCCAAAGGAGAAGTTGCCGCACATCTGGAAGAACGTGCCGTGGCGGGCGGTTTTGCCCACTTCCTCGATGTCACCGGTCCGGATGCACTTCTGCACACTGGTGGCCCGCTGGTAGGGGGCCTCCTCACGGGCGGTCAGGTACGGGATGAACGGGACCATGCCGGCGACCGTAAACAGCAGGGACGGGTCGCTGGAGACCAGGGAGGCGGAGGGGACGGCGGTGTGCCCCTTGCTGACAAAAAAGTCGATCCAGCGCTTGGTGATCTCCTGCGACTTCATGAGCTGTTTTCTTACCCTTCAATATTCACTGCGTTATGTGGCCCGCGTCTGTGCTGCGCGGGACAAGCTGAGGACCGGCACTGATCCGGGCCCGTCAATCTGGTACCCGTCACCGGGGGCGTCGGCGCGCCGTCACCCCCGGTGACGGGCACCTTACTTACTAATTCTCTCCCGGCTAGCGCCGGACCGCATCCCGGCGGGCGACAGTGCCGCCGGCGGCGAGGTCCGTTGCCGTCTCGATCCCGAGGGCCGTGCGGAGTTCTGACTCCCGCTCGCCCATGCCATCGCGGACCGCATCGGCGAAGTCGAGCAGGCCGTCCGTCAGCCGTCCGACGGCCCGGTTCAGGCCTTCGGGGCCGAGGGCGGACTGCGCTTCGGTGACTTTGCGGAAGGCGATAACGCCGATCGCGACGCCGATTCCCATCCAGATGATTCTGTTCATGTCAGGTGCTCCCGGAGGGTTTAGCGGCTGCGGCGGCCGGTGGCGGGCTTTTTGCGGGTGCTGAAGGCGGAGCGCACGCCGTAGCTGAAGGCTGCCACCTTGATCAGCGGCGAGCCCACGGTGGCGGCCATGAGCGAGGACAGCGCCGAGATGTTGGCGGAGGCGTCCGAGACGTTCGAGGAGATGCCGTCAACCTTCTTCAGCTGCTCGTTGGTGGTGGTCACCGTCGCGGTGACCTCGTCCATGAGCGGGGTGGCGCCGTCGCTGATGGAGCGGATGGTGGTCCGCATTTCGTCGAACACTCCCCCGAGCTTCAGGATCGGCACGGCGAGCAGCAGGACCAGCAGTGCAAACACTCCAGCCGCGATCAGGCCGGCAATATCGCCACCAGACATAGACACTCATCTCCTTGAACTGCAGTGGATACCTGCTTGTTGCGTCGGGTTCCGACGGTTTCGCCGACAGTTAAATCCGGCAAGCCGAACCGGCTCCCGGGGAACTCCCCCAAGTACCTTACATACAAAGAAGCCCGCGGCGCTTGCCACGGGCTTCTTTGTAGGTGATGCCTTTTGAATTAGCGTGCGTAGAATTCCACGACGAGCTGCTCTTCGCAGGTCACGGGGATCTCGGAGCGCTTGGGGCGACGCACCAGGCGGGCCTGCAGGGCGTCAAGCTTGACGTCCAGGTAAGCCGGAACGATCGGCAGGACGTCGCGGTGAGCGCCGGCTGCTGCAACCTGGAACGGAGGCATGGTCTCGCTGCGGCTGTGAACGTGGACCAGCTGGCCCTCGCCGACGCGGAAAGACGGGCGGTCAACGCGGATGCCGTCAACGAGGATGTGGCGGTGCACAACCAGCTGGCGGGCCTGGGCGATGGTGCGGGCGAAGCCAGCACGCAGCACGAGGGCGTCGAGACGCATTTCGAGCAGTTCGATCAGGTTTTCACCGGTCAGGCCCTTGGTGCGGCGTGCTTCTTCGAAGGCACGGGTCATCTGGGCTTCGCGGATGCCGTACTGGGCGCGCAGACGCTGCTTTTCGCGCAGACGTACGGCGTAGTCGGAGTCCTGCTTCTTGCGGGCACGGCCATGCTCACCGGGGCCGTACGGGCGGCGCTCCATGTACTTGGCGGCCTTGGGGGTCAGAGCGATGCCGAGTGCACGCGAAAGGCGTGCGGTACGGCGAGCACGAGTGTTGTTAGCCACTTGTGTCCTTCCAATATCTGCGGTGTGTCAGTGTTACTGGCCTCCACGATGGAGAGCATCGGCCAACCGCTGCCTTTTGCTACTGGGCACAGGGCAACCCTCATCGAACCGAAGTTTCCATGGATTGTGCGTCCGTGCCTTGCCAGACAACGGTCCAGCCTACCAGATCCGGCCGGCGGACCGAAGTCAGATTCTGGCGTGCGCTCCCCGGACACCGCTGCGCCCGAAAGACGCCGCGCCCAGGAATTCCACGGCCACGAACGGTTTCGGGCCCACCACCCATTCGTCGTGTCCCGGCGGAATCGCGTAGGTGTCGTTGGCGTGGATCGTGGAGCGCAGCCCTTCGGCCGTTTCGACTTCCATTTCACCGGAGATGCAGAAGCCGAGATGGTGGTGCAGGCAGACGTCGGTCCGCTCGTAGGGTCTGGTGTTCTCCGACCACCGCCAGCCCGGGCCCAGGATCAGCCGGGCCACCGAGTAGTCGTTCACTGTGCAGAGGTCGAATTCGGCCTTGTCCGGGCACCGTTTCTTGTCCGGCACATCGAAGGACTTCACTGCCATGGCTGTAACGAAGTTGATACTCATGGGACACCTGCCGGGGACGGGACGGGAACGCTCGCGCTGGATGAGCTGGGTTCGAGCGAAGCCAGCTGCCGTTCCGGGGTCCGGAACGAGGGAGCCAGCGATGTGACTGCGCTGTCCCCTGCGCCGCACGGACGGTCAGCAGATCCATGCCGCCGTAATTCCACGTTAGACCTCTTGGCCCCTATGTCAACGGCGGATTCCGGCGCCACGGGCCGCCGCCGACCAGCCGCAGGTCACGGGCGTTCACTTGCCGCCCACGTGCCTTTCAGGTGCCGCGGATGATCCTCCGAAGCCGCTCGAGCCGGGTGGCGATGTCGCGTTCGGCCCCGTTGCCGGTGGGTTCGTAGTAGTTGCGCCCGACGAGGTCGTCCGGCGGGTACTGCTGCGTGGCGACGGCGTGCGGGGCATCGTGGGCGTACTTGTAGCCCTTGCCGTGGCCGAGCTGTTTCGAGCCCGGGTAGTGGGCATCGCGAAGGTGGGCGGGGATGCCGTTCCCGAGCCCGGCGCGGACGTCGGCGATGGCCTGGTTAATGCCCATGTACGCGGCGTTGGACTTCGGCGCGGTGGCCAGATGCACCACGGCCTCGGCGAGGATGATGCGGCCTTCCGGCATGCCGATCAGCTGTACGGCCTGGGCCGCCGCGACGGCGGTCTGCAGCGCAGTCGGGTCAGCCATGCCGACGTCCTCGGCCGCCGAGATCACGATCCTGCGGGCCACGAACCGGGGGTCCTCACCCGCCTCCAGCATCCGGGCAAGGTAGTGCAGCGCGGCGTCGACGTCGGAACCCCGGATCGACTTGATGAACGCGCTGGCGACGTCGTAATGCTGGTCCCCGGCCCGGTCGTAGCGGACGGAGGCGACATCCAGGGCGCGCTCCGTGTGCTTGAGCTCGATCTTCACCGGGGCCGCCTCGGGCGCCCCGCTGGCTGTGCCGGCTACGACTGCGTCAGTGTCGTCCGCGTCCCCGAACGCGACGCCGGCCGCCGCCTCGAGCGCGGTCAGCGCACGCCGGGCGTCCCCGCCGGAGAGCCGGACGAGGTGTGCCAGGGCCTCGTCGCTGAGTTCCACTTTGCCGCCGAGCCCGCGGTCATCCGTTGCGGCCCGCAGGAGAAGGCCCTCGACGTCGGCGTCGGTGAGCGGTTTCAGGGTCAGCAGCAGCGAGCGGGACAGCAGTGGGGAAACGACGGAGAAGGAGGGGTTTTCGGTGGTCGCGGCGACCAGGACCACCCAGCGGTTCTCGACGCCGGGCAACAGGGCGTCCTGCTGGGCCTTGTTGAAGCGGTGGATCTCATCCAGGAACAGCACAGTGGTGGTCTTGAACAGGTCACGGGCGGTCAGGGCTTCGTCCATCACTCGGCGGACGTCCTTGACGCCGGCGGTGATGGCGGAGAGCTCGACGAACTTCCGCCCTGGGCCCTTGGCAATCACATGGGCGAGGGTGGTCTTGCCGGTACCCGGAGGACCCCAGAGGATCAGTGAACTGGGACCCGCGGGGCCGGTGGCGTCCGTGCCGGCGGCGAGCTGGCGCAGCGGCGAGCCTTGGCCGAGGAGGTGCTGCTGGCCCACGACATCATCGAGGGTGCGGGGCCGCATCCGGACGGCGAGGGGGCTCCGCGGGGAGACTCGGCGGCTCTCGCCGGTCTGGTCAGCGTCGCCGTCATCCTCGGTAGCGGCGCCGCCGTCCCGCCCTGCGCCAAAGAGATCATCCACATAGATAGGCTACTTCTAGTTCCCGCTTGCCCAGACACCCTCATAACGGAGACCCGCGCCATGACAACCCCCGACACCCGTGTGGCCTTCGTCTCCGGCGACCGGCTGCCGGGCTGGGTGGACCGCTTCGCCGCGAGCCACGGCGCACTGGTGGAGGAGGAGCTCGACGACGGTCTGCAGCTGCGCGCCGCCGACGGGGCCGTGGCTCTGCTCCGGGCGCCGTGGCCGGCGGACGGCCGTCCTGGGCGCGGCGGCGACGCCGTCGCCCGCCTCGCTTCCCTGGCGTCCCAGTCGCGGGGCATCGGGGCGGTACTGGTCCGCCGCGGCGGTTACTCGGTGGCGGTGGTCAGCGGCGGCGCCGTGCTCGCGTCGAAGACCGGTACACGGCATGTCCAGTCCCGGACGGCTGCGGGCGGCTGGTCGCAGCAGCGCTTTGCCCGGCGCCGGGCGAACCAGGCCGATGCGCTGGTGGAGGCCGTTGCGGAGCATGCCGGGCGGATTTTCGCGGGGCACCCGATCGAGTATCTGGCTCCCGGCGGCGACCGGACCCTTGCCGAGCAGGTCCTCGCCGAACCGGTGCTGAAGCAATACGCGGCACGGCCGAGGCTGGCGTTCCTCGACGTCCCGGATCCGCGCGCCGCAGTGCTGAAGAAGGCGGCCAAGGACCTGTGCGCGGTTCGGATCCTGGTGACGGATCCACCGGAGTAGGGACGACTTGAGCAACGGCCCTGCCGGCCCCTGTTACGGACTGTCCGGCAGCGCGCGCAGGAATCAGCCGTGGTGTCGGCGGGACTGCCAGGCCGAGTAGCCCAGCCACCCCAACCAGATGCCCGATGAACGATCCGTTTACGGAACCCACTACGGGACCTTTTTGGCCCGCTCTGTGACTTAGAGCCGCGGTGAAGGGAAATTGCGTCTGCAGCAAGGTCTCCAGGTGGGCCGTTCCGAACCCTCTGGGCACGGTCAGCTAGGCTCCGGACTATGCCTTCCTCCTGGACCGTTCTGATCTCACTTCACGCAATCGCCGCCAGCTACTCACTGATTTTCGGAGCCATGAACCTGCTGCGCAGGACCAAAGGCGGCCGCGTTCATCGGATCGTGGGCCGAATCTGGGCTGCTTCCATGTATGTCGTGGTGCTGACCTCGTTTGGAATCAGAACCATCGACGGCGGGTTCAATTGGCTCCACGCACTCTCAGTGCTGACGTTCTTCACACTAACAGCGGGACTGTGGGCCATCTGGAAGAGAAACATCAGGGCCCACCGCAGTTTCATGACGGGCAGCTACTTCGGTCTGATCGGCGCCTTTGTGGGCGTTCTGGCAGTGCCCTCGCGCCGCATTCCCCAGCTCGCCATCCACGAGCTCCCGCTGTTGGGTTTGTTGATCCTGGTCCTGCTGGGCACAGCCGCACTCACTCTCATCGGCATCGCCCAGCTCCGCAAAACACAGACGGTCCCCATCACCTAGTCCGGCCGGATACTCGCGGTGTGGGGACCAAGAGCCGGAACAGGAAATTGCCTTACTCGTGGAGCTGGCAGCGAGTTCCTGGCGCCTCGAAGTTTCGTAAGCAGATTGGCTCCCGTACCTAGAACACTGGCGTCCCTGAACTAAATCGTAAGGATAAGAAAACCATGCAGCGAGACCAACCAGTTGTCAGTTGGGAAAGTGCCCTGATGCGCACTGTAGAAGGTTCGTTCTACCGTGCTGTGGATCCTGCCTACCGTGACGCGGCTCTTGCGGGATCTCGGTCTGCCGGCCGGTATTCGCCGCCAGAGGTCCCAACGCTGTACCTAAGTTCGTCACCTGAAGGTGTCGCCGCTGCAATGATGGCCCACACTGACGAACGCACTCCCGGTCGTGAGGTGTTGCAGTTCAATGTAGAGGCCAACCGTATTGTTGATCTTCGTGATCACGAAGCTCTGAAGTCCGTTGGAATCAGTCCCGCGGACGCCGCGGCGGACTGGCAACGAGCTGTTGCTGCGGGTGGAACGCCTCCGTCGTGGAAAGTTCGAGAGGCTCTGCAGAGTTTGGGCGCCAATGGACTAATCGACCCTTCACGCAAACGGCCGCAGCTCTGGCACCTAACGCTCTTCAATTGGAACGCTGATGGCGCTCCAAGTGTTCGGGTAGTTTCTCTCCGGTAGCGGATCCGTTTGCTCGTGGCCTACGCGCCATTCGGAGACTGTCTGGTAACCCTCGCCTTCGTCGATCGCGTGAGCTGCATCGACGGTGCCGAGGGGCACGACGCGAACCTCGGCAACTTCTGTGATGCAAACGGGCCGCCCTAACGAGTCAACGACCACACCGCGTTCACCGACGACCGGCAACTGCTCGGTCAGACACAATCGGTCAGGCACATTGGAGCAGGAGCCATTCCGAATAGGGGTCGGCCGGGGTTGCTGCCCAGTACGGATCATCTGTGTCCGCCTCGGGCAGTGGATGCCCGGCGGTGAATTGGTGCCAGTCCGGGAAGGGGTCCGGGGGCAGGCCTGGGCCCGGATCCGCGGGCTGGCCTTGATCGGGGCCCGTGTCGGGGTCGGGTTCCGGGTTGGGTTCGTCCGTGGCCGGGATGTGGGGCAGCCAGTCTTCGGGCCAGTGGGGTGGGTCCCAGTCCTGGTGTTCGCTGGGGTAGTGCCGTCCGGACGGTGAGGTCCAGCCGGGCGGGTGGTCTTTGCTGGCCCGGTCCGGTGTCCAGGCGGAGGCGTGTTTAAGCCCGTGGTGTTTCGGGCAGGGCTGGCCGAGGTTCGAGATACCGGTGGTGCCGCCGTCGGCCCAGGCCAGGAGGTGGTCTGCCTCGTTGTCCAGGGAGTGGTTGCCGCAGCCGGGGAAGGGGCACCGGCCGTCGCGGAGCCGGAGCCAGTGGCGCTGGGCCGTCGTGAGCCGGTAGCTGGTCCGGCCGATTTCCAGCGGAGCACCGTCCCGGGGGTCGGTCAGGACCCGGTGGAAGGAACCGGCGCCCTCGGCGATGAGGCGGCGGGCCATCGAGGGCGGGATCGGCCCGTAGCCATCCAGGACGGCCGGTTCGTCGGTGGCGCCGAGCAGGGCCAGGACCGGGACGGTGACCAGGACCTGCGCCCGCGGGACCGGAACAAGCCCACCCGCCCCCGCACGAGCTTCCGCCCCCGTGCCGGTGCCGTTGCCGCCGTCGGCCGTTCCACCGTTTGTTCCGCCGCCGGGCGTGCCGGTGGTGAGGAGCCAGATGGCGGTGATGTCGGCGCGGAGCTGGGTCAGGGTCCGGGACTCGTCCGGGCCCTGAAGGGCGCGGGCCGCCGCGGTGGCCCGGTCCCAGATCCCCGCGGCGGTATCGGCCGGAAGGTGGGCGGAAAGCCAGGCCATGCCGTCCCGGTCCGGGGTGTACTCGACCCGCCGGTCCGCGGCGCTCGTGGTGTGGCGTTCCTCGATGCCGGCCGGGTGGTGGCGTTCGCGCCAGGCGCGGGCCTTGGCCCGGAACCGGGACGGAACGAGGTCCCCGGCCGGGCAGCCGCGGGCCGGGTTCGGTGCTTCGGGGTCCAGGAAGTGCGCTTCGAGCCCGGCCGCCCCGGCCGCATCCAGGCTGCTGGTTTCGTCCACGAGGATCCGGGCGTGGGCCCAGGAGATCGTGCCGGACTCAAGGGCGGCCAGGGTCAGCGGCAGCGCCGTCGTCAGGGCGTGGGCTTCGGCGAGGAGGGCCGCTGCGGTGCGTTCGCTGACGGTCAGGACACAGGCAACCTCAGCCACCAGTGCCATCTCCTGAACGGCGCGGTCCCGCGGTGACGGCGCCGGCGGCGCCAGGAACCTGGTTGCCTGCGCGTAGTCGGCGGCCAGCCGCACCCTCAACGCCGCGGTCCGGGCCTCCATCCGGGCGACCTCCGCCAGCCCGTCCAGGCAACCCTCCGCCAGTTGCCGCAACGGATCGCCGTCTCCCACCGGGTCGGCAGCAGGCGCACCGGCGTCGTCAGCGCCGGCGCCGGCGCCGGCGCCGGCCAAGGCAGCCAGCGCGGCAACAGAGGCGGCGACGGCTTCTATCGCCGCACCGCTCTCCGCGCTCAACGCTGTCCTGCTCTCCACACTCAGATCATCTCAGGAGGCACCGACAGAAATAGCGACATAGGCTGTCCTCGAGCGTGAGCATTGAGCCGAGGGACATCCCGCGACACCGGAGAGCCCTTAACGGCGGGAGCCGGAATCCTTAGCAGCCGGTCAGGTGCCGCTTGGGCCTGTCCTGACGGTAGAGGTAGCGGCCGGTTTCGCGGAACCCTGCCCGCGCGTACAGCTCACGGGCACCGGCGTTGGAGGCCATGACCAGCAGCCAGTACCCCGCCAGGCCGCGGGCCCCGCCCTCGTGCAGCAGCGCCCGGACCACCCGGCCGCCATAGCCCCGACGCCGTGCATCCGGACGCGTTGCCATGCAGTACAGCCCGCCCCACCCGGGCCCGGACGGGCCGGTGTTGGGCAAGGCGAGGCGTGCGACGGCGGCTGGCGCGCCGCCGTCGTCCCGCACCAGAGCGTACAGCGAGGGGCACCCTTCGAGAATGCCGCGGGCCACGGCGAGCTCGTCCGCTCCCCCGCGGCCGTCGACGCTCCACCACAGCTCCAGCCATTCCGCCGACGGCCCGGCCGAAATTTCCACGGGAGGTTCGGGGGCGCCGGGCCCGACGCCGGACTCCACGCCGGACTCAGCACCGGGAACATGGACCAGCACCAAGGTTTCGGACTGCCGCGTGAACCCTTCGGCGTCGAGTACCGCGTTGAGCGCCGCGTGGCGTGGGCCGTCAAAAATTTGGAGGATGAGCGGAAGCCGCCGGCTGCGGTACCAAAGCCGGGCGTCACGGACTGCGGCGAGCTGCCGGTGCGGATCCTCGCCGGGATCCATCAGCCAGACCGAGTTCGCCCGCTGGGTCACCCCTGACGCCGCCCGCAGCACCCACCCGCCGAATTCCTCGCGCTCCGCGGCAGGCCACGCTGCATCCATCAGCGTCTCCAGCCCGGGGCGCGGGTCCAGGTTCATCGGGCTACTCCGTCCGGGACGAATGCGGGCAACTAATGACAGACGGCAGGGACTCCCCGGTTGCCCGGGGAGCCCCTGCCGCTGAAGCTCGAAGGCTAGTCCCTGCCGTCCTCAGGCTTCTTGGGCTGCGGCTTGAAGTCGACGCCGGCTTCCTTGCGCTGCTGCGCCGTGATGGGAGCGGGAGCCTGGGTCAGCGGGTCGAAGCCGCCGCCGGACTTCGGGAACGCGATGACGTCGCGGATGGACTCCACACCGGCCAACAGGGCAACCACGCGGTCCCAGCCGAAGGCGATGCCGCCGTGCGGAGGGGCTCCGAACTTGAAGCCCTCCAGCAGGAAGCCGAACTTGGTCTGGGCGTCTTCCTTGTCCAGGCCCATGAGCTCGAAGACGCGTTCCTGGACGTCGCGCTCGTGGATACGGATCGAGCCGCCGCCAATTTCGTTGCCGTTGCAGACGATGTCGTAGGCGTAGGACAGCGCCGATTCGGGATCGGCGTCGAAGGAGTCCATGAACTCGGGCTTGGGCGAGGTGAACGCGTGGTGGACGGCGGTCCACTTGCCTGCGCCGACGGCGACGTCGCCGGAGGCGACCGCAGCGGCGGCCGGCTCGAACATCGGCGCGTCCACGACCCAGCAGAAGGCCCAGTCAGCAGGGTTGATGAGCCCGGTGCGGTGGCCGATCTCGACGCGGGCAGCGCCGAGGAGCGCGCGGGACGGGGTCTTCTCGCCGGCTGCGAAGAAGATGCAGTCACCGGGCTTGGCGCCGACAGCGTCGGCGAGGCCCGCCCGCTCGGTCTCTGTGAGGTTCTTGGCGACGGGACCGGCGAGTTCGCCATCCTCCTTGTATAGGACGTACGCCAGGCCCTTGGCGCCGCGCTGCTTGGCCCACTCCTGCCAGGCGTCGAGGGCCCGGCGGGCCTGGGAGGCGCCGCCGGGCATGACGACGGCGCCGACGTAGGGCGCCTTGAAGACACCAAAGTTGGTGTCCTTGAAGAATTCGGTCAGCTCGGTGAGTTCCTGGCCGAAGCGCAGGTCCGGCTTGTCCGAGCCGTAGCGGGCCATGGCGTCGTGGTAGGTGATGCGCTGGATCGGCGTCGGGATCTCAACGTCGATCAGCTTCCACAGGGCCTTGACGATGTTCTCGCCCAGACGGATGATGTCGTCCTGCTCCACGAAGCTGGCCTCGATGTCCAGCTGGGTGAATTCCGGCTGGCGGTCCGCGCGGAAGTCTTCATCGCGGTAGCAACGGGCGATCTGGTAGTACTTTTCGAAGCCGCCCACCTGAAGGAGCTGCTTGAACAGCTGCGGGGACTGCGGCAGCGCGTACCAGGAACCCGGCGCCAGGCGGGCGGGAACCACAAAGTCGCGGGCGCCTTCCGGCGTCGAACGGGTCAGCGTGGGGGTTTCGATCTCCACGTAGCCGTCCTGGTGGAGCAGTTCGCGGGCCACCCGGTTGGCTTCCGAACGCAGGCGCAGGTTACGGGCGGGGCCGGGGCGGCGCAGGTCCAGGTAGCGGTGCTTCAGGCGTGCTTCCTCGCCCACCTCAACGTGTTCGTCGATCTGGAACGGCAGCGGATCCGAGGTGTTGAGGATCGTGACCTTCTCGGCCATGACCTCGATCTCGCCGGTGGGAAGCGCCGGGTTCTCGTTGCCGTCGGGACGCTGGGAGACGGTGCCGACGATCTGCAGCACATACTCGTTGCGCAGTCCGTGGAAGACCTCTTCTTCACGGACCACAACCTGGGCGACGCCGGACGCGTCGCGCAGGTCAACGAATGCGACACCACCGTGGTCACGACGCCGGCCGACCCAGCCGGCGAGGGTTACGGTTTGTCCAATGTGCTCGGAGCGAAGTGATCCGAGGTCATGTGTGCGCAGCACAGCACGCCTTTCTGAAGAAGACAGAGGGAAAATCAAAAGCGATAACAAAACAATGACGTTCTAATATGATCGCTACGGGAACGATCCCGTTCGAGTTTACCCGTTGGAAAGGCCCCTTTTGCCATGGCAACCCGGCGCAACGGAACCCAGCCCGGTGACCAGCCCCCCGGTCAGCACCGCGATCAGCCCGGCGGCCGGCCTGGTCCGCAGCGGCCACCCCAGCGGCTGCAGCGCCGCCTCGGCGTGTTCGATTCCACGGCAATCGGCCTGGGTTCGATGCTGGGCGCCGGCGTGTTCGTCGTGTTCTCCCCCGCCGCAGCCCTGGCCGGGCCGCTGCTGACACTTGCCGTGGCCGTGGCCGGCGTCATCGCCTACTGCAATGCCGTCGCGTCGGCGCAGTTGGCGGCGAGGTACCCCGACAGCGGGGGAACTTACGTGTACGGGCGCCGGCAGCTCGGCCAGTGGCCGGGCTTCATTGCGGGCTGGGGCTTCATCACGGGTAAGACGGCGTCCTGCGCGGCGATGGCGCTGACGTTCGGGCACTACGTGGCGCCGGCCTATGCCACGCCGCTGGCGGTCGCCGGCGTCGTCGTCCTCACGGGAGTTAATCTGCTCGGCATCACGCGGACCGCGCTGCTGACCAGGATCCTGCTGGCCGTCGTGTTGGCCACGCTCGTCTTCGTCGCCGTGGCCTCCCTGCTCGGTCCGCACCCGGCGGGCGCCCCCGCCGTGTCGGCGGCGCCGGCCTATCCCGCGCCGCCCTCCGGCGGCTGGGGCGTCCTTCCCGCGGCGGGGCTGATGTTCTTCGCCTTCGCGGGTTATGCGCGGATCGCCACCCTCGGCGAGGAGGTCAAGGATCCCGCCCGTACGATCCCGCGGGCCATCCTGGCCGCACTGGCCGGGGCCTTCGTGATCTACCTTGGCCTGGCCGCGCTGCTGCAGTGGCACCTGCCCCCGCAGCAGCTGGCGGGTTCGACGGCGCCGCTGCTGGACGCGGTGGCGGTCTCCCGCCTCGGCGCCGGCGTCCCGTTCGTCCAGGCCGGAGCGGCGGCGGCCGGCCTCGGCGCGCTGCTGGCCCTGATCACCGGGGTCGGCCGGACCACGTTGGCGATGGCGCGGGAACGGGACCTGCCCGCCCCGCTGGCCAGGGTGGGCCGCGCCCGCACCGTCCCGTTCACGGCGGAACTGGCCGTCGCCGCCGCCGTCGTGGTCCTGCTGCTGAGCACCGACGTGATGACCGTGGTCGGCTTTTCCAGCTTCGGCGTGCTGGTCTATTACGCCGTGACCAACGCCGCGGCTTTCACGCTGGCCGGCCGCCCCTGGCATGCGCCGCGCTGGCTCAATGTGCTGGGCTTCCTCGGCTGCCTGGTCCTGGCCGTCACCCTGCCGCCGGCCTCCGTGCTGTTCATGGCGGCGGTGCTGGCGGCAGGGGTGGCCGGGCGGTTCCTCGTCCTGCTGGTGCGCAGGACGCGGGACACTAACGGGCCTGCCCGGAAGTCCTAGCCCGCGGCGACTACGCGCACGTGCAGGTCCTCCTCGGAGGGCGTCCACGAGTCCGGGTCGGCGTCGTACTGCTCGCCCGTGCGGATGTCTTTGACCTGGTGCTTGCCGTCGTCGTCAGTGAACCAGACAAACGGAATGCCGCGACGGTCGGCGAACTTGATCTGCTTGCCGAACTTCTCGGCCTTCGCGGCGACCTCCGTGGCGATGCCCCGGCTGCGCAGCTGCGCGGCGACATCCTGTGCGGCGGCCCAGCTGTCGTCGTTGTTGAGCGTCACCAGCACGGCGGTCGGCACGGAGCGGGTGGCTTTGGCCAGGTCCTGGCTCAGTATCCGCGACACCAGCCGGGTCACGCCGATCGAGAGGCCGACGCCGGGGAACTTGCGGTTGCCCTTGCTCGCCAGGGCGTCGTAGCGGCCGCCGGAGCAGATCGAGCCCAGCTGCTCGTGCCCCACCAAGACGGTTTCCACCACGGTGCCGGTGTAGTAATCGAGGCCGCGGGCGATGCTGAGATCGGCGACGACCCGTCCCGGCGCGTGCTGGACGGCGGCCGCAATGACCTGCTCCAGCTCGTTCAGGCCTTCCTCCAACAGCTCGCTGGTGACGCCGAGCGCCCGGACCTGCTCCACAAAGGACGTGTCCGTGGTGCGGATGCCCGCGAGCTTCAGGGCAGCCTGCGCCTGATCGTCAGTGGCGCCGAGTTCCTCCTTGAGCAACTCGGCCACCTTCGCCGGCCCGACCTTCTCGAGTTTGTCGATGCTGCGCAGGACGCCCGCGGTGTCCGTGAGGCCGATCCCGGTGTAGAAGCCCTCGGCCAGCTTGCGGTTGTTGATCCGCAGCAGGAAGTCGGGGATGGGCAGCGCGTTGAGCGCCTCGGCAATCACCAGCGCGATTTCAACGTCGTACCGGAACGGCAGTTCGCCGTCGCCGACGACGTCGATGTCCGCCTGGGTGAACTCGCGGGCCCGTCCCTCCTGGGGACGTTCGCCGCGCCAGACCTTCTGGATCTGGTAACGGCGGAACGGGAACGCCAGGTAGCCGGCGTTTTCCACGACATACCGGGCGAAGGGCACGGTGAGGTCGAAGTGCAGGGCAAGGGCATGCGGGTCAACCTTGGCCGCGGAGTCCTCATCGTCCTGGAGCCGGCTCAGGCCGTAGACCTCTTTATCGATTTCCCCCTTGCGCAGCAACTGGCCCACCGTCTCCACGGCGCGGGTCTCGATCGAGGAGAAACCATGGAGCTCGAAGGTCCGGCGCAGCGTGTCCAGCACATGGAGTTCCACCAGCCGCTCCTCGGGAAGCCACTCGGGGAATCCTGACAGGGAGGCTGTGCGTGCCATGGTGAAATTTTCTCCTCTGGTTACCACTGCGGTATCGCGTTGCTACTGCAGTATCTTCGGGCGCGGGCGTCAGGCGGCATTCTCTCTGTCGAAACGTAACGAAGATAAGCGGCAGACCGGCCAGTCGTGCATAAACTGTGTGCGGCAGTCAGTTTATGCGTTCGGCGCCCGCTTCTTCCAACGGAGCCGGACCCTGCGGGACTGCCGGCAGCTTGCTGCTGCTACCGCGACGGCGCCTACGGCCCCGTCATGGTGGCGGCCATACAACCAGGAGGACCTTTGGCGGCCAGTTCACGCAGCGCACGCGAGGCGAAGCGGCGCGTCCAGCAGATGGAGGCCAGGCGCGGCCTGCGCCGGGACCAGGACAAGCGCCGCAAGCGCGACAACGTCTTCGCCATCAGCGCCGGCACGGCCGCAATTGGCCTGGCCTTGGTGCTTCAGCTGACCGCCTTCGCCTCAAACCCGACCGAAGAGGAATTCGCGGCCGCGCAGGAGGGACTGAACAGCCCGTCGGCATCCGCCTCACCCACAGCGGCCCCGACGAACGGCGCGAACATCCCCAAGCCGGAGACTGCCGCGGGCAAGACGTTCACGGGCGAGCTCAAGCTGAACCGCGGCACGCTCGGCGTCGAACTCGACGGCACGAAGGCCCCCCAGGCCGCGGCGGTCTTCAAATCCCTTGCCGACCAAAAGTTCTACGACGGCGTCAGCTGCCACCGGCTGACCACGGCGGAGAACTTCGGCGTACTCCAGTGCGGTTCCAAGGCCGGTGACGGCAGCAGCGACCCGAGCTACACCTGGGGCCCGCTGGAAAACACCCCGGCGGACAACAAGTACCCCGCCGGAACCATCGCAGTGGCCCGGACCGGCGGGAACGCCAACGGTAACGGCACCCAATTCTTCATTGTGTACAAGGACACCGTCATTCCAGCGGATGCCGCCGGGGGCTATACGGTGGTGGGCAAGGTGACCTCTGGACTCGACGTGGTGGGCGGTATTGCCGTTGCCGGACTGAAGCCCGGCGACAACGCCACCGACGGCGCACCTGCGGAACCAGTCACGATAGACTCGTTCTCACTGAAGTAACCAGCCGCGGCCCCCAAGGCCCTGGTCCCGGTATTTCCCTCCAAGCGAAAGACTTCTAGCGGTGACAGACAGTCAGAAATCCGACGAAACATTGGCAACAGCAGCTGCCAACGAAACCGAAACCGAGGCGACCCCCGCCGAGAGTGCAGGCGCTGCCGTAGACTCCGACGGCGAGACTGCGGCACCCGAGGCCCCAGCCGCGACCAGCGAGGAACCCGCCGAGGCCACTGTGCCCACCGTTCCGGCAGAACCTGCCGAGCCCACTGTGCCGCCCGTTCCGGCAGAACCTGCCGAGCCGGCGGAGACGGCCGAGCCTGTTGACCAAGCTGAAGCCACCGCCGCCCCGGTTTCGACGCCGGGTCCCGCGCCGGCCGCGCGTCCCGCGCCGAGCCCGGCAGCGTTTGCCGGCCGGCCGAAGGCCAAGCCGTCCGCGGCCGCACCGGCCCCGGCCCCGGCGGCCGTGTCCTCCGCAGCTTCACTGGCCGAAGCGGCCCGCTGGGGCCGCGTTGAAGGCGACGGCCACGTCTTCCTGACCGTTGACGGCACGGAATACCCCGTAGGCCAGTACCCGGGTGTCAGCGAGGACGAGGCCCTGGGCTACTTCGCCCGGAAGTTCGAGGACGTCGTGGCCCAGATCGTCCTGCTGGAACAGCGGGTGAGCTCCAAGGCGCCCACCGCGGACATGCAGAAGACCGTCACGCACCTGCGCGAGCAGCTCGCCGAGCGGAACATGGTGGGCGACATCCGCTCCGCCGAGGCCCGGCTGGACGCTCTGGTGACACAGATCGGCGAGCTGGAAAAGGCTGAGAAGGCCGAGCACGACGCTGTCCGCGCCGCTGAGCTTGCCGCCCGCGAGGCCATCGTGGCCGAGGCCGAGGAAATTGCCGGCCACGATCCCGCGCAGATCCAGTGGAAGACCTCCAGCGCGCGGATGAACGAACTCTTCGAGAGCTGGAAGACCGCCCAGAAGAGCGGCGTCCGGCTCGGCCGCAGCAACGAGGACGCACTGTGGAAGCGGTTCCGCGCCGCCCGCACGGTGTTTGACCGGCACCGCCGCGCGTACTTCTCCCAGCTGGACAGCAACAACTCGGCGGCCAAGGCCGCAAAGGAGAAGCTGATCAACGAGGCCGAGGCCCTTTCCTCCTCGACCGACTGGGGTTTTGCCGCCGGCGAGTACCGCCGCCTGATGGATGAGTGGAAAGCCTCACCCCGCGCCAGCCGCAAGGACGACGACGCGCTGTGGGCCCGCTTCCGCGCCGCCCAGGACGTCTTCTTCACCAACCGCCAGGCAGCCAACGACGAGATCGACCAGGAGTACGGTGCGAACCTGGTGGTAAAGGAAGCGCTCCTGGTGGAAGCCAACGAGCTCCTGCCGATCAAGGATCTCGCGGCAGCCAAGAAGTCGCTGCAGTCCATCCGGGACCGCTGGGAAGAGGCCGGCAAGGTGCCGCGCGCCGACATGGGCCGCATCGAAGCCGGTCTGCGGAAGGTGGAGGACGCTGTCCGCCACGCCGAGGACGAAAACTGGAAGCGTTCCAACCCGGAGACGAAGGCGCGCACCAACAGCGCCCTCACCCAGCTTGAGGCCGCTATTGCCGGCCTCAAGGAAGATCTGGCCAAGGCGGAGAAGGCCGGCGACGAGCGCAAGATCAAGGCCGCCCGGGAAGCCCTTGAGGCACGCCAGGCCTGGCTGGAGCAGCTCGAACGCTCAGCGAGCGAACTCTCCTAGGCACGCGGCACCCCAGTACGAAGTACACCAGCAGGTCAGTCCAGGCCCCGTTTCGGTTATCCACATGACCGGTACGGGGCCTGTTCTATGTCCGGGGAACCGGGAACGATGGCGGAATGGTAATCATGCCCCGCGCTCCCACCGCTCCACCGGATCCGGGCCGGCACGCCCTGGTGCCGGGAGCTCCGGTGCCGGGGACTCCAAGTCCAGGTCCGGGGCCGGAACACTGCGAGCTCTACTCCCCCGGCGCGCTGTTCTCCTGGCCGGAGCTGCAGGCCATGGCCGCCGACGGCGTGCTGACGCAGCTGTATCAGCGCGGCTACCTGCCGCCCGGGTCCCATGCCAGTCCGCAGCTTCGCGCGCGGGCCGCGGCCCTGGTGGTGGCGCCGGCGATCCGGCAGCGGGTCGTGGCGGGCCGGATGACCGCGGCATGGATCTATGGGTGTGCCACGGAACCGGACCGCCTGGCGCTGCTGGTTGACGCCAACCGGCGGATTTCCAGTCTGCGGTCCGTGCGCGGCTGCACCTTCCACGAAGTTCGGCTGGGGCCGTTCGACGTCGTGAGCATGGGAGGCCTGATGGTGTCCAGCCCGCTGCGCACGGCGGTGGACGTGGCGATGCACGTGGACGCGGAGCGGGCCGTGCCGGCCCTCAGGGCGCTGTTGGCTCGTCCCGAGCTGGGCGTCCGCCTGCGGCTGCTCAGGCTCGCCGTGGAGGCGAGTCCGCGCGTTCCGCACAAGCGGGCGGCCCTGGCGAAGCTCGCCGCCCTCGAGGCAGAGCCGGCGGCGCCAGATTGATCCCGTCCAGTAAGCCTGGACCGAGGCCTGAACTGCCGGGTCAGCTGCGGCGGCGGTTTCCGGTGGTGCGGTACACGTCGAAGACGCCGTCGATCCTGCGGACCGCGCTGAGCACGTGGCTGAGGTACTTCGGGTCGCCCATCTCGAAGGCAAACTTGGAGATTGCCACCCGGTCCGTGGACGTGTGCACGCTCGCCGCCAGGATGTTGACGTGGTTTTCCGAGAGCACCCGGGTGACGTCGGAGAGCAGCGATTTGCGGTCCAGCGCCTCGACCTGGATCTCCACCAGGAACACGCTGGACTGTGTGGGGGCCCAGTCCACCTCCACGATCCTGTCCGGCTGGTCCATCAGGCCGCTCACGTTGGTGCAGTCGGTCCGGTGCACTGAGACCCCGGAGCCACGGGTGACGAAGCCCAGGATCGGATCCGGCGGGACTGGAGTGCAGCACCGGGCGAGCTTGACCCAGACGTCGTCCACGCCGCGGACAACGACGCCGGAATCGGAGAACCGGGCCTTGCTGACCTGGGTGGGGATGGAGACCTCGGTGAGTGCATCATCCGGGTGCTCATTCCCGCCCAGGCTCTCCACCAGGCGTTCCATCACGGACTGGGCGGAGGTATGGCCGTCGCCCACGCCGGCGTAGAGCCCGGAGATGTCAGCGTATTTGAAGTCCTCTGCGATCGCAGCGAGGGCGTCGTGGGTCATGAGCCGCTGCAGTGGGAGGTTTTGCTTTCGCATCGCTTTGGTCAGGAGGTCCTTGCCGCGGTCAATCGCTTCCTCGCGGCGTTCCTTGCTGAACCATTGCCTGATCTTGTTCCGGGCCCGGGCACTCTTGACGAAGTGCTGCCAGTCCTGGCTGGGGCCGGCGCCTTCGGCCTTCGAGGTGAAGATCTCGACCCAGTCGCCGTGGTTCAGTTCGCTGTTGAGCGGAACGAGCTTGCCGTTGACGCGTGCGCCGATAGTCCGGTGGCCCACCTCGGTGTGCACGGCGTACGCGAAGTCGACGGGCGTGGACCCGGCGGGGAGTGCCATGACCTCGCCCTTGGGGGTGAAGACGAACACTTCCCGGGCGTTGATTTCAAAGCGCAGGGAGTCAAGGAATTCGCCGGGGTCCGACGTTTCCTGCTGCCAGTCCACGAGGGAACGCAGCCAGCCCATGTCGCCGTCGCGCGGGCTGCCGGGGCCGGCCGCCGTCCGGTTCGGCTGGTCCTTGTACTTCCAGTGCGCGGCGACGCCGTACTCGGCCCGCCGGTGCATCTCGTGGGTGCGGATCTGGATTTCCACCGGCTTGCCGCCGGGACCGATCACCGTGGTGTGCAGCGACTGGTACATGTTGAACTTGGGCATCGCGATGTAGTCCTTGAACCGCCCGGGCAGGGGGTTCCAGCGCGAGTGCATCGCGCCCAGGGCCGCGTAACAGTCCCGGACAGAATCAACCAGGACGCGCACGCCCATGAGGTCGTTGATGTCGTCGAAGTCTTTGTCGCGGACGATCATCTTCTGATAGATCGAGTAGTAGTGCTTTGGCCGCCCGGTGATCGTGGCCTTGATCTTCGCGGCCCTGAGGTCCTCGGTGATTTGGTTGCGGATGACAGCCAGGTTCTTTTCGCGTTCCGGGGTCCGGTCCCCCACCATGCGCACGATTTCCTCGTACACCTTGGGATAGAGGGCAGCGAAGGACAGATCCTCCAGCTCCCACTTGATGGTATTCATGCCAAGCCGGTGGGCCAGCGGCGCGAAGATTTCCAGCGTTTCCCGGGCCTTGCGGGCCGAGGACTCAGCCGAGACAAAACGCCACGTGCGGGCATTGTGGAGCCGGTCGGCGAGTTTGATCATCAGGACGCGGATGTCCTTGGCCATCGCGACGACCATCTTGCGCACGGTCTCGGACTGGGCCGCCTCACCGAAGCTGACCTTGTCCAGCTTCGTGACGCCGTCCACCAGCATGGCCACTTCCGGACCGAACTCGGTCTTGAGGTCGGCGAGGGTGTAGGACGTGTCTTCGACGGTGTCGTGCAGCAGGGCCGCGGCCAGCGTGGTGCCGCTGAGGCCGAGTTCGGCGAGGATGGTGGCCACCGCGACGGGGTGGGTGATGTACGGGTCGCCGCTCTTGCGCTTCTGGCCCCGGTGGCAGCGCTCGGCGACCACGAAGGCACGCTGGATGAGATCGAAATCCTCTTTGGGGTTGTTGGCGCGCACAGTGCGCAGCAACGGCTCCAAAATCGGCGAGTAGGCCGGAGTGCCACGGCCCGTCAGCCGGGCAAGGCGGGACCTCGTGCGCTCGCGCCGGCCGGGAAAAGTGGGCCGGGCACCGGAGTTGTCCACCGGCACGGGAACATCGGGGCGTCCGGGAACCACCAGGCCAGTCTGTGAACCCTGGCCTTGGCCCTTGTCCGCAGGTGCCTCCGGCACCGGCGTCAAACGTTCTTCCAATGGAGCACCTCTCGCGACCGGTTAATTATTCAAGTGTATTCCCGCAGCAGGATACTTCGATAACCGGCGGGGATACGGCGACGGGCCGGAGGCCGTCGAAAACGACGGTCTCCGGCCCGTTTGTGGCCGCTGGGGACGGTTCAGGCCGTGGCGGGCGACGCCGGCGACTCGGCCTTGGCTGCCGCGTCAGCACGCCTCTGTTCCACCCGTTTGGCCTGCTTGACCAGGTCGGGTTCGCCCTGCCGCAGCGCGGCGTAAAGCGGAGCCGCGATGAAGATCGTGGCGGCAGTGCCCACCAGGATGCCCACGAACAGCGCCAGGGACAGGTCCCGCAGCGTTCCGGCACCGAGCAGCCCGGCCCCGATGAAGAGGATCGCACCGACCGGCAGGATGGCCACCACCATGGTGTTGATGGACCGGACCAGGGTCTGGTTGATGGCGAGGTTGACCTCTTCGGCGAAGGTCCGCCGGGTGGAGGCCTGCATGTCCGAGGTGTTCTCCCGGATCTTGTCGAACACCACCACGGTGTCGTACAGCGAGTAGCTGAGCACCGTGAGGAAGCCGATGATGGCCGACGGCGTTACTTCGAAGTCGCTGAGGCCGTAAACACCGGCGGTCACGAACATCGTGACCGCCATGCCGACAAGTGCCGAGAGCGACATCTTCCAGGTCCGGAAGTAGAGCGCCATCAGGACGGCGGCCAGGCCCACAAAGATTGCCAGGCCCATCAGCGCCTGCTTCGTGACGTCCGCACCCCAGGTGGGGCCGACGAAGGTCGAGGTGACTTCGTTATCGGTCACGCCGTAGGCCTTGGTGAGGCCTTCCTTAATCTGCAGCGTCTCGTCGTCGGAGAGCTTGTCCGTCTGGATGCGCATGGTGGTACCCGCGACGTTAGCCACGCGCGGCACGGATCCCGACACGACGTCCTTGACGGCCTTCTCGCCGAGGGAGGCCTCGGTGGTCTTGACGTTGGAGACCGTGAACTCGGAGCCGCCGCGGAACTCGATGCCGAGGTTGAACCCACCCTTGGCGACCGGGATCAGGATGGAGAGGGCGACGGCGATCCCGGCAATCAGGAACCACAGCTTCCTGTAGCCGACGAAGTCGTACGAGCGCTTGCCCGTGTACAGCTCATTGCCGAATGTTGAGAAGTTGACCATTTACTTGCCCTCCTTGGACGCGCTCTTGGAGGTACCGGCGAGCTGTGCCTGTTGTGCCTGATCCTGCTTTTCGGCGAGGCGGCGTTCTGCAATGGTCATCCGGCGTTCTGCCTCGGCGGCGGCGCCGGTGTTCTTCGCGCGCACCACTGCCACGGGCTTGTCCTCCGGGGTACGGACCCGGCCGGCACCGCGGTACAGCGGGACGGCGCCGAGGCGCTTCGGGTCCAGGCCCGAGAACCGGTGGCCTTCGCCGAAGAACTTGGTCCGCGCCAGCAGCTGCAGGGTGGGGTGGGTGAACATGAAGACGACGATGAGGTCGGCGATCGCGGTGAGGCCGAGGGTGAACGCGAAGCCGCGGACGTTGCCCACTGCCACGAAGAACAGCACGACGGCGGCGAGAAGGTTCACGGCCTTGGACGCGAGGATGGTGCGCTTGGCCCGCTTCCAGCCGTTTTCGACGGCCGAGACCAGGCCGCGGCCTTCGCGGAGCTCATCGCGGATGCGTTCGAAGTAGACGATGAACGAGTCGGCTGTCTGGCCGATGGCCACGATCAGGCCCGCGACGCCGGCGAGCGAAAGCCGGTAGTTTTCGGTCCAGCCGAGGATGGCGATGGCCAGGAACGTCAGCACCCCGGCGATCACGAGGGATGCCACGGTCACGAGGCCAAGGGCCCGGTACTGGAACAGCGAGTAGACAAACACCAACAGGAGGCCGATCACGCCGGCGAGCATACCCATGCGGAGCTGCTCACCGCCGAGGGTTGCCGAGATCTGCTGTTCGCTCTGGATTTCGAAGCTGATCGGCAGGGCACCGAAACGGAGCTGGTCGGAGAGGGCCTTGGCCGACTCCTCGGTGAATCCGCCGGTGATCTGCGGCCGGCCGTCGGTGATGACGGCGAGGGAGCGCGGGGCGGAGATGACCTGGTCGTCCAGGACGATTGCGAACTGGGATTTCGGATCCGAGCCGGTCTGGCCGCCGCCGGCGGCGTAGAACTGGTACAGGCGCTCGGTGATTTCCTTGAACTTGGTGGTGCCCGCGTCATCGAACTGGATGTTGACGGCCCATTCATTGGTCACGGCACCCTGGGCGCCGCGCTGCAGCTGGAACGAGGAGGACTTGATGTTCGAGCCCTTCACCTCCACCGGACCGAGGATGTACTTGATGGCCGGCGACTTGGCCGAGGCCGGCTCGCAGGTCACCAGCGGCTTGGTCGGGTCGGAGCGCTGCTGCTTGTCCTGGGAGGGGTTGTCGCAGTCGAGGGCCTCGAACTGCTTGTAGACCTCGGGGGTAATCCAGTTCTCGTCGCTGCTGTTGGCGGGCGCGGCTGTCGGCTTCGGCAGCTGGGCATCCGGGGTCCTGGAGGCGGCGGGGACCGCTGCGCCGGGGCCGGTCTGGATGACCGGGCGGAAGTTCATGTCGGCGGAAGCCTGGATCAGCGCACGGGTTTCCTTGGCAGGGGTTCCCGGGAGGCTGACGACGACGTTGCGGCCGGACTGCGTGCTGATTTCCGCTTCCGCAACGCCCGAGCCGTCCACGCGCTGGCGAATGATCGCCACGGCTTGGTTGAGCTGGTCTTCGGTGATACCCGAACCGCCCTCAACCTTGGGCGCCAGGATCATCTGGGTGCCACCTTCAAGGTCCAGTGCGAGCTTTGGAGCCCAGCCCGCCTGGCCGGCCATCGTGCCGCCCGCCAGGACAGCCGTCATGGCGGCGATGATTACGCCAAGCCAGACCAGCATCCTGATGGCTGAGTTTTTGGGGCCAGTTCGTGCCATTGTCGATCTTTCTATTATTTACGGCGGATCCGCCGGCGCGGGCTCTGGGCCCCGCCGACGGATGCCCGCAACCGTTGCTTCGCGGGATAGCTCAGGTAGGCAGACTAGCTGTCTTTTTTGCCTTCGTCGTTGAGGCGGCGCAGGGTTTCCTCGGGCGTTTCGGTGCGCGGCGCGTCGTGGACGGGGGCGCTGGCGTCGGTCCCCTCAGCACCCAGCTTCTCGGTGGTCAGCGAGGACGCGTCGTCGGGAACGACCGTGGGCTCCTCGGCGGCGACAACCGGCTCCACAATTTTGGTGACGGCCTGGCGGTGCACCGTGGCCGTGTTGCCCGGGGAAAGCTCAAGCGTGACCTTGTTCTCCGCTTCGTCAATGTCGACGATCCGGCCGAACAGCCCGAAACTCGTCATGACCTCGACGCCCGGGCCGAACTTCGACTGGAGCTGCGCCTGCTGCTGCTGCGTTTTCTTGTTGCGGCGGAACATCATGAAGACGAACACGCCAAGCATCACGAACAGGAGAATTGTCATTAGATCCAAGGGGAAAGTTCCGTTCTGTACTTGCATAGCTGTTTTTCAGCAACGTCCGTTTGCTCCTGACGGCGCGGGCAGGGGTCTGCGCAACAAACTGGCCGCGAGACCGTCCCCCAGACCGCCGGCGGCTACCTGCTCTCCGCCCACGGAAACAAAACCCGGACGTGCCGAGCGTCATACCAGTCTAAAGGGAAAAGCTGAAAGAACGGTGCTAGCGGCTGTTTCGGATCCACTGAGGATCGGTTTCTTCGCCGAGATCCCCAGCGGACCCGCCGATCGGGCTCTCGCCCGGCTCGTCGGCCTGGAACAGTTCCAGCGGGTCCTGGCCGAAGGCGCCGGCCGGAATGGCGAAGCCCAGGTGCGTCCATGCCGGCGCCAGGGCTATCCGGCCGCGCGGCGTCCGGCCCAGGAGTCCTTCGCGCACCAGATAGGGCTCGGCGACCGTTTCCACGGTCTCCGTTTCCTCGCCGACGGCGATCGCGAGCGTGGACAGGCCTACCGGGCCGCCGCCGAACTTGGTGATGAGGGCCTCGAGAACGGCACGGTCCAGCCGGTCCAGGCCCCGCTTGTCCACCTCATACATGTCCAGGGCCGCGGAGGCCGCCCGCGCGTCGATTTGCTCGATGCCGTGCACGAGCGCCCAGTCCCGGACCCGGCGCAGGAGCCGGTTGGCGATGCGCGGCGTGCCCCGGGACCGGCCGGCAATCTCGCTGAATCCGGCGGAGTTGACCTTCAGGTCCAGCAGGCCGGCGGAGCGGCGCAGGACCAGTTCCAGCTCCTCGACGGAGTAAAACTCGAGGTGGCCGGTGAAACCGAACCGGTCCCGCAGCGGGCCGGGAAGGAGGCCGGCCCGCGTGGTGGCGCCGACGAGCGTGAAGGGCGGCAGCTCCAGCGGAATGGCCGTGGCGCCGGCGCCCTTGCCGACGACGATATCGACGCGGAAATCTTCCATCGCCATGTACAGCATTTCCTCGGCCGGCCGGGACATGCGGTGGATTTCATCCAGGAACAGGACCTCGCCCTCAGAGAGTGAGGACAGGATGGCCGCAAGGTCGCCCGCGTGTTGGATGGCCGGGCCGCTGCTGATCCGCAGCGGAACGTTCATTTCGGCGGCGATGATCATGGACAGTGTGGTCTTGCCCAGGCCGGGAGGGCCCGAGAGCAGCACGTGGTCCGCGCTGCGCCCACGCATGCGCGAGGCCTCCAACACGAGGGAGAGCTGCTTGCGGACCCGGTGCTGGCCCACGAAGTCGTGCAGGTTCTTGGGCCGCAGGGCGGCTTCGATGACCCGCTCCTCCGGTTCCTCTCCCCCGGCGACGATCGACGGCTCAGCCACGCGCGCCTACCCGGTTCCCGGCGCGGGCGCCGTCCTGGCCCAGCCAGCGCAGCGTCGCGCGGAGAATCTCCGCCACATTGCCGTTCGCCGCGAGGTCCGGGGAATCGGCAAGGGACTTGTCGATGCTGGCCGTGGCATCCTTTTCGGACCAGCCCAGGCTGGTCATCGCGGCCACCACCTGCGGCTTCCAGACGGATTCGGCGGACACGGCCGCGACAGGCGCGCCGGCGGTGCCGTGCGGCACAAGCTTGCCGGCTAGTTCGAGCACGATCCGGCCGGCCACCTTCGGTCCGATGCCGGGGACCTTCGTGAAGGCCTTGCCGTCGCCGGAGTGGGCGGCCACCCGGATGGCTTCGGGCTCGTGGACGGCCAGCACCGCCAGTGCGAGGCGGGGACCGACTCCGCTGACGCTGAGGAGCACATCAAACACCTCGCGTTCGTCATCGCTGGCGAAGCCGAACAGGGTCAGCGAGTCTTCCCGCACGATCAGGGACGTGAATAGCTTTACCTCCTCACCCACCCGGAGGCCGCTGAGGGTCTGCGGTGTGGCGTTGACGCTCATGCCGGCGCCGTTGAGGTCGATCACGGCGGAGGACAGGCCAACATGCGCAACGGTTCCACGAAGAAAACTGATCAAGGCCGGGCTCCTGGTCTAACTGGCGTCTACAACTGGGTGATGAAAGAACGTACAGCCGGGCACGCCGGCTATCCGAACATATCTACGAATACCCTACCAAGCCCCGCGGCGTCACAGCCGGACATTCAGCGCGCACGGCGCGCTTTTGCCTCCGCGTCCGCCCACGCCCGCTGCGCCGGAGTGAGGGACTGGCTGCCCGGCCCAGTCGTGGCTACGGCGGCCCCGCTGCCGGCCCGCCAAGCGTGGGTGATGGCCAACGCAAGGGCGTCGGCGGCGTCGGCAGGGCGCGGAGGCGCGTCCAGCCGGAGGATCTTGGTCACCAGCTTGGTGACCGCATCCTTGTTCGAGGTCCCGCTTCCCGTCACGGCTGCCTTGACCTCGGACGGGGTGTGCAGAGCCACCGGGATGCCACGGCGCGCGGCGGCCGCAATGACCACACCGGAGGCCTGCGCCACCCCCATGACCGTGCTGACGTTGAGCTGGGAAAAGACCCGCTCCACGGCGAGGACCTGGGGTTCGTAGCGGTCCAGCCACTCGTCGATGGACGTGGCGATGACCAGCAGCCGCTGGTCCAGGCTCTCCTCGGGTGAGGTGCCCACAACGCCGAAGGCCACCAAAGTGGCCCGCCGGTTCCGCTCGACGTCGACAACGCCGATCCCGCAACGGGTGAGGCCCGGGTCGACCCCCAACACGCGCAGCGTCACGGTTGGGCCGTCAAGACCGGGCCCCAAAAGTCACGTTTGGGTGAGCGGGTCACTCGGCTTCCAGTGCGGCCTGCACTTCGTCGCTGAGGTCGGCGTTGCTGTACACGTTCTGGACGTCGTCGAGCTCTTCCAGGGCGTCCACCAGCTTCATGAACTTCTTGGCGGCATCAAGGTCCAGCGGCACCTGCATGGACGGCACAAACTCGGCCTCGTCGGTGTCGTACTCAATGCCGGCTTCCGTGAGGGCATCGCGGATGGCCTGGAGGTCGGTCGGCTCGGAGTGGATCTCGAAGCTGTCGCCGTTGTCCTTGACTTCCTCGGCCCCGGCATCCAGCACGGCCATCAGGACGTCGTCCTCGGCCAGGCCGTTCTTCGGCAGCGAGACGACGCCCTTGCGGGAGAAGAGGTAGCTGACGGAGCCGGGATCGGCGATCGTGCCGCCGTTGCGGGAGATGGCGAGCCGGACCTCGGAGGCGGCACGGTTCTTGTTGTCCGTGAGGCACTCGATCAGCAGCGCGGAACCCTGCGGGCCGCGGCACTCGTACATGATTTCGGTGTAATCGACGACCTCGCCGGTGAGCCCGGCGCCGCGCTTGATGGCGCGGTCGATATTGTCAGCGGGCACCGACGTCTTTTTCGCCTTGGTGACGGCCAGTTCCAAGCTGGGGTTGCCGGAGAGGTCGGGGCCGCCCATGCGCGCGGCGACTTCGATGTTCTTGATCAGCTTGGCGAACGACTTGGCCCGGCGGCTGTCAAGGATGGCCTTCTTATGCTTGGTCGTCGCCCATTTGGAGTGGCCTGACATGCTTTACGCTTCTCCTCTGATCATTCGAATAAACAGTTCATGCACGCGCTTCTCCCCCGTCACTTCCGGGTGGAAGGAGGTGGCCAGCAGCTTGCCGGAACGCACTGCAACAATTCTAGCCGTCCCGTCCAGGGATTCGGGGTGGCCGGCTTTGGACGGTTCCACCTGGGCAAGGACTTCGACGCCGTCGCCGACGCGCTCCACCCAGGGCCCGCGGATAAAGACGGCGTGGACCGGGGCCACTGCCCCGCCCGCGGCGCTGAACCCTAACCCCATGAAGTCCAGGTCCGTCTCGAAGGACTCGCGCTGCCGGCCGAAGGCGTTGCGGCGCACGGTGATGTCGAGTCCGCCGAACGTCTGCTGCGGGTTTCCGGCCAGGTCCTTCGCCGGGTCCGCGATCTCGTCCGCCAGCAGGATCATCCCGGCGCACGAGCCGTAAACGGGCAGGCCGGCCTGGATGCGTTCGCGCAGCGGATCCCGGAGCCCGAAGATCCGGGAGAGCTTGTCGATCGTGGTCGATTCGCCGCCGGGGACGATGAGCCCGTCCAGGCCGTCGAGTTCGGCGGGACGCCGGATCCCGACGCCGGCGGCGCCGGCGGCTTCCACGGCATGCAGATGCTCCCGGAAATCGCCCTGCAGCGCCAGGACGCCGATCCGGAGCCCCGTTCCCACGCGGGATTCAGGGGAAAAAGAGGGGGTGGTCATCCCCACAGCATAATGCTCTGCGCCTGCACGGCACGCATGGAAGACGCATGCAGCGGCACCGGGCGTCCGGGTTCCATGCCGCTGCTGGGATATATTACAGAGCATGCTTTACTTCAGCGTTCCGCTCGGCAAGTTCGTCCGCCGGGTCTCCCGGCTCAGGGGCGGAGGCTCGGCCCTCCCCGGGCTTGTGGTCGAAAAAATCGACCCCGATTTCATGCGGCGGACGCTGTCCACGCTGCCGCTGGGGGTCGCCGTCGTCAGTGGCACGAACGGGAAGACCACCACCACCAAGATGGTCGTGGAACTGCTCGAGAGCCAGGGACTGAAAGTCTTCACCAACCGCACCGGCAGCAACTTCACCCGCGGCGTGGCCGCGGCGCTCCTGGGCGAAGTCGACTGGCGGGGCCGGCTCGATGCCGACGTCGCGGTCCTGGAACTGGATGAGGCGCATGCCGTCCACTTCGTCAACAAGGTCCCGCCGCGGTACAGCCTCCTGCTCAATGTCCTCCGCGACCAGCTGGACCGGTTCGGCGAGATCGACAAGACCGCCGAACTGCTCCAGCACATCGCGTCCAAGACCACCGGGACCGTGGTCCTGAACCGGGAAGACCCGCGCGTCGCCCGGATCGCCCAGACCCTGGACGGGCCGGAGGTGCTCTACTTCGGGCTCGACGATTCGCTGCTGAGCACCTTCCCCAACGACGACGACATGCGCGCGGCCCCGGGCAGCCCGGTGCCGGCCGCCCCCGCCCGGCCCGCCGCCGACGTCGTGTTGCGCCGCGTGGGCGCCGACGACGCCGATTTCGAGTACGACGGCGCGACGGTCACCACGGGGATGAAACTGCGCGGCGTCTACAACATCTTCAATGCCGCCGCCGCGCTGACCCTGGCCCGCGGCGTCTCCGGCGCCCGCGGCACCGGGACCGACCAGGCCGGCCTGCTCACGGCGCTGTCCAAGGTGGCGCCGGCGTTCGGCCGCGGCGAAAGCCTCGTGGTCGATGGCCTGCCGCTGGAACTGGTCCTGGTCAAGAACCCCAGCGGTTTCCGGCTCGGCCTCAAATCGTTCCCCGCCGCCGGGTACGCCACGATGATCGCGATCAACGACAACTACGCCGACGGCCGGGACATGTCCTGGCTGTGGGACGTCGAATTCGACACGCTCCGCGACGGCGGCGTGGACCAGCTCACGGGCTCCCGCGCGTATGACATGGCGCTGCGGCTGCAGTACGACGACGTCGCGATCGGCGCCGTCGACACGGACATTGCGCCGGCACTGGCAGCGTTCATCCGCGGCGGCGAGGGCAAGCCGAAGAGGATCTTCTGCACCTACACGGCCATGCTGGCCATCCGCCGCGAGCTGTCCAAAATCACCACAGTGGAGGTGGTCTCATGACCCCCGCGTCCCCCGCATCCCCCGAAACCCCGCACGAGCTGTCCTTCGGGCACGAACTTCCGCCCGAAGATTCCGCGGCCCCCAGCAAGGGAACCATCCGGGTCCTGCAGCTCTACCCGCGGGACATGAACATTTACGGCGACTGGGGCAACGCCCTGGTCCTCGCGCAGCGCCTGCGCTGGCACGGCTACACGCCGGAACTGCTCGAGTACAACGTTGGTGACCCGTTCCCGGCAGATGTGGACCTGATTGTCGGTGGCGGCGGACAGGACAGCGGACAGCTCGTCATCCAGGACGACCTCCTCTCGCGCGAGTCCACCCTGAAGCAGATGGCCGACGAGGGCACCCCGATGCTCGTGATCTGCGGGCTGTACCAGCTCTTCGGGAAATTCTTCAAGACCCGGCTCGGGTCGGTCCTTCCGGGCATCGGCATCCTGGACGTGGAAACCCACGGCACCGACGAGCGCCTGATCGGCAACGTCACGGTCTCCTCCCCCGAATTCGGCAACATCCTCGGCTACGAAAACCACAGCGGCCAGACCACACTGGGACCGGGCGTCGAACCGCTCGGGACGACGGCCAAAGGTACCGGCAACAACAGCACGGACGGCCAGGAGGGAGCCCGCTACCGCAACATCGTTGCGAGCTACCTGCACGGCTCGCTGCTGCCCAAGAACCCGGCTCTCGCGGATTTCCTGATCCGGACCGCCGTCGAACGCAAATACGGCAGCTTCACCCCGGGCACGCCGGATGACTCCTACGCGGTGCTGGCGCGGGAACACGCCGCCCGCCGGCCCCGCTGACCCAGGTGGCAGGCGCCGAGGGCGGCACGGTCCGGATTGGGCGCGACACCCCGGAGCGCGAGGACGTCCTGCGGCTCCTGGGCGAACACCTCGCCGACATGTACGCGACCTCCCCGCCGGAAAGCGTCCACGCCCTTGATCCTGCCGCCCTGGCCGGACCCGGCATCAGCTTCTGGACCGCCCGGCAGGACTCCCGGCTCCTGGGCTGCGCGGCGCTGAAACACCTGGCTCCCGGCGACGCCGAGATCAAGTCAATGCGCACCGCGAATGCAGCCCGCGGGCGCGGCGTTGCGTCGGCGCTGCTCCGCCACCTCCTGGCCGAGGCCCGGCACAGCGGCTACGAACGCTTGTTCCTGGAGACGGGGAGCCAGGAGTTCTTCGCCCCCGCGCGGCGGCTGTACGAGCGGCACGGCTTCACGGACTGCCCGCCGTTTGCCGGCTACGAAGCCGACCCCAACAGCGTCTTCATGTCCCTGCTCCTGGACGCCGGGTAGCTGCCCGGCAGCCTTCCATGGGCCCCGCCTGCCGTCATCGGCTCCGGACGAAAGCCAGGACATCGCGCGGCACCCGCCGGCTCGATCCTGCCCGGATATGCCCCCATCGCTCGTAGACGATCAGGGTGCAGTCTGGAATCAATTGCGCGGTCTCCTCCGCAACCGTCCTCGGGAAGAACGCGTCCCGGCCGCCGCAGAGCAGCAGGACGGGCGGACGAATGAGCGGCAGTACCGCCCGCGCATCAAACGCGAACTCGGCCCGCGCCTCCGTCAGGACGTCCGCGGCGGGGCATCCGGAGGGGTCCAGCACGCGCCGGCCGACGACAGGTCCCAGCAGTTCCCGCAGCCAGCGGGTCCGCGGCCCCGGTAAGAGGTACTCGGCCAGGACCGTCCCGGCGCGGCCTGGGTCTCCGGCAGCGACGGCGGCGGCCATCCGCTCGTCCACGTCCTTGCCCCACGCGCTCAGTTCGGCCGCCGTGACCACCATCGCGATGTGCCCGAAGGACTCGGGATGGCGGGCGGCCAGGTACTGCCCGATCATCCCGCCGAATGACTCGGCCACCACCAGGCCGACCCGGCCGCCGAACTCCTCGGCGATCAGCTGGGCGTAGTCGTCGGCCATGTCGGCGCTGGTGTGCGACGCCGGCATGTTCCGCCGGCGGGTGACAACCCAGATGGCGTACCCGGCCTCCTGATAGGCGGCAAACTCCCGCCGGAACAGTCCGCGCAGCACCCCCTGGGGCACGAAGCTCCCCGGTCCGCCCTGGACGAACAAGAGCGTCTTCGGGCCCCGGCCCCACGTCAGGTATTCCATCCCGTTGCTGAACGTACCGCTCCGGGATTCCCGATCCCGCCGGTTTACCCGGGCCATGGCGCCGGCCTACGGTGTTATCTGCGGCGTCGGCTGTGGCTGCCGCAGCAGCTCCGCGAACTCCGCCGGCCGGGATGCCGGCCACCAGTGGCCGCTGTCCACCCGGATCACCGTGAGGTCATCCACCCAAGAATCCAGTCCGTCCACGAGGCCCGGCGACAGGAAGGAATCCTTCAGCGGCACCACCACCTGGACGGGCAGCGTCACGCGGCCGCCGGCCGGCCAGTTCACCGCCGAGAAGAAATTTGCGCGGTAAAGGGCCAGGCCGCGGATGGGATCATCGCCGACGTCGCGCTTGGCCATCTGCCCGTAGCGTTTCGTGAGGAAGAGGCGCCAGGCGGCCTCCGGCAGCTTCGGCACAAGGAACGCGGCGATGTACCAGCTGCGGGCCAATTGTCCGGCCAGCTGCGGCCACGCCCGGGGACGTGCATACCGGCTCCGCACCCAGCGGGCGAAGTGCCGCAGGTCCGGGCCCGAGATGGACGTGTACCGGCCGATCAGGCCCACGGCCCTGGGGTCCTGGACGGCGGCCCAGCCCTGGATCGAGCCCCAGTCATGGCCCACAAGATGGACGTCCGCGGCGCCGACGGCGGCCAGCACGGCGGACATGTCATCCACGAGCGTCTTCAGGGTGAAGTCCCCGGGGAGGCCGACGACGGCGGACGCGCCCGCGTTCCGGGTGTCGTAGGCGACCACGTGGTGGCTTCGGGCCAGATCACGGATGGCCGGCAGGAAGACCTGATGATCGTCCGGATAGCCGTGTACCAGCAGCAGCGTCGGCACTTCCGGTCCCGGCTCCCTGCCATACTCGAACACTGCAAGCTCAGCCCCGCTGGACGCGACGGTGCTCCGCCGTTCGTTGATAATCTCCATGCTGCCCAAGCTTAGGACCCCGGGGTGAGAATAAGCTCATGGGCGCCCGCCGCCGCGGCGCCCATCGACTCCAGCACGGCCGCGGTGCGCCGGCGCGTGGCTGCGTCCGCCGCCGTTCCGGCGCAACGGCCCTGCGGCGCGTCGGCCGCCACCGAACACCAGCGGTAGGGTCCGCGGACCATCACCGACGGCGCCCAGGCCAGGTCCGAGGCGGCCCAGGACCCGGACGCGTCCTGGCTGAACTGCACCCGGACCAACAGGCCCTCGTTGTTGACCACGAACGACGGCGAGAGCTCGGTGATGCCGTTGCCGAGCCCGTACACAATCCAGGTTCCCTTGTACTTTTCGATCGGCAGCACCGAATGGCTGTGGTGGCCGTAGATCAGGCTGAACAGGCCGCTGTCCACGAGCGCATGGGCGACGTCGCGCTGCTGGGTGTTGGGCTCGGCTGAGTACTCCTCCCCGGCGTGCATGACCCCCAGCACAATGTCCGCGCCCAAAGCCCTGGCCTTGCGTGCTTTGGAAATCATGGCGTCGGGATCGAGCAGGTCGACCTGCCAGGGCTGCTCGGCGCGCAGCCCGTTGAGGCCATATGCGGCATCAATGACGGCGATTTTGGCCGCGGCGGTCTGCAGGATCAGGATGCCCTGGGACTCTGCCTCGGTCCGGTACGAGCCCGTGTGCCGGAGTCCGGCGGCGTCGAGGGCGTCCAGGGTACGGACGAGTCCCGCGGTGCCGCGGTCAACGGTGTGATTGCTGGCGGTCGTGCAGGCCTGATAGCCCACGCCGCGCACGGCGGTGATGATCTGCGGCGGAACGTTGAAGGAGGGATACCCGGAGAATGGTCCGTCCGGGCCGGCCACCGGGGTCTCCAGATGGCAAATCGCCACGTCGCTCTGCTCGATGTAGCGCCGCTGGCCCTCCAGCAGCGGCCCGAAGTCCAGCCCCGTCGCGCCGGCGGCGCGGGCGTCCTCGCGGGCCTGCTGCCAGAGCTGGGGGTGGACCAGCATGTCCCCGGTGACGAGGACGGAGGCGCACCGGGCGGCCGCACAGCCTGGCCCCTTCCCGGGCGTCGGCGTCGGCGTCGGCGTCGGCGTCGGCGTCGGCGGCGGGGTCGGAGTCGGGGTGCCCGACGGCGGCTGGGTAACGTCGGACGTTCCCCCGGTGCCGCCGGCCGTGGGACCCGGGGGGTTATCCGGCCCGGCGAGGAGTCCGCAGGATGCCAGCATCGACCCGAGAACAACGGCCGTTGCTGCGGTCAGGATCCGGCCCCGCGGCCTCGCGGTCGTGTTCTCCATGCCGCTCATCCTATGGTGGGCGGCATCACAACACACGGAGCCGATCGTTGAGAAGCGGCCGCCTGCATGAAAGAGTCATTTCATGACCAATCCCCTCCTGAGCCCCAGCACCCTGCCCTATGGACTGCCACCGTTTGCGGATATCGACGACGCGCACTACGCCGAGGCCGTCGAGGCCGGCCTGGCCGAGCACCTTGCCGAAATCCAGGCCATCGTGGACACCCCGGCGGCCCCGACCTTCGAAAACACGGCCCTCGCCATGGAACGCTCCGGCCGGCTCCTGGACCGGGCCGCCGCGTCCTTCTTCACGCTGGTGTCCGCAGACGCCTCAGACACCATCCGCGACCTCGAGACCCGCCTGTCCCCGCTCTTCGCCGCCCACCAGGACGCCGTCTACCTCAACCGCGGGCTCTACGAACGCTTCGCGGCGCTGGACGCAACGGTCCTGGACGCGGAGTCCGCCCGGCTCGTGGAGGAATACCTCAAGGAGTTCCGGGCCTCCGGCATCCAGCTCGACGACGCCGGCCAGGAGCGCCTCAGGGACGTCAACGCCGAGCTTTCCCGGCTCGGCACCGAGTTCGGCCAGCGCGTCAAGGAGGGCATGAAGTCCGCTGCCCTGCTGCTGGATGACGCCGCCGACCTCGCGGGCCTGCCCGCCGACGACGTCGCCAGCGCCGCCGAGGCCGCCCGGACCGCCGGGCACGAGGGAAAGTTCCTGCTGACCCTGATCCAGCCGAGCAACCAGCCTGCCATGGCCGCGCTGGCGAACCGGGAAATCCGCCGTCGCCTCTACGAGGCCTCCATCGGCCGCGGCAGCGACGGCGGAAGCTTCGATGTGCTCGACCTGGTCAAGGACATGGTCCGGCTCCGCGCCGAGAAGGCCAGCCTTCTCGGGTTCGCGAACTTCGCCGAACTCAGCGTGGACCGGCAGACTGCACCGGACTTCCAGGCCGTCCAGGCAATGATGAGCCGGCTGGCCCCCGCAGCCGTCCGCAATGCCGACGCAGAGGCCGAGGCGCTGGCCGGGGCCGCCGGCCACCCCCTCGAGGCCTGGGACTGGGCGTATTACTCGGCCAAGGTCAAGCGGGAGCGGTATGCCGTGGACGAACAGGCCCTGCGCCCCTACTTCGAGCTGGACCGGGTTTTGAATGATGGCGTGTTCTTCGCGGCAAACGCCCTGTACGGCGTCACCTTCCACGAACGCGCCGACCTCGCCGGCTACCACCCGGACGTGCGCATCTGGGAGGTTAAGAATTCCGACGGCACGGACCTGGGCCTTTTCCTGGGCGACTACTACACACGGGAGACGAAGCGCGGGGGCGCGTGGATGAATTCCCTCGTGGAGCAGTCAGGGCTCTTGAACACCCGACCTGTGGTGATCAACAACCTCAACATCTCCAAGCCGCCGGCCGGCGAGCCCACCCTGCTGACGCTGGACGAGCTCCGCACCACCTTCCACGAGTTCGGCCACGCCCTGCACGGCCTGTTTTCCGCCGTCACCTATCCTCGGTTCTCCGGCACGAACGTGCCGCGGGACTTCGTGGAATACCCTTCGCAGGTCAACGAAATGTGGATCATGTGGCCCGAAGTCCTGGCCAACTATGCCCGGCACCACGCCACCGGCGAACCCCTGCCGCAGGAGACCGTGGACAAGCTCAACGCCGCCCAGCTCTGGGGCGAAGGCTTCGGCACCACGGAATACCTCGGCGCTGCCCTGCTGGACCTGGCGTGGCATGTCCTGGATGGGTCCGACATCCCGGATGACGCCGTCGAGTTTGAAGCGAAGGCGCTGGCCGCGGCCGGCGTGGCGCACAACCTGATCCCGCCGCGCTACCGGACCGGCTACTTCCAGCACATCTTCGCGGGAGGCTGGTATGCCGCCGGCTACTACTCCTACATCTGGAGCGAGGTCCTGGACGCTGACACCGTGGAATGGTTCAAGGAAAACGGCGGCCTCAGCCGCGCGAACGGCAATTTCTTCCGCGCCGAACTGCTTTCCCGCGGCAACAGCCGGGACCCGCTGGAGTCCTTCCGCGCCTTCCGCGGCCGGGACTCGGATCTCGGGCCGCTGCTGAAGCGCCGCGGCCTCGACTAACCCCCGCAGAACGCAAACGACGCCGGGCGGTCACCTAGGAAGGTGACCGCCCGGCGTCGTCGTTCAATCAGAAGCGCAAGGCGAAGGGCGGCGTGATCCGGCAGCGTGCGTAAAAGGGGCCCCGCGCCCCGGGCAGCCGCTCAGCTGCCAACAGGGCGCGGGGAATAGCACGCAGAGGATCAGCGCCGTCCGGCGCCGCCAAAGGCGCGAACGTTACCAGCCGCGCTCGGCGAGGCGGTGCGGCTGCGGGATCTCGTCGACGTTGATGCCGACCATGGCCTCGCCCAGGCCGCGGGAGGCCTTTGCGATCTCGTCCGGGTCGTCGTAGAACGTGGTGGCCTTCACGACGGCGGCGGCACGCTGGGCCGGGTTGCCGGACTTGAAGATGCCGGAGCCGACAAACACGCCGTCGGCGCCGAGCTGCATCATCATCGCGGCGTCGGCCGGGGTGGCGATGCCGCCGGCGGTGAACAGCACCACCGGGAGCTTGCCGGTCGCGGCAACTTCCTTGACCAGTTCGTACGGGGCCTGCAGCTCCTTGGCCGCGACGTAGAGCTCGTCCTCGGCCATGCCGGCGAGCTTCTTGATCTCGGCACGGATCTGGCGCATGTGCGTGGTGGCGTTGGAGACGTCCCCGGTGCCGGCCTCGCCCTTGGACCGGATCATCGCCGCGCCCTCGTTGATCCGGCGCAGGGCCTCGCCCAGGTTGGTCGCACCGCAGACGAACGGAACGGTGAAGTTCCACTTGTCGATGTGGTTGGTGTAGTCCGCCGGGGTCAGGACCTCGGACTCGTCAATGTAGTCCACGCCGAGGGACTGCAGCACCTGCGCCTCGACGAAGTGCCCGATCCGGGCCTTGGCCATAACGGGCACGGACACGGCCGCAATGATCTTGTCGATCATGTCGGGATCGGACATGCGGGACACGCCGCCCTGGGCGCGGATATCGGCCGGAACACGTTCCAGCGCCATCACGGCCACGGCACCGGCGTCTTCGGCGATGCGGGCCTGCTCGGCGTTGACGACGTCCATGATGACGCCGCCCTTGAGCATCTCAGCCATGCCGCGCTTGACGCGGCTGCTGCCCGTGACGTTCTTCGCGGACGCGCCGGCTTCGCTGCTTACATCAGGTGTAGACACAAAAACCCCTATGGGTAGATAGATGACCTCGCCGGGGCGCGGACGGCACGTTCATGCCGTGTCTCGCACACACCGGATTACCGGATCCATTGGCCGGTAAAGCTAATACTATCCCCCGGCCGGGGCGCGGCAGAATTCGGGTTACAGCAGTCGAATCTCGCGCGGGGACAGGGATTCGGCGCGGCCGCCGGGGTGCCGCCTGGCGCTGTCAGGCGGGACGTTCCGTGGCGGTACCTTCGGGTTCCGCCAGCGACTGGCGGTGCACTGTCACGATGCGCTGGATCACCGTCACCAGGCTCGCTGTCGCGAGAAGGCACAGCGTCACGAAGAGCACCACAGGGGTCAGGCCCAGTCCGGTGAGCCCCGTGACCACCAGCACGGACACGAGGCGCTCGGCGCGCTCGGCGATGCCCACGTTGGCGTGGAAGCCCAGGGCCTCGGCCTTGGCCCGCGCATAGGAGACCACCATGCCGAGCACCAGGCAGAGAATCGCGGCGACGGCGACGGCCGGGTTGGCGCCGCCGGTGAAAAACCAGACGGCGACGCCGGCGAACAGGGCGCCGTCGGCCACGCGGTCAAGGGTGGAGTCCAGGAAATTGCCCCACCGGCCGCCGCGGTGCTGCATCCGGGCCATGATGCCGTCAATAACGTCGGAGAAAATGAACGCCGTGATGAACACGGTCCCCCAGAAGAGCTGCCCGAGCGGGTAGAACACGAGAGCGCCGATCACGACGCCGAGCGTGCCGACCACGGTCACGGCGTCGGGAGAGACCCCGATCCTCAGCAGCCAGCGGGCAACCGGGGAAAACAGGGCGGTGAAGAAGCCCCGGGCGTGCCTGTTAAGCATCCTTCTCCCCCGCTGTGTCCTGCGGCGCGGGCATTTCCTGCGGCCATGCGTCGGCGACCTGCTGACGGACCTCTCCGAGGGTCTGCGTGACCGCCTTGGTCTGGGCAATGATGGGGAAGAAATTTCCGTCACCGCCCCAGCGCGGCACCACGTGCTGGTGCAGGTGGCCGGCGATGCCCGCCCCGCCGGTGACGCCCTGGTTCATGCCCAGGTTGAAACCGGAAGGGTTGGCGACTTTGCGCAGCACCCGCATGGCCGTCTGGGTCAGTTCGGCAAATTCTGCCGTTTCCTCGACCGTGAGGTCCGTGTAGTCCGGGATGTGCCGGTAGGGGCAGACCAGCAGGTGGCCCGGGTTGTACGGAAAGAGGTTCAGCACCACGTAGCTCGTCCTTCCCCGGTAGACGATCAGGGAGTCCTCATCGCCCCGCTCGGGCGCGGCGCAGAACGGGCAGTCGTCCGGGTTCTTGAACTGGTGCTGGCCGCCCTTGATGTACGCCATCCGGTGCGGGGTCCACAGGCGCTGGAAAGCGTCCGGGACCCCGGCCAGGCTGAAGTCGTCCGTCACGGCGTGGTCGCCCGGATACTCCGGCCCGGCCCCTGTGGTTTCCTGCACGCGCTGCCCTTCCGTCTGCCTAGCTGGTCCGGTTTCGGACAGCGTCGACGATCCGCTGTACGGCCTCGGACACGGGCACGCCGTTGTCCTGACTGCCGTCGCGGAAGCGGAAGGACACGGCACCCGCCTCGGCATCGTCCCCGCCGGCGATCAGCACGAACGGGATCTTGTCCTTGCTGGCCGTGCGGATCTTCTTCGGGAAACGGTCCGAGGAGATGTCCACCTCGGCGCGGATACCGGCCGCCTTGAGCTGGTCCACGACGTCGAACATGTAGTCGTTGAAGGCTTCCGCCACCGGGATGCCCACCACCTGCACCGGTGCCAGCCAGGCGGGGAAGGCACCGGCGTAGTGCTCGGTAAGCACGCCCATGAAGCGCTCCACCGAGCCGAACAAGGCACGGTGGATCATCACGGGCCGCTGCCGGGTGCCGTCGGCGGCCTGGAACTCAAGCTCGAAGCGTTCGGGCAGGTTGAAGTCCAGCTGGATGGTGGACATCTGCCAGGTGCGGCCGAGCGCGTCCTTGGTCTGGACGGAAATCTTGGGGCCGTAGAACGCGGCTCCGCCCGGATCCGGGATGAGCTCGAGCCCGGAGGCTTCGGCTACTTCGGCGAGGGTGCGGGTGGCTTCGTCCCAGGTAGCGTCGTCGCCCACGAACTTGTCTTCGTTTTTGGTGGAGAGCTCGAGGTAGAAGTCGTCCAGGCCGTAGTCCTTGAGCAGGCCGAGGACGAAGTTCAGCGTGGTGGTGAGCTCGTCCTTCATCTGCTCGCGGGTGCAGTAGATGTGGGCGTCGTCCTGGGTCATGCCCCGGACGCGGGTCAGGCCGTGCACCACGCCGGACTTCTCGTAGCGGTAAACCGAGCCGAACTCGAAGAGCCGCAGCGGCAGTTCGCGGTAGGAGCGGCCGCGGGACCGGAAGATCAGGTTGTGCATGGGGCAGTTCATCGGCTTGAGGTAGTAGTCCTGGCCGGGCTTGCGGACCGTGCCGTCCTCGTTCAGCTCCGCGTCGATGTGCATCGCCGGGAACATGCCCTCCTTGTACCAGTCCAGGTGGCCTGAGACTTCGTAGAGGTGGCCCTTGGTGATGTGCGGGGTGTAGACGAAATCGTAGCCGGCATCGACGTGACGCTGGCGGGAGTAGTCCTCCATGGCCTTGCGGATAATGCCGCCCTTGGGGTGGAAGACCGGCAGGCCTGAGCCGAGCTCATCCGGGAAGGAGAACAGGTCCAGCTCCGCGCCGAGTTTGCGGTGGTCGCGGCGCTCTGCCTCGGCAATGCGCTCCTGGTAGGCCTTGAGCGCGTCCTTGGTGGGCCAGGCGGTGCCGTAGATGCGCTGCAGCTGCTGGTTGTTCTGGTTGCCCAGCCAGTAGGCGGCCGAGGAGCGGGTCAGGGCAAAGGCGTTGGAGATCAGCTTGGTGTTCGGCAGGTGCGGGCCGCGGCACAGATCGCACCAGATGCTGTCGCCGCTCTTGCGGTCCACGTTGTCGTAAATGGTGATGTCGCCGGCGCCGACCTCGACGTTGACGCCCTCGCCGGCCTCGGCGGCGTCATTCTTCCTGCCCAGCAGTTCGAGCTTGTAGGGCTCGTCCTTCATCGCTTCGCGGGCCTCGTCCTCGGACACCACGCGGCGAACGAACTTCTGGTTCTGGTTGATGATCTTCTGCATCATCTTTTCGAGCTGGCGGAGGTCTTCCGGGGTGAACGGTTCCGCGACGTCGAAGTCGAAGTAGAAGCCGTCCGTGATGTAGGGGCCGATGCCGAGCTTGGCGTCGGGGCGCAGCTGCTGCACGGCCTGGGCCATGACGTGGGCCGTGGAGTGGCGCAGGACGTTGAGCCCGTCCGGGGAATCAATGGTGACGGCCTCGACATTGGCGTCCTCGGGAAGGGGCTGGTCCAGGTCCTTCAACTCGCCGTTAACGCGGGCCACAACGACGTCGCGGCGCTCAAAGAAGAGTTCCGCGCCGGTGGTCCCGGTAGTCACCTTGGTCTCTTCGCCGTCGACGAGAAGGGTGATCTGCTGGGCATCTGACACGGGTGTCTCCTATTCAAAGTTAAGGCTTCGTAGCTTGTGGCGTACGGGGACCACAGCCAGCCTCGTCCATGCTATCGGTTTCTCCAGAGGCCAACCAACGCGCCACGAGCGAGCCGCACCGCCGGCCGGTCAGCCGCCCAGCCCGGTGATGGCGAGGTTCCTGCTGATCCCGTCCAGGGGGCTGGACAGGGGGCCGGACAGGTAAGGCTCCTGCCGGCCGGCGGCGCCGGGAGCCGATGCCGGGAACGGGAGGGTCTCCGGGCGGCTGAGGTCCCAGGCCATGGAGGCGCTGATGCTGATCCCCCGCGGCCCGGTCCGGCGGGTGGTGCCGCGGATCAGGAGCAGGCGGGTGCCGAACAGCAAGGGTCCGGACTGCTCCTGCGCCTCGTGGAAGAACACCGAATCCACACAGCCCGTACCGTCGTCGACGCTGATGAACACCACACGCCGGCCGCCCCTCATGGGCGGGGTCTGGGTGGCCACCCGGACCCCGGCCACCAGCACCTCCGTGCCGTTGCGCAGTCCCAGCAGCTTGTCCGCGGTGGTGACGCCCAGCCGGTCCAGCAGCGGGCGGTGGCTGGTCATGAGGTGCTCGCTGACGTCCACAGCCATCAGGTCCAGTTCCGCGCGGACGTTATCCACCATGCTGGGTGCGGGCAGTGCCGCCTTGAGGTTCGTCAACTCCACGTCCCCCAACGGCAACGCAAGCTGGCCCTCAATGACTTCCACGCCCTTCCGGAGGGGGCGGGCCTGGAGTTTTTGCAGGTGCTGGACCAGATCCGCCCGGTTGGCTTCTCCCCCGGACGCCCGGTGCAGCGAATCGAAGGCGCCCAGCTGGGCCAGTCGCTGGATGCTGGGCCGGCTGAGCCGCGACCTGGCCCGCAGGTCCGCCAGGGAGTCGTAGGGCTGGCCGGCCACAATCCGTTTCAGCTCGGCGCCGGAGAGCCCGAAGATACCGTTCAGGCTCAGCCGGATGCCCAGCCTGCCCCGGTCCGGCCCGGATTGCACCCGCTCCACCCGGTACTCGGCCTGGCTCCGGTTGATGTCGAGGGGAAGGATGGGGATCCCCAGCCGGCGGGCCTCGGCCACGAGCAGGCGTTTGGGGTACATTCCGGGGTCGTGTTCCCACAGCCCGGCGAGGAACGCCTCCGGGTGGTGTGCCTTCAGCCAGGCCGACTGGTAGGTGGGCACGGCGAAGGCGGCTCCGTGGGCCTTGCAGAACCCGAAGCTGCCAAAGGCCTTCAGCGTGCCCCAGACCTTGTCCACCACCTCGGGACTGTAATTCCGGGCCCGCGCCTCCTTCCGGAAGAACTCCTCCACCCTGGCTTCCAACACGTCGTTGCCCAGCGCACGGCGGAACTCGTCGGCCCTCGCCAGCCCGCACCCGGTCATGACGTCGAAGGTCTTGAGGATTTGTTCGTGGAAGACCGTGACCCCGTGGGTTTCCTGAAGGACAGGTTTGAGGTCCGGGTGCGGGTAGACCTCGGGAGCGAATCCGTGCCGGTGCTCCAGGAAGGGCCGGACCATGTCGGATTTCATCGGACCCGGGCGGAACAGGGAAATGTCGATAATGAGGTCGTTGAACTCCCGGGGGGCCAACTTGCCGATCAGTTCGCGCTGGCCAGGGGACTCGATCTGGAAGCAGCCCAGGGTGTGGGTGCTGCGGATCAGCTCAAAGGTGGGTTCGTCGTCGAGCGGGACCGCATTGAGGTCGATGTGACCGTCCTCGGCGATGTAGTCCGGGCCCGTCCCGTCCGGCCCGGCCGGATGCGCGCCGGCGGCCACCACCTCGGCCTTGGACGGGTGGAGCCGGATCACTTCCCGGACGGCGAAGGCCATGGCGCTCTGCATCCGGACGCCAAGGACATCGAGTTTCAGCATGCCCATGGGGTCCATGTCGTGCTTGTCGAACTGGCTCATGGGCAGGCCCAGGCCGCTGGGCTGCACGGGGGTGCGGTCCAGCAGGGTGGCGTCGCCGAGGATGACGCCGCACGGGTGCATGGAGATGTGGCGGGGCAGCCGGTCCAGCCGCTCCGTGAGGTCCACCAGCAGGTCCAGCTGCTGGTTCTCGGAGAAGCCTCGCTGCTCCACCCGGTCCGCGAATTCCTTCAGCTCGGGTTTCTCCACGAGGGCTTCGCGGAAGTGCCGGGCCGAGAACCGCCACAGCTGCTTGGCGATTTCCCCGACCTCGCCGTCGTCCATGCCCAGGGCCAGGCCGGCATCGCGCACGGCACCGCGAGCGCGGTACCCGTTCTGCATGCTCATCAGCGTGACGCGTTCGGCGCCGAAGCGCTCAAAGATCTTCCGGTAGACGTTGTGCCGTTCGGCGCTTTCGACGTCGATGTCTATATCCGGCAGCGTGGCACGGTCGCGGGAGAGGAAGCGTTCAAAGATGAGGTCGTGCTGAAGCGGGTTCACCTGGCTGATGTCGATCAGGTAGTTGACCAGGCTGGAGGCGCCCGAACCGCGCGCGGCCGCCCGGACGCCCAGGGCCAGGATCATCCGGGAGACCTCTGCGACGGTCAGGAAGTACGAGGCGAAGCCCAGCGAGTCGATGATCCGGAGCTCGTGCCCCAGCCGGGCCCTCATCTGCTGTTCCTGCTGCCCGGAGATTCCCGGGAAGCGGCGGCCGATGCCCGCCTCACACCGCAGGGTCAGTTCGGCGAGCGCGTCGCCGTCGATCCCGATCACGGATGCCTCCGGGACAACGGGCCGTTTCCAGCCCATGTCGGCTTCCGGATCCATGCGGCAGCGGTCCGCGAGCGCCTCGGTCTGGGCCAGGAGCCGTTTGAGGTCCGCCGTGCCGTAGCCGGCGGCGTGGATGATCTCCTTGCCCAGCTGCAGCATCCGGGCCGCCGATTTGAGCCAGCCCTGCCCGTTGGGCTGCAGCAGCGGGGCGGCGGAGAGCTCGGGGAGGGATTTCAGTGTCCGGGCCGAGTCCAGCACATCGGCGGTGGCCGCGCCGTCCTCAGCCACGTACCGCACAGCGTTGCTCAGCACGGCGGGCACCCCGTGTTCTGCAGCGAGTTTGAGCATGCGCACCGCGTGGGCGGTGCTCAGCGGTTCCCCGGGCGGGCTGAGCTGGGACACAACCTCTGCCGCCAACGTTCCGGGGGGCATGGCGTCCAGCCATCGTTTGAACAGGGTGCGGGGCCGCAGGTAGCGCCGGCCGCCCATGGCCCGGCCGACGTCGGAGTCCGGGCCGATCAGCACTGTCAGGACCGGCTTCAGGGTTTCCGGGTGCAGGGTGCGGGAGGCCAGTTCCGCCCGGGTGACGGCCACCGGCACTATTCCCCCGGCCTTGCCCGTGGTGCGGGCGTGGGCGTCGGAGATCAGCCGGCACAGCGCCCGGTAGCCGGCACCGTTGTTGTGTCCGTGCGCCAGCACGACGACGCGTCCCCCGAGCTGGGTGCGGTGGTCGCCGTCGTCGTCAAAGACTGCAAGGTCCACCCCGACGATTGCATCCAGCCCGGCTGCCATGCACGCCTTCAGGTGCTTGACGGTTCCGTACAGGCCGTCGCGGTCCGTGCAGGCCAGCGCGGTGGCGCCGTCAGCGGCGGCCGCGGCGGCAAGTTCCTCCGGCCAGGAGACGCCATAGTGGGCGCTGAACGCGGTGGAGACGTGCAGATGGGTGAAACTCATGCTGATTCGGGCTTCCGAAGGGGCTGCAGGGCGTCGTGGATCTTCAGGAGCCGCCACCGGCCGCTGCCGACATGCCGGGTCAGGTCAAGGGTGAGGGTGGAATCCGCGGCGTGATCCCCGGCCGCACGCACCTGGACCCGCCAGATCTCATGGTCCACCAGGCCCGGCCCGCTTCCGAGTGGCGCCCGGCGTTCCTCGGCCCACCATTGGCGGCGTTCGTACCAGCGGACGGGGTCCGCGCAGACCGTGTAGCGCCGGCCGGCCCAGTCGAGGCGCAGGGGCTGGCCCGAGGGCGTGCAGACGACATCCACGGACTCGCTGAAAATACCCACGTTGCCTCCCGACCCAGTCCGGGCTGGAGCCGGCCCAGTCCCCGCTTCTACTTCCTACGTCCATTCCGCATCCGGCGCCCGGAGTTCCAGGCCGCATGAATTTATTCGAACATATCTTCGAATAAAATCAGTCTACGTCGGAGAGGCGACAAAACCCAGATCGGGGGTGGACTCACGCAGGTACAGGTAGCAGGATTGAGCCATGAGCTCCCATAACGCACTCCTGAAGCACGTAAGCATCGCCGCCAAGGATCCAACCTTGGTGGCGACTTTTGATATAGACGGAAACATCCCCGGCCAGGGCGCCTACGTGGTGGGGCTCTTGGCAGCCACCCCGGACTATTCCCACCAGCGCAGGATGGGGATCGAGTTCATGAACGGCGAAGCCGTGTCCTTCTACTGCTTCAGCCACGACGGCACCGAGGAAAATTTCGACCTCAAGGGGGTCGAACACTCGGGCAACACCATTACCGGCCATTTCCCGCTTACGACTGTGCTTGGCCTGCCCAAGGGCCATCTCATGACGGCCTTCAGCGATTGTGACGGCCGGGACTATCAGGCCAACGTGCCTGTCGAAGAAGCCCTCTAGGCATCTTCTAGGAGCTGGACTTGTACACTTCCAGCTCGAGCGTGATGAAGGCATCGATCATCGCCCGGTAGGTCTTCTCGACAAGTTCGACGTCGATGTCCTTCTTTTCCGCCGTGGCGCGGACGTGTTCGATGACCCGTTCCACGCGCCCCGGCGCACGGACCTCGGCGCTGTCCGCCTTGAGGGTTCCGGCGATGCGGATCAGCCGTTCCCGGCGCCCAATCAGGGACACGATCTGCTCGTCCACCTCGTCAACAGCCACCCGCACGGCGGCGAGCTGTTCGCGGTCGGCCTTGGCGGCTTTGTCGTCTGCGTGATTTGTGGGCATGTGCATGACAGTATCGAAAGATGCAGCCACGAGTCGACTTCATATCACTAGGTGTCCGCAGTGTTGACGCCTCGCACCGCTTCTACGTCGATGGCCTCGGATGGCCGGTCTACCGGGAAGTGCCCGGGGAGGTGCTCTTCATCCAGGTCAACCACGGCCTCATCCTCTCCCTCTGGGACGTGGGACAAATGCAGTCCGAGGCGGCCACCGATCCTCCTGCCGGCATTCCGTGCATCACGCTGAGCCACAACCTGGCCAGCACGGCGGAAGTCGACTGGGTGATGGCCGAGGCCGAAACCGCGGGCGCCCGCATCGTCGCGGCACCGAAGACCCAGCCCTGGGGAGGCTACACCGGCTACTTCGCCGATCCCGACGGCTACCGCTGGGAAGTCGCCTTCAACCCCGACTGGTCGGTCGACGGCGGCGGCAAAGTAACGCTCTGACTCAGGTGACCAATACCGCCCCGTGCCTTGGCAGCCGCCAGACAGGCCGGCGTACCGCTAGAACAGGCTCCCCACCGGCTGGATGAGTTCCGGTGAGTCATTCCTGACGTTCCCGACGGCGGTGCCGACGGCGTCGATCGTCCAGCCTTCCGCGACGTCGTGCGCCCCGGCCCGGACCAGATCCACGAGCCCGGCCGCATCATCGGCCTGCGGGTCCAGCCACGTCTGCATGGTCTCGCGGTTCATGGGCAGCGGAACCCTGTCATGCAGCGCGGTCAGCTCGGCCAGCATTCCCCCGGCGTAGCCCTCCGGCGGCGAGTCGGTGGTCATGATCGAGGTCGAGAGCATCCAGCGCTCCGGGTCGCCCTCTGCCTTGGACGGGTCCCGCCACCATTCATAGAGTCCTGCGAAGACAATGGGGCGTCCGTCCTTGGGATGGACGTAGTAGGGCTGCTTGGTGCGGCCCTCGCCCTTCCACTCGTAGTAGCCATCCGCCGGGACGGCGCAGCGGCGGGCGCGGGTCGCTTTCCGGAAGGCGGGCTTCTCCAGCACGGTCTCGCTGCGGGCATTGATCATCTTGGACCCGATGCCCGGGTCCTTGGCCCAGGACGGCACCAGGCCCCAGCGCGCAATGTGCAGTTGGCGGACCGGTTCTCCCTCCACAAGCCGTTCGAGCAGGATCGGCACATCAGCCGTCGGGGCCACGTTCCACGACGGCGGAATTGCGATCTCATCCTCCAGCCCGGCATCGAATTCGGCCAGCAGGTCTCCGACGGCCCGGGCCATCACGTAGCGTCCACACATGGCATCAGCATGCCACCGCACCCATCCCATGTCATCCGCCGAGCCGCCTGAGCCCGCCGAGGTCGCCGGAAACGTGCGAAGTCGCCGGAACTTTCCGGCGATTTCGCATCTTTACCGCGAAGTCGCGTCGGACGGCGTAGGGGGCAGCGCTCTCTGCGGGAATAGCGGGCTGCAGGGTACGGTTGTTGGCAGTGACGTACGACTTCAGTGGGCGCCCGGCCTGATACGCCGGCCCCATCCACTTACTTGAGGAGAACTTCGTGGACTTCACCCCCGGATCCGGCACCATCACTATGTTTTCGACCACGTGGTGCGGCTACTGCAACCGGCTGAAGAAGCAGCTGGACGCACAGGGCATCGGGTACACCGAGATCAACATCGAGGAAGTCGAAGGCACGGCCGATCTCGTCGAGCAGCTCAACGGAGGCAACCGCACCGTCCCCACCGTGCTGTTCCCCGACGGCACCGCCGCCACCAACCCCTCCGCAGCTGAGGTCAAGAGCCGGCTCGCCGCCTAGGCCCTTCCTGCATCCCAGGACACCACCAAACCACGACGGCGCGGCCTCCCAAGGGCCGCGCCGCCGCCCGTTGTGCCAGTAACCAGTAAGTTGTGCCAGCAATCCGCGTTCCAGAACAGAGGAGCTTGTTTCATGGTCCATAAAGTCAAAGCCGCAGTTGTCCGTTCCAAGAATGCCGACGTCACCCTGGAGACGATCCTGGTGCCGGACCCGGGCCCCGGCGAGGCCCTCGTGGACATCCTCACCTGCGGTGTCTGCCACACCGATCTGCACTACAAGCAGGGCGCCATCAACGACGATTTCCCCTTCCTGCTCGGCCACGAGGCCACCGGCGTTGTCAGTGCCGTGGGACCGGACGTCACCGAGGTCGCCCCCGGGGACCGCGTGGTGCTGAACTGGCGGGCCGTCTGCGGCGAGTGCCGGGCCTGCCGCCGGGGCCAGCCGCAGTACTGCTTCAATACCCACAACGCCACCCAGAAAATGACGCTGGAGGACGGCACCGAGCTGACGGCCGCGCTGGGCATCGGTGCCTTCGCCGAAAAGACCCTCGTAGCGGCCGGCCAGTGCACCAAGGTGGACGACGACGCCGATCCCGCCGCCGTCGGCCTGCTCGGCTGCGGCGTCATGGCAGGCATCGGCGCGGCGATCAACACCGGAAACGTCCAGCGCGGCGATTCGGTCGCCGTGATCGGCTGCGGCGGAGTCGGCACGGCGGCCGTCGCCGGCGCGGCGCTCGCCGGCGCCACCACCGTGATCGCCGTCGACATCGACGCCAAAAAGCTCCAGCGCGCCAAGGACCTCGGCGCCACCCACACGGTGGACTCCTCCGCCGTCGACCCCGTCGAAGCGATCCGCGAACTGACCGGCGGTTTCGGCGCCGATGTGGTGATCGACGCCGTCGGCCGCCCGGAAACATACAAGCAGGCCTTCTACGCCCGGGACCTCGCCGGCACGGTGGTCCTGGTGGGTGTGCCGAGCCCCGAGATGACCCTGGAACTGCCGCTGCTGGATGTGTTCGGGCGCGGCGGCTCCCTGAAGTCCTCCTGGTACGGCGACTGCCTGCCTTCGCGCGACTTCCCCACGCTCATCAGCCTCTACCGTCAGGGCAAGCTGGACCTGGACGCCTTCGTGACGGAGCGGATCACGATCGACCAGATCGAGGAGGCCTTCACGAAGATGCATGCCGGCGCTGTGCTGCGCTCGGTGGTGGAGCTGTGAACGCCGGCCCTGTGAGCATCCGGATCGACCGGCTGGTCACCTCCGGGACGTTTTCCCTCGACGGCGGCACCTGGGATGTTGAGAACAACGTCTGGATCCTCGGGGACGACGCCGAATGCGTCATCATCGACCCGGCCCACGATCCCGCTGCCGTGGCCGCGGCCGTCTCGGGCCGGAAGGTCACCGCAATCCTGCTCACGCACGGCCACGATGACCACATCAGCGCCGTGGGCGAGGTCCGGACGCTCGTGAACGCGCCCGTGTACCTGCACCGGGACGACTGGATGCTGTGGGAGCGGGTGTTCCCCGGCACCGAGCCGGACCACGCCATTGCCGACGGCGACACGTTCGACGTCGCAGGGGCAAGACTCGTGGCACGGCACACCCCCGGCCACTCGCCCGGGTCAGTGTGCTTCCTTCTCGAAAGCGAAGGCACCGTGCTTGGCGAAAATACAGTGTTCAGCGGGGACACGCTGTTCCAGGGTGGCCCCGGGGCGACGGGCCGATCCTTCAGCGATTTCCCGACCATCATCGAGTCCATCCGGACCCGGCTCCTGCCGCTCCCGGCCGACACGACGGTCCGGACCGGCCACGGGGAACCCACAACGATCGGCGCCGAAGCGCCGCACCTTGAGGAATGGATCGCCCGCGGCCACTGACCGCGGGTGCGGAAAGGCCCGGTCCACTGCTTCCGGACCGGGCTTTTCCGCCATAGGATGTGGGGCCATGAGCTCTCACCCCAGCATGGATCCGGCAACACTGGCCGCGGACCTGCGTACCCAGTTCGATGCATTCCTCGATGAGCATCGTGCGGGCCTGCACGCCTGCCTGGACGGGCTCACCGAAGAGGAGGCCCGGGCCTCGCTGGTGCCGTCGCGGACCACCCTTCTGGGGCTGGTCAAGCACGCCGCCTTCGTGGAGAAGGTCTGGTTTGACGAGGCCATCACGTGCCGGCCCCGGGCGGTGATCGGCATTCCGGCCACCCCCGACGAATCGTTCATCCTGGCGGACGACGACACCATCGCGGGCCTCCAGGCCGCCTACCTCCAGGCCTGCGGGGACTCACGGCGTCGGGCCGCTTCGCTCGGCCTTGACGACCTTGTCAGAGGCAACCGGCGCGGCCCGCTGCCGCTGCGGTGGGTCTACCTGCACATGCTCAGGGAACTAGCCCAGCACTGCGGCCACGCGGATATTCTGCGCGAGCAGATCCTCGCTGCGCGCACCTGACGGCACCGGCCGCCCGTGTCAAGGTTCTAAACCAGAAGACCCGCATTGCACCATGGGTGCGGGTGAGCGCGGATGCGGCCACCCCCGATTGGTTTTCACAGGGCCGCATCCGCGCTGGTCTAGGGAAGGCCGGGTTCCGGCTCTGGTTCCGCGTGCCGGCGGCGTAATCGCGCCCCGGCCAGCTCAGACAGCACAGCGGGGGCGCGCAAGGAACCGGGACGGCCGGATGTCGTGTCCGATCTCAAGGCGAACGCCGTGAACGGGGCGACGGCACTGCCGGCGACAACGACTTTGGTGGCCATGAGATAGGAACTCCCGCAACGAAGTTAGCAGCCTCTGCATGACCAAAATCAGAATATCAATTGCATTTGCCGCACAAAAGGAAAAGAGAGTAACAATTAACCTGCGGCTTTTTGGGCCGGCATCCCCGTAATCCGCGGCTCACCGTCTCTACAGTCCGGAAAGATGTGGGATGCGGATGAGGTCAACCGGCCGATGCGCTGGCCCATTTCGTGGACGGGGCGTATTCCGGGTAGTAACGCTGGATCTCTTGAACGGTCTTGCCGGCCCTCACCATTCGCTCAACGGACACCATGCTCCGGACTTCCTCGTCCGAGGACCGGGTGCTGTTCCACGGTCCCATCGTTCGGTAGCAGAAGTCATTCGGATCGTTCAGCCTGGCTTCGTTGTAGCACTCGGGATGATTCGAGGCATCAACTGCCGTGCCAGCAGGACCGGATTTCGATGCTCCGAATGCGGCGGACAGCCCCAGCGCGAGAAGTGGCGTGAGCGCCACGGCTGCAATTCCAGTTTTCATTCCTTTATTCATGGTTCCCCCAATTGGCCAGAAATATGTTGGCGAGCCTACCGCACAGGTGCCAGGTTTCCCGAGCGACGGTGTTTTCCCCTCGGTCATGGAGGATTCGGCAGTTTGCCTCGCCGGAATCGCAGTTGGGTCTTGATCCACTCGCGGTCTTGGGAAACAATGTTCGCGGCGTAACGGGCCCCGGAGAAAGGGTTTCAATGACAGCGCGGGATACCTCCTCAGTCGGCGCTCCGTGCTGGGTCGACACCTGGCAGCCCGACCCCCAGGCGGCCAAGGACTTCTACGGTCCGCTCTTCTGCTGGACTTTCGACGACCCCATTCCGATGCCGCCCGGGCTCGACGGCTTCTACTACGCCGCCCGCCTCCGCGGTCAGCTGGTTGCCGGAATCGGACAGGCGCCGCCGCAATCGCCGCCGGGGTGGATAACCCACGTGCGTGTCGTAAACGTCGGGGAAGCCTTGGCTCGTGCCGAGCGGGCGGGGGGCAAGCGCCTGGCGCCGTTTGGTGCCGGCCCGGATGACCGTATTGCTGTGCTCGCCGATGCCACCGGCGTCCCGTTCTGCCTGCGGCAGGCAGGAGGGAACGACGGCGCCCAGCTGGCCAATGAGCCGAATTCCTGGGCCATGAGCTCGCTGCACACCACAGATGTCGGGCGGGCCCAGGCGTTCTACGGTGCAATGTTCGACTGGGAACTCGAACCCGTCCCGAACGCCCCCTTCTCGCGGTGGCTCCGCTCCGGCCGGGTAGTGGCGGTGGTGGCAGCCACGGACGGCGTCGCGGTCCCGCCGCATTGGAGCGTCAATTTCGCCGTCCGCGACGCGGACGCCATTGCCCGGCAGGCCGTAACACTGGGTGGCAGCATCTTGATGGCGCCCATGGACACTCCGGGATTTCGCAGCGCCGTGATCAGGGACCCCCAGGGCGGCACCATCGCGGTCAGCGCAACCACCGGCTGACGCTTGCTGGAGAGCATGAGCGCCACACCGATTGGCGGCGCTGGTAGGGTCAGCCCATGGATGAAATTTTGGGGAAGTTCATCGACGATTTCGCGCGGCTCGTGGAGCTCGCGCAGTCCGGGCAGCGTCGGGGGCAACCGGGAACCCAGCTGCTGACTACGCTCACCGAGCATTTGGCGGTCCGGGCCGAATCAGTGTCAGTAGTGGTTGAGGAGATTCCGCCGCACCGATTCGTGGACGCAGACATCCTCATGGAAGAGCTCGCCGCCGAGGATCCTGAGTTCCGGCTCGTGGGCATCGGCGGCGGCGACCAACGCCACCATCACTCGCTGAGCGACATGCTGCAGCAGTCCCAGCTATATCCGCAGTTCCCCCTGTCCCAGCCGGACTACGCCAACTTAGCTGTCGGGCCGGACGAACAACGGCAGGCCGTGGCACTGGGGCTCTGGCTATTCAGCCATGGAGGCAGTCCCATCGCCGTGCTGCAGCGGGACGCCAACCCCCGGTATGGCCGGCAGTCAGCGTCCCTTGAGGTTTTGGCCGGCGCTACAGATAAGGCCGCACGCTTCCTCTCGGAGTTCCGCCGTCGGATGCAGCACCGCAGCGTGCTCAAGGGACAGGTCATTTCCCTGGTGATGGGTGAGTATGGTCCCAGCGCGGCCGGGGTGACGTTCCATGCACGGCCAGTCCTTGCCGCGTCGGATGTCATCCTGCCGGATGGTCTGCTGGAGAAAGTGGCGGACCACGCCTTAGGTATCGCCGAGCACCGCGAGTCTCTGATCAGGTACGGCCAGCACCTCAAACGCGGCGTCCTGCTCTACGGCAGGCCGGGGACGGGCAAGACCCATACGGTGCGGTATTTGTTGAGCCGGAGCGAAGGTGTCACAGCAATCCTTCTTTCGGGAGGATCGCTCGCCAGGATCTCAGAAGCCGCCACCATGGCCAGGGCGCTGCAGCCCTCCATCGTGGTCCTCGAGGACTGCGACCTCATCGCCGAGGACCGCAGCTTCGGGCACGGACCCCAGCCGCTGCTATTCGAGGTGCTGGACGCCATGGACGGTTTGGCCAGCGATGCCGACGTGGCGTTCGTCCTCACCACCAACCGCGTGGACATGCTGGAACGCGCCCTGGCACAGCGTCCCGGCCGTGTGGACCTGGCCGTGGAAATTCCCATGCCAGCCCAGGCGGAGCGGGTTGCGCTGATCAAACTGTATGCCCGCGGTATTCCCCTCAGTCCGAACTCGATTGAAGACGCCGCCGCCCGCACCGAAGGAACCACCGCTTCGTTCGCACGCGAACTCGTCCGCCGTGCGGTCGTTGCCGGCGCATTGGACGGCGTGCCGGTGGCGGACCATCATCTTCAGAAGGCTGTGGATGACCTGATGGCCGACAGCGCCGCGCTCACCCGAAGCCTTCTCGGCAGCGGCACCGGAGACGGCTCTGAGGGCATGGGCGGACCGTTCCCCGGACCGCCGGCGGCCTTCCATCCCGGGGGCTAGGACGTACCGCGCCAGTGCGCTTGGGCCCTCAGCGCCGCCAGCGGTACGGGGTGGTCGTTGAGACTCGCAGCAATCCATAGCGTTCCAGGATCGGTCGCGAATATTCAGTCGAGTCACTGTGGATGAGTCTCTTCCCGAGGGCCAGCGCGGCCCCGGCCCGGGCGGCGGTGAGGGCCCGGTAGATACCCTGACCACGCCATTCTGATCGCGTCGCCCCGCACCAGATGCCCGCGAACTCGGTACCCGGCACCGGCTCCAGGCGGCCCGCGCTCACGATCAGTCCTTCGTGTTCGGCTACCCACAGTTCCATGCCGTCGTCGCGCGCCATGCGTTTCAGGATTGCGTCGGCGTTGCCGTCGGAGACGTCAACGCCGAAAACCTCGTCCTGCATCGCGCTCATGGCGCGGATGTCCCGTTCTGCGCTCACCGGCCGCAGGCTGACGCCGGGCGGGAGCTGGACGTCCACCGTCAAGGCGTTTGCCGGTCCGATCATGATCGACTCGGTCTCATCAGGCTCAAATCCGTTGTCGAGCAGTGCCCCGTGGAGTCCGGGCGCATGATCGTGACCACGGGTTTTCCACTCGACCCGCACGATTGCGGGATCGCTGCGGTAAAACGCGAGCGCTTCGGCTACCCACTGCGCGATCGTCAGGGCGTTGGCCCCATCGAGGTTCTGATAGGTCACGAAGCCCCTGCCGCCTGCGAAGGTCACCAGCCGCAGCGGACCCAGCCGTTCCACGCCGCTGGTACCGGGCGTCTCTGCAGCTGTCCGGAGTTGCTGGTCGTACGCCACAAGAAGTTCTTCAGAAAGAGTCATCGGCGTCCACCCTACAGCCACGCCGGACGCCGGATACAGGACATAGGACACCCGGCGCTCAAGTTCCCTCACTGAGGGCAACCCGGCCGGAGCGATGGCTAGGTGTCACCTGCACTCCTGCCGCCGCCCCCAGCGCGGCCACGTGGCGAAGGTCCGCCCCCGCCGCAAGATCCCCCACGCTCCGCTCTGGAGGGCCTCCGCAGCCTCGTCGTACCCGGCCGCAGGCCTCTTCCGCGGCCAGCCCGCGAGGCTTAGACTCGATTGGCTTGAGCAAACAGGGAGAAGTTCGGCATGAGGCTCGTCGTCGATCTCACTAAGTGTCAGGGTTACGCACAATGCGCCTTCCTCGCCCCGGAGGTCTTCACGATCCAGGGGGACGAGGCACTTACCTACGACCCGGACCCTGACGAGGCGCAGCGCACGAGGATCCGGCGGGCAGCCGCGGCCTGCCCCGTTCAGGCCATCCGGCTCGACCAGCTTGAGGAGCCGAACAGGCCGCGGCCTCCCGAAGAAGCCCCGGGAACGGCCGCTGCCGCAAGGGGCAACGGGGGCGCGTTCCTTCGATCCGGCAGGATTGTCATCGTGGGCACGTCACTGACCGGGCTCCGTGCGGCGGAGCGGCTGCGCGAGGAAGGGTTCACGGGCTCGCTGACTCTCATTGGTGAGGAAGCGCACGAGCCGTATGACCGGCCGCCGCTGTCGAAACAGGTCCTGGCCGGGTCGGTGCCGTCCGATGACACGTCGCTGCCGCGCCGCCGGGCAATCGACGCCGACTGGCGTCTGGGCGTCGCGGCCACGGGTCTGGATCTCGCCGCCAGGCAGGTGCATCTCGCCGACGGTGGCCGGATCGGATTCGACAAGTTGTTGATCGCCACTGGGGTGCGGGCCCGGTCCTGGCCAAACGCGGCGGAGGCGGCGCTGGCAGGCGTGCTGACCTTGCGGACCCGGGAAGACGCGGCAACGCTTCGGCAGCTCCTGGCCGCGCGCCCTCGCCGGGTCCTGGTCATTGGCGCCGGGTTCATCGGCTGCGAAGTCGCTTCGGTGTGCCGCGAACTTGGCCTGCCGGTCACCGTGGCGGAGGCAGGCCCGGCACCGCTCGGCGCGGCGCTCGGCAGCGTGATCGGTGCAATTGCCGGAGAGCTTCAGATCGAGAACGGCGTGGATCTGCGCTGCGGCGTCAGGGTCGTTGCACTGGAAGGCGATGCCGGCGGACAGCTGCGCCGCGCCCGCCTCTCCGATGGCACAACACTTGACGTGGACATCGCGGTCGCCGCGCTGGGGACCGTTCGTAACGGTGATTGGCTCGCAGGCTCCGGATTGGCGAGCGGCGTGTGGGGTGTCGCGTGCGACGCCGGCTGCCGGGCTTTCGACGTCAACGGGCTGGTCACCGATGACGTCTTCGTCGCCGGCGACGTATCCCGCGCCCCGCAGCCGATGTTCGGCTACCAGTTCCTCGCCGTCGAACACTGGGGCAACGCAATCTCCCAGGCCGAGGTTGCAGCGCACAATATGGTCAGCGGCGAAACCGAACGGTGGCCGCACCTGGCTGTGCCCAAATTCTGGTCCGTCCAGTTCGGCACCGAAATCAAGAGCGTGGGCGTGCCCTCGGTCGCCGATGAGGTCGCCATCGTGCAAGGATCGGTCGGATCTCGGCGGTTCCTGGCCGTTTACGGCTACAAGGGCCGGATCGTGGCTGCAGTGGCGTTCAACCAGAACAAATGGCTTGACTTCTATGAACCGCTGATTGACCAGGCGGCGCCCTTCCCGCCGTCGTTCCACCATATTGACGAGCCCGAGGATGCGCAGCCCGTGCCGGCCGGGTTCCAGCCCGCCGCCAGCCCCACCCAGGATGCGACCGTCGTCGTGACCGGTCACTATCCCAATGAGCGGCGCGCCAGATTGACTGACCGCCGCCTCCCGTAAAGCGCCGCACCGGAGGCCTGCAGCCACCGGCCCACGACCCAAGGAGCCTTCGCCATGGCCGAGCCCAGCACCTGGGAGCAGATCCTCGACTACACCAACCGGGCTAACCCCTACCCGTTCTATGACGAACTCCGCAAAACCCCCGTGAGACGACTTCCGGACGGCAGCTATCTCGTGAGCACCTACGCGGAGATCGCCGCCCTGTTGCACGATCCACGGGTCAGCTCCGACATAACCCGCAACCCGGCTGCCGCCGCGGCGGGCGCCGCCGTCGGTGAGGACGGGGACGGGGACGGCGCCGGCATGACGCCGACTTTCCTCAGCATGGATCCCCCTGATCACGACAAGTTCCGGCGGATCACCATGCGGCATTTCGGGCCGCCCACGACGCCTGGCAGGGTGGCCGGGATGGAGGCGCGGATGGCGGAAATTGTCACCGATCTGGTCGACAATATGTCGGACCGCGGCCGGATCGACGTCGTCGATGATCTGGCGTATCCCCTGCCCGTCACGGTGATCTGCGAACTTCTCGGTGTGCCCCCGGGAGATGAACAGCGCTTCCGGGTCTGGGTGGACCTGGCCCTGCAATCGACCGATCCCGGACTCGATCCCGAAACCCAGCAAAAGAAGAGGATTGAAGCCGGCACGGAACTGCGAGCGTTCATGCAAGAGCTGGTCGACGCCCACCGGCAGGCCCCGGGGACTGACCTGCTTTCAGCGATGGCCACCGACGATGGCCCGGAGGGCCGCATGCCGGACGAACAACTGGTGAGCACCGGGCTTCTCCTGCTCATCGCCGGACATGAAACCACCGTGAACCTCATCTCCAACGGCGTACTGACGTTGCTCCGCCACCCGGCCGAGCTCCAGAGGCTTCGCGCTGACCCCGGCCTGGCCATCCCGATGGTCGAGGAACTGCTCCGCTACGAGCCGCCCGTGCATTTCGTCCCGTTCCGCACCGCCCTCGACGACATCGACATCGCCGGCACCACCATCCCGGCCGGCGCCTCCCTCACCCTGGTCCTTGCTGCGGGCAACCGCGACCCCGCCCACGTCGCTGACCCGGGGCTCTTCATCCCTGACCGGGCCAACAACCAGCACCTCGGTTTTGGGGGCGGGGTTCATCTGTGCTTCGGGGCGCCCCTGGCCCGGCTGGAAGCGCAGATCGCGCTCACTGAATTCGCCACCAGGCTGGAGAACCCGCGGCTGGTCTCGGACCCACCGCCGTACCGGCCGAGCCCGTTCCTGCGCGGCCCGTCCCACCTCCCGGTAGACATCGACGGCGTCCTCGCCCCGGGTAAGCCCTTGCCGACAGTCGCCCGGAAAATGCACTTCAGCGGGTGACGGTTAGAGGTTTCATGGGCAACACACAGGACACCCGTTCCAGTCGTAGGTCGCCAGCGCCCGCCACGCGGTTGTTCCTGCCGGTGTCATCGCACCAGTCAATGTTGTAGGGCACCGCGGTTACGGCGGCATCCCCCACAGCTGTCCGGGCGGGAACGACAAACGTATAGGTGAACCCCCCGGCGTCGTTCATGGCGGTGGTCGTTTTGACAACCTCCACGCCTGTGGCGTCGGTGACGCTCACCTGGATGCGGGCGTTCTTGCCGTAGCGGGGATTGCAGTCAGAGTCCGGCGCTGCCACCGTCACGCTCTGCCCCGGTTTGGCTTCCGACGGGGTCAGCGAATAGGCGGGCGGGAAACACGGCGGTTCCCCACCACTGGACGACGCGCACCCCGAGATCGAGGCAGCCAGCACCAATGCACCAATCGTGGCACGGATCACGGAGCGCCGACCACGGTCCTTCAGACAGAGAACCATGCCGTCAGTGTCGCTGGTACAGCAGTCGGCGCCTACTGTTGTGCTGAATTCGTACCCGGATCGTTGCCTGCGCCTGCCCGCCGGCGGTTGACCGCCCCCATCAAGCGCAGGCAGAACGCCCAGTAGGCCACCCCCGCGGCCAGCGAGCCTGCCACGGCCAAGGCAGGGCTGATCCCGGCCAGCGGCGGATAGACCACCCAGTGGACCAGGTACGCGTAGAGGGAGGCGCCGGCGAGCACCACCAAGAGGCAGCGGAGGACCTTCGGCACCGGAATGCTGGGCAGCCAGATGAGCAGCAGGATCCCGGCGAGCAGCGTGGCCTCCCGGCCGGGGTTCTCGAAGAATCCCGGAACGGTCACTGCTGCAACGACAGAGACCAGGCAACGCTGGGCGATGGTCCGGGACCGTGCGATAGCCCAACCCAGCGCGAAGAGCCAGAGAGCAGGCGCCGTGTGCGGCACCCCGGGGTTCACCAGCTCATACCGGGTCAGGAGCCCCACGCCGGTCAGCGCCAGCGGAAAGAGCAGGGGGAAGCGCCGCTCGGCGCGGTCCGCCCACGGAACGGCAAGCAGTGCCACGGACCCCACAAGCAGGTAAACAAGAACTTCGATGAACCAGAAATGCCACTGGGTGCTCACCCCCTCCGGCCCGAGGACGGCATTGAGCAGCACGATATTGGCGGGTGAGTAGTTGTCGGTGATCAGGTACGCCACCGCGATGAACGCCATGCTCGGCACGATGATTCGTGCCGAGCTGGACAGCTGCCTCCGCAGCCGCGGGATCCGCTTCCCGGAGAGCTGGAAGCGTGCGAAGTTGTAGCCTGCCACCGCCATGAGCACGTGGGCCGCACCCTGCCAGCTGAACAGCCCAACGTGCGTGCTGACGATCAGGACGATCCCGACGGCCCGCAGCACGATGCTCGTTTCCACCGGCGCAAAGAAGCGACGACGCGTCTGGCCCGGTGCAGTGCGCGGCCGGGGCTCCAGATCCCGGACCGGCGTCACGTGCCAGTCCCGCGGGAGATGGCCCAGCGCCTGTTCCAGCCGCACCGACGCGGCCACATAAGAGAGCGAGTCCCCGCCCAGGGACACGAACGTGTCGCTGTCCGCGATGTCGGCGCACTCCAGCACGTCCTGGAAAATCTTCCGGACGCTGTCCGGAGCATTGTTGTCCGGCGCGCCGGTTTCCGCTGCGGGGGCGGGTGCCGGCCCGGGTTTCGGCCCGGACAGGGCCAGGACGCCCCTGTAGTCGAGCTTGCCCGTTGCCAGGCGCGGGAGATGGTCGACGGCGTGCACCTCAAGGGCGGCTCGCGGCAGCCCCATGCCCTGGGCGAGGACCTTGCCCAGCAGGTGCGCGTCGTGGTCGCCTTCAACGGCGACGACGACGCCGTCGTCCGTCCCGGCGCTGGCCGCCTGCACACCGAGGTCAGCCAGGAGCCGCTCCACCTGCCCCAGGTCAACGCGCAGCCCCACGATCTTGACGAACCGGCTGCGCCGGCCCACCACTTCGTAGACGCCCGCCGGGTGCAGCCTGGCGAGGTCGCCGGTGCGGAGCTCCGCAACGGTCCGGCCCGCGGCGAGATCCTCCGGGCATTCGGCGTAGCCAAGCATGACGTTGGCGCCGCTGTAGACCAGTTCGCCGTGTTCCAGCCCCGGCACGGGGTCGATCCGGAACGAGCCACCGGGCACCGGGACGCCCACCGCGCCCGGCACCTCGGCCGCCAGCTCCGGAGGCAGGTACGCCATCCGGGCCGTCGCCTCGGTCTGGCCGTACATCACGAAAAATTCCCAGCCGCTGCTGCGGCCAAGTTCGGCGTAGTTCCGCACCGAGTCCGGCCCCAGTCGGCCCCCGGCCTGGGTGACGTAGCGCAGGCTGGGCAGATCCATGTCCGCGAACCCGATCCGCTCGAGTAGTTCGAAGGTGTACGGAACGGCCGCGAAAGACGTCGCCCCGCGGCCTCGGAAGAGGTCCCAGAAGCACGGATCGACCACGGAAAGGCCGGTCAGGACCAGTCCGGCGCCGCGGAGCAGGTGGCTGTTGATCACGGACAGCCCATAGCAGTAGGACATGGGCAGCGTCGTGGCCGCGCGGTCGTCGGGCCCGATGTTCAGGTACTCGGAAATCGACTCGGCGTTGGACTGCAGGTTCGCATGCGAGAGCCGCACGAGCTTGGGCGAGCCGGTGGATCCGGAGGTGCTGAGCAGGAGCGCGAGGTCCGGGTGAAGCTCGTGGCGGGTGCCGGTCCGGCGTTCGTCCAGCAGGAGCTGCCCGTTGCCGGGTTGGACAACGACGTCGGGGTCGTAGGCCGCGACGAGGGATTCCAGGGCGGCCGGCTTGTCCTCCGGCAGGAGGATCAGCGGGTGGCCGCCGGCCAGGGCCGCCAGATAGACCACCAGAGAGTCGAGGTCGTTGGCTGCGGCGAGCGCCACGAGGCGCCGTGTGGTGCCAAGCCGGAGGGCGAAGGCATCGACCCGCTCCGCCAGCTCCCGGTACGTCATTGCCAGGGTGTCGGTAAGGATGGCTGGGCTGTCCCCGTAGCTCGCAAGATCGACGGCAAAGGGCACCCGCATGAAGTCAAGCTGCGTGGTCACCCGGACGATGTTATTAGATTAGGCTTACCTAATCCAAATTAGGGTACGAAAGGTTTGCGTAATCGCCGCGAATCGGTATCCTCCTTACTTAGGTGTACCTAAGTCGGGATTGCATCGGCAATGTTGCCGGGGAAGCCCACTCGGTCCCGTACCCCTGCCTCCACTCCCCCGCACCGCACCGCACTGCTCCACCCCACCGATCCAAGGAAACACCATGCCCAGCATCCCCCTGCCCAAAAATGCCCCCCGGTTCCGGAAGACGCTTGCCCTGTTGGCCGCGGCAACCGCAGTTCCGTTGGCCCTGGCCGGCTGTATGGGCAACCCAAAGGACCCGGGCGCCGCCGGACCCATCCAGGTCACGAGCAGTACCGGCGTCGACGCCCATCTTCAGGGCCTGTTGGACACCGGCACCCGGCAATACTCCGCTTTCGTCGTGGATCAGACCGATCAGCTGGTTACCGGCACGAGGTCATTCGCGGCGGCTTACGCCGCCGGGGATGCGACGAAGGCCCGCGGACTCTATGCCGCCACGCGCATGCACTGGGAGCGTATCGAGCCGGTCGCCGAGTCGTTCGGGGACCTGGACCCCAAGCTCGATGCCCGTGAAGCCGACCTCGCACCCGGCCAGGAATGGACCGGCTGGCACCGGGCCGAGAAGGACTTGTTCCCGCCGGCCGGCCACACTCCCCTCGCACCGGCGGAGCGTGCCGCCATCGCCACGCAGCTTGTTGCCGACACCGAGGACCTGGCCCAGCGGACCCGCACCGTGGAACTCTCCGCGGACAAGATCGGCAACGGCGCCAAGGAACTCCTGGACGAGGTGGCCACCGGCAAAGTTACCGGGGAGGAAGAAATCTGGTCCCACACCGATCTCTGGGACTTCCAGGCCAACGTTGACGGAGCCCGGACCGCTTTCGAGAGCCTGTTGCCTGCGCTGCAGCAGAAGGACCCGGCCCTGGCCGAAGCGCTCGAGGCCAAGTTCGCCGCCTTGCAGGCCGGGCTCAAGCAGCATTCCACCGGCGCAGGCTTCGTCTACTACAACGACCTCAGCCAGGCCCAGGTGCAGCAACTCGCCTCCCTGGTTGATGCCCTGGGCGAGCCCCTGGCCAAGCTCGCTTCGGCAATAGCCCCGTGACCGGCTGCCCCTTCGGCGGCAGCCCCCGCCAGACCCCCGACGGCGGCGCCCCCGAATCAGCTAGCGCACCGGAACCAGCCAAGCCACCGGGAGCCGCCGCCATGCCCGCGCCGCCCGCAGCCCCCGGTTCGGGAAAGGGCCGGCTGTCCCGCCGCGGGCTCCTGTCCCTGGCAGGAGCCGGCGGCGCGGGCGCCGTCGCCGGCCTGGCGGTTKGCTTCCTCAGTCACGACGCCGTCGAGGCCGCGGCCGCCCCCGTGGCAGAGCCCGGCGACATCATCGCCTTCCACGGTGACCGGCAGGCCGGCATCGTCACGCCGGCCCAGGACCGCCTTCACATTGCAGCTTTCGACCTCGTCACGGAGGACCGTGCAGAGCTCATCCGGCTTCTGAAAGACTGGACGGCCGCCGCCGTGGCGATGACCGAGGGACGCAGCACGGGCAGCAGCGGCGCCGTCGATGGCCCCTACGACGCCCCGCCCGAGGACACGGGTGAGGCCCTGGACCTCGGCGCCGGCAGACTCACCCTCACCTTCGGGTTCGGCCCCGGCCTGTTCGAGAAGGACGGCAAGGCCCGCTTCGGACTCGAGGGGCGCCGCCCGGACGCACTGATCGACCTGCCGCACTTCCCAGGCGACGACCTCCAGCCGGGACGCACCGGCGGCGACATCGTGGTGCAGGCCTGCGCCGACGACCCCCAGGTGGCCGTCCACGCGATCCGCAACCTTGCCCGCATCGGCTTCGGGCAGTCGCGCGTCCGCTGGTCCCAACTCGGCTTCGGGCGGACGTCCTCCACGTCGAGGTCACAGGCCACCCCGCGGAACCTCTTCGGCTTCAAGGACGGCACCAACAACCTCAAAGCCGAGGACACCGCCCTGCTTGGGGAGCACGTGTGGGCAGGCCAGGGAACGCGCCCGGAAGAGGGCTGGATGGCCGGCGGCACGTACCTCGTGGCGCGCCGGATCCGGATGCACATCGAAATCTGGGACCGCACCTCGCTGCGGGAACAGGAAGCGCTGATCGGGCGCACCAAGGGCGCCGGGGCCCCGCTCTCCGGCGGCGAGGAATTCACCGCCCCCGACTTCGAGCTCCAGGGGCGCGGCGGGGAACCACTGATCCCGCTGGACGCCCACGTCAGGCTCGCGCACTCGAGCCAGAACGACGGCATCAAGATGCTCCGGCGCGGCTACAACTACACCGACGGCTCGGACGGCCTGGGGCACCTCGACGCCGGACTGTTCTTCATCGCGTTCGTCACGGACCCCAGGACCCACTATGTGCCCATGCAGCTGGCCATGGCGAAGGAGGACACACTGGCCCTGGAATACCTCAAGCACACCGGCTCGGGCCTGTTCGCGGTTCCGCCGGGCATCCGGGCGGGAGGCTTCATCGGCGAAGGTCTCTTCGCATGATGGCGGCAGTCACCGCTGCGGGCAGCCGCCCGGGAGCCGAAGAGCTCACTGCGTGGCAGACGGGACCGTTCCGGGCGGGAGGACCCGGCTGTGGCGCTTCTCGGCCACAGCCGGATCGAATCTCGTATCTTCCAGGGTCCCTCCGTCGTCGAGCCAACGGCGGTTGGTGTAGAAGCTGATAGCCCGATCGTTGCCTTTCTCAACCCAGAGAAATGCCCGGTCATAGCCGAGTTCGATCAGCTGTTGTTCCGCGGCCGCGAACAGGACGGAACCTACGCCCTGCGCCCAGCAGTCCGGATGCACGTTGATCGCGTGGAGCTGACCGGTTCCCGGGTCCGGGTCGCCGGCAGCAGGGCCGAGGATGGCGAACCCGGCAACCGCATCGGCGCTTTGGACGACGAGGTGAATGGTCCCTTGCCTGGGTTCAAGGATGTTTCGGCGCCAGGCGGATGCCGCGCGGTCGACGTCGAGACCGTCCAGGTACTCATCGGTCATGACGCCGCGGTAAGTGGCCCGCCAGGCCGCGATGTGGATCTCGGCCAGCCGTGCGGCGTCGTGCACGGTTGCTGCCCTGACACTGATGTCCGGAGTGGTCATGGTCCAGAATCTATCAACTGCGGTCACCGGTGCCGGGCGGCGCGCGCGAGGCGGCGGGCAAGGTAGCTGATGACGAGGACGCTGGCTGCGGCGAGGAGCCACGCAGACATCACAGCACGAATCGACTCCTGCAGCGAGACCCGATTCCTTGGAATTTCGAGGAGTTCCAGTGCCCGGCCCGAAACACCCGGAATTAGTTGGAGAATCGGAAAGAAGTGTGGGTCGGTGATGTGTCCGTCAAACAGGACTGGGGTACCCCCGGCGCTCACCAGAACTTCTGCCATGCAGGCGGCGACGTCGAGACGCGCCAAGCGGTTGGTCTGGTCCAGGGATTCGCATATTGCCTCCACTTCCGGATCCCGGGCAGTACCGAAGACAAAGCACGCCGCAGCTATCCGGTCATTCCTGACGACGAATACGCTTCGGGACCGGTCCAGTTCTCTCTGGATCATGGGGCGGAATTCAGCGAGGAGTGTCGCGCGCGACCCAGTAGGTGACCATGGCGCGTGCACGATTTCATACATTTCCGTCCATGCTTCATTCAGTTGATCCAGAGCTATTCGATCTCCTGTGAGGATGCCGCCACAGCGGTTTTCGTTTGCCCATCGGAGCACTTCAATGGTCGCGGTATCGATCTGCTCGGGCGGACACATTTGATAGCGCACAGCTCCCAGCGATCTGTAAAACTCGTGCGCAACCGTGCCCGGATGGGCTTTGACGGACAGTGGCATCCAACGACGCCCTTGAATGGATTTCACCAGTGCCGAACCGATACCCTGCCGCCGGTATTGCTCACGCACGAAAACGTTGGGCGTGTCCCGAGTTGGATGGACGCGGTTGGTGGCTGAGACAGCGATCCCCACTGGCTCTGCACCGAACTTTGCCACCAGCGATGATCCCCCGGGACGCCATTCATCGGCTCTGGCCCATGGCGCGTCGGCTGTGAAGTGATCCGCATCAGCGGCTGTCGCCGGATTGATCACCAGATTTTTTGCTTGTCCGGTCAGCATCCTGGCAGTCTATTCGTTTCAAAGCTGCGGCTTCCGGAAGGCATCTTCTAACAAGGAAACAGGTGTTATCCCACCCAGCGACCGGTTGGAAACAGGAACAGAGGCTTTCGGCCGATTCCTTTGGCGCGGTAGCCTGCACTCACACCCTGTATGCCTCCCCCCCCCCCCCGATCGCGATGAGGTCAAATCCCTCCTCGGGCCAGAAGAGTCCAGCAGAACCGTTTTCTTGGAAGGCCACGCCATGTCAGATTCTGAACTTTCCATTCTCCGTGAGCGGGCTGCCCGCGGTGACAACGACGCCATCGGCGAGCTCATCGAGCTGGCCGCGGAGCGGGAAGATTTCGAGGAGCTGCGGCAACTTGCCGACGGCGGCAGCCGCGACGCTGAGGATCAGCTGGTTGAACTCGCCGCTGAGAAGGAAGATCTGGACGAGCTTCGGCGTCTGGCATCCGCCGGCAATACGGACGCGGCCGAAGTTCTGGCCGAGCTCACTGAGTAAGCACTCCCGTATTTCGGCCGGGTCACCGCAGCTGAAATTGACTATGTCAATAGTCGCTGCAGCATCTATGCTGCGCTGAGCCGCAAACGCGGCATCAACTATTCCGTCCACAGGATTGATCGAATGTCGGCGATGATTCAAAGGAAGGGGCGGCCTGTGACGTTCGAGAGGCTGGTGGTGCGCGCAGCGAGGCCGGAAGACGCGGCGGAGGTGCGCCGGTTGTCCATCGCCTTCACTCCAGCCGCACAGGAGGTTCCGCCCGAGGTTTTCCATAGCCGTTTCGCCCGGTTCCTTGCCGACGCCTCATGGTGCCTCCCTGTGGCTCCGGCACGCACCAGGCTGCTCGGCTACGGCCTCGCTCAGGATTTCGGGCCGGGCCTGCGGGCTGACTTCACGACGGGCCGGGTCCATGACGTCTTTGTAGACCCCGACACGCGTCTGGCCGGCACCGGCCGGGCCCTTATGAACTTCATCTTCGATTGGTCACGGGCCAGGCCACAGCCAATGATCCTGGACTGGCAGGCAAGTCCCTCCGCCATCGGCTTTTACGAGGCACTCGGCTTCACCCCCGATCGTGTGGGCGACTTTCCCGAGTATCCGGGCTTCACCCTTGACCACCGATCCGGACACGGCGTGCGCTACATTGCTCTCAACCCGGCGACGGCCCGGGCGATGGAGGGGGACCATTGAAAGTGTCAAAAGAGAACGTGCACCTGCCGCGGACGGACTGCCCAGCATCCACTCAGCGGTCCGCGCGGCGAGCCCGGACGCACCGCTCGGCGTCGGGCCGGCCCGTGGCCGCAACCGTATGGGCCGGTGCTGCCGGCACACTGTACTGGCTGGCGGCCAGCGGAGAACCCAGTGCCGCGATGGACGCCGCCCCCTGGCTGGTTCTGGTGTCCTGGTTCGTCTATGCAGTCCAGTGGCGCCCGTGCCTCCGCGTTGAGAGCGGCGGGTTTTTGTTGATCAACGGACTGCGCGACCACCGGATACCGTTCGATACGGTTGAGGACATCGAGGTCCGCTATGCCGTCACCGTCAGGGCCGCGGGCAAGAAGTACGTCAGCTGGGGCGCTCCGACCCCGCCGGGCTCGTTCGACTCCGGCTTTCAGCATGTCAGCGATCTGAAGAGCCGGCCACACAGCATGCTCCCCGGCAATGAGCGCATCCGGCAGCCGGAGGTAGTCACCGGCCGTGACAGGATCGCCCAGGCGTGGCACGACGCCCGCGCCGCTGGACTCCACTCCTCCGGTGGAACAGTGACCACGACGTGGAACCGCCCGGTTCTCGCCACCGGCGTCGCGGCGCTCCTCTGGGTGATCGCTGCGGTCCTGATCCAGCGGGGGTGACAGCGCACGCCGGGCAATGCCTCGGGAGTTCAGACCGAGCGGTACCGGAGCGAGCCGGGAATCTCTCCCCGGGACCCGAGGCCTTCCCCGTAGGCGAACTGTGCCCACAGCGCCCGCATCGCCCGGCCATGGGCATTGATCTCGTCCCACGTCGCCCCCGCCAGGAGTCCGGCACCTTCCCACGTGCGCTGGTGGCCGAAGAGCAGGGGCAGGTCGACTGTGTGCGCGGCGCCATAGAGATTTCCAGGTGCGCGCCAGGACAGCACGTAGCTGTGGGCCCGGCCGCCCGCACGTACATGCCGCCTGGCAAACTGCCTGGCCGCTTTGCCGTACACCAATTCCGTAACCACCCAGGTGACTGCCTTGAGCACTGCGCTGCCGACCACGGGAATCCTCGCCAGCCGGCCCAGGCGCGGGCTTCGCGGCAGAAACAGCCGGGCTTCCTCCGCCGTGTAGCCGATCAGGATGTCGATCGCCGGGGCAGCGGCATTCCAGGCCCGGTCAAGCCCGGATTCCTCGGGCAGGGGTGAATGCCCGTACTGGATCCCGAACGGCATGGCAGCCATCAGACCGAACTTCCTCGCCGCCCGCGCCACGTCCTCTTCAATAGCGACGACGTCCATCGCCGGAGTCGCGGCGGTAACCGCCTCCGCGGCCACCCCCATGGCGGCGGTCATCCTTTCCCGCCCCCGGGTAATGCCCAGCGGCGCACTTTGAATGATGGCGCGCTGGAAGAGCGACGCCGCGTCAGGGGTCGCCATGAGGTGCGCGACGGCGTCGCCCCCTGCGGATTGCCCGAACGCGGTGACGCGGCCCGGATCGCCGCCGAAGGACGCGATGTTGCGCTGCACCCACCGGAACGCCTCGATCTGGTCGAGCAGGCCCAGATTGGCGGGACGGCCGGTGCTGGTGGACAAATATCCGAAGAGGCCCAGCCGGTAGGTCACCGAAACGACGATCACCCGGGTTTCGGCAACCAGCGCTGCGGGGTCGAAGATCGCCAGATCCCCGGAACCGGACGTGTAGGACCCGCCGTGCAGCCACACCATTACCGGCAGCCGTTCACCGTCGTGGAGATCGGCAGGCAGGGTGATGGTCAGGCGCTGGCAATCCTCGCTGCCCGGAAGTTCGCCGTAGCGGGTGCCGAGCACGTCATCCAGGAAGGGCACCGGCGCCTGCGGGCACGCCGGAGACAGGGATGTCGCCTCGAGCGTCTCGGCCCAGTCGGGTGCCGGCGCGGGCGGCTGAAAGCGTTCCGCGGTGGCGTAGGGAATGCCGGCGGCACGCACGACGGCGCCGTCGCGCCATCCGGTGATCGGGCCACACGGCGGATCGAAGGAAAGGTTCACGTTTATTCCGGTCTAGCTGTTCTTCAGGAGGGCAACGTCGGAGACAAGATCAATGTGCTCCAGCATCGCCGCCGCGGCGGCCGCCGAGTCCCGGGACCTGATCGCGTCGGCGATCTTGCGGTGGGAGGCGAGCGACTGCTCCGGCCGGCCGGGCTGTGCGAGCGATTCGAGGCGCGTTTCCAGGACCATGCCGGCAATGAAGGTCATGAGCTGGGCGAGGACCGCCGAGTGGGCCGCGGCGGTGACGGCCTGGTGGAACAGCTCGTCGCCGCGTGCGCCGCGGTCTCCCGAGGCGACCTCTGCCGCCATGGCTTCGAGGGCGTGATCGATCGCGTCCATGTCCTGCTCCGTGCGGCGGGCCGCGGCCAGTTCGGCCAGCTTGACCTCCAGCGTGCTCCGCGCCTCAACGATCTCAGGCAGACGGCTCCGGTGTTCGCGAAGGCCTTTGATCACGGAGGGAACGTTCGGCCGGTAGACCAGCACCGCTCCGGTGCCGTGCTGGACGTCGATCACGCCAAGCACCTCGAGGGCCACCAGGGCCTGCGCCAGGGTGGCACGGGAAACCCCCAACCGCTCGGCAAGTTCCCGCTCGGCCGGCAACGTGTCCCCGGGGCCCAGCTCGGCGGACTCGATGAAGTCCATGATCTGCTCCACCAGCTGCTCGTAAAGCCGGGGCCGCGAAACGCGGGAAATCTGATGCGTTGCCGCCTGCTTTGCCATGCGCGTCCTTCCAGCCTGTCCTGACCCCTAAGACTACCGGAGAACTATTGACAAAGACACCTAGTGTCTAGGAGGCTAGGCCACTAAGCCAGTCACGAGCCACTTCGATCCGGAGGAACAACGATGTCCGCTCCCGTCCTGTCCATCATCATCCTGGCGGTGATGTTCCTTCTGGCCACGGTGCTGCCGCTCAACATGGGTGCCTTGGCCTTCGTCGGCGCCTTCCTGCTGGGCTCCGTGGTGCTGGGGATGTCCACCAACGAGATCCTTGCCAACTTCCCCGGCGGCCTGTTCCTGACCATCGTCGGGGTTACCTACCTGTTCGCCATCGCGCAAAACAACGGCACCATCGACCTGCTGGTCCGGGGCGCCGTTCGGCTGGTCGGCAGCAAGGTTGCCCTGATCCCGTGGGTCATGTTCGCCATCACCGCGGTGATTACCGCCGTCGGCGCCCTCTCCCCGGCCGCCGTGGCCATCATCGCGCCGATCGCCCTCAGCTTCGCCGCCAAACACAAAATCAATCCGCTCATGATGGGCATGATGGTGATCCACGGCGCGCAGGCCGGCGGCTTCTCCCCCATCGCCGTTTATGGCGTCACCGTCAACAGCATCATTGCCAGGACAGAGCTGGACGCCAACCCGATGGCGATCTTCCTGGCGAGTTTCCTCTTCAACCTGGCCATCGCGCTGGTGCTGTTTGTCGTCCTCGGCGGCGGCAAACTGCTGTCCACCCCGGGCGGGCGGATGGTGGAACAGGCCGCAGAAAAGCGCCTGTCCGTCAGCGTGGGTGCCCGCGCGGCCGGCGTCACGCTGCAGGGATCCGGATCCGACATCTCCGCCGCCGGCGTCTCAGCCAAGGGCACCTCAGGCTCTGGCACATCCTCGGCTGCCGGTCCCGCCCCGGCCGGCGCACCTCCGGCCGGCGGCGCCCGTGCATCCATGCCCCAGCTCATCACCATCCTTGGCCTGATCGCCCTGGCCGTGATCTCGCTCGGATTCAAGGTGGACGTCGGCTTTGTTTCAATCACCATCGCGATCGTCCTCGCCCTCGTGTCTCCCGCAGCGCAGAAGGGCGCCGTCAACAAGATCAGCTGGTCCACGGTCCTGCTCATCTGCGGCATGCTCACGTTCGTGGGCGTCCTCGAAGAAGCCGGCACCATCGCATTCGTGTCCGGCGGAGTGGCGGATCTCGGCATGCCCCTGCTCGCCGCGCTGCTGATCTGCTACATCGGTGCAATCGTCTCGGCCTTCGCCTCCTCCACTGCCATCCTCGCGGCCCTCATTCCACTGGCGGTGCCGTTCCTGGCCACCGGCGAGGTCGGCGCCGTAGGCGTGATCGCCGCCCTGGCCGTGGCCTCCACGATCGTGGATGTGTCCCCGTTCTCCACCAACGGCGCCCTGGTCCTGGCCAACGCGCCCGAGGACGTGGACAAGGACAGGTTCTACAAGCAGATCCTGGCCTACAGCGGCATCGTCGTCGCCGTCGGACCGGCCGTCGCCTGGCTGGTCATGGTAGTCCCGGGCTGGATGTGACCGCTGGATGCAGCCGACAAATCAACCAACCGCGCAAGCCCACCGCGCGCCCGCCACGACCGACCAAAGAAGGAACACGTCCATGAGCACCGAACCCATGCCCGACGCCGAAGGCCCCCTCACCGGCTATCTCGTAGTGGACCTGAGCCGCGCGCTCGCCGGCCCGCATGCCGGGATGATGCTGGCTGACCTCGGCGCGCGGGTGATCAAGGTGGAGAACCCCGGTACCGGCGACGACACCCGCGGCTGGGGACCGCCGTTCGTGGGCCCCGAGGATGATCCGCAGGCCACGTATTTCCTCTCCTGCAACCGCAACAAGGAATCGATTGCCCTGGACTTGAAGAGCGACGACGGGCGGGCAGTGCTGCGTGAGCTGCTGGAACGCGCCGACGTGGTCATCGAGAACTTCCGTCCCGGCGTCCTGGACCGGCTCGGATTCTCCGCCGCGCAGATGCACGCCCTGAATCCGGCGCTGGTGGTCCTCTCCATCACAGGATTCGGGCACGACGGGCCCGAATCCCAGCGCAGCGGCTACGACCAGATCCTCCAGGGCGAGGCCGGGCTGATGTCCCTGACCGGATCCGGGCCGGACGATCCGCAGCGGGTCGGGGTTCCCATCGCCGACCTCCTCTCCGGCATGTACGGGGCGTTCGGGACCCTCGCGGCGCTGCTCCAGCGTGAGCGGACCGGCCAGGGCCAGATCGTCCGCACCTCATTGCTCGCGGCCCTGATCGGGGTCCATGCCTTCCAGGGCACCCGGGCCACGGTTGCGGGCGAAGTGCCGAAGGCCCAGGGCAACCAGCACCCGTCCATTGCCCCCTACGGACTGTTCCACTGCCGGCAGGGCAGGGTGCAGATCAGCGTGGGAAGCGAAAAGCTCTGGAAAACGTTCGCCTCGACGTTCGGGATCGACGCCGCGCGGCCGGAGTTCGCCACCAATGCGGACCGCGTGCGCAACCGCGAGAAAGTCATCGAAGAAGTGGAGCGGGTGTTCTCCGATTTCGAGGCGGAGCCGCTGCTCACCAAACTCAACGACGCCGGCATTCCGGCCGGCAAGGTCAGAACCCTGGACGAAGTCTACGAATGGGAACAGGTCCACTCGCAGGGTCTGGTGGTCGACGTCGAGCACAAAATCCTCGGCACCGTGAGCCTGCCCGGCCCGCCGCTGCGGTTCTTCAGCGCCGCCGGCACCACCGAAACCACGTTGAAATCCCACACCGCGCCGCCGCTGCTGGACCAGGACGGGGAGCAGATCCGGCGGTGGCTGGGGCTGACACCCGGCACCCCAGCGGGCGCGGCCACAGTCACCGGCCAGGAAGGCCCCCGGGCATGCTGACCCGGCAGAAGGTCCGGCACCTGGACGCCACCGAACTCATCACCGCGGTCCTCGATCCCGGGTCCTACCGCAGCTGGGACGCGCCCGTGCTGGACCCCGATCCCGGCCCCGAGTACCGGCAGGAACTGGCCGCCGCCCGGGCCAGGACCGGCGTGGACGAATCCGTCCTTACCGGCGAAGGCCTGATCCGCGGCCGCCGGGTGGCCGTGATCGTCAGCGAGTTCCGGTTCCTCGCCGGCTCCATCGGCCAGGCCGCCGCGGAACGGATCGTCACCGCCGTCGAACGGGCCACCCGCGAGGGCCTGCCCCTCCTGGCCGGTCCGGCGTCGGGCGGGACCCGCATGCAGGAAGGGACCGTCGCGTTCCTCTCCATGGTCAAGATCAGCGCCGCCGTCCGCACCCACCGCAAGGCCGGGCTGCCCTATCTGGTCTACCTGCGTCATCCCACTACGGGAGGCGTCATGGCCTCATGGGGGTCCCTCGGCCATATCACCGCCGCCGAGCCCGGCGCCCTGCTCGGCTTCCTCGGACCCCGGGTCTACGAGGCCCTCCACGCCACCCCGTTCCCGGAGAACGTCCAGACGGCGGAGAACCTCTTCGACAAAGGGCTGATTGACGCGGTGGTCCCGCCCTGGCAGCTGTCCGACGTCGTCGACCGCGCGTTGGGCATCCTGGTCACCGGCCCCCGCCCGCCGGTCGCCGCGCCCGCCACACTGTCCGTGAAGCCGTCCGGCGCCGGCGCCTGGGAGTCCATCGGTATTTCCCGCGACCCCCGCCGGCCGGATGTCCGGCAGCTGCTGGCGCACGGGGCCCGGGACGTGCTTCCGCTCAACGGCACCGGCCAGGGCGAAAAGGACCCCGGCCTCCAGCTGGCCCTGGCCCGTTTCGGCCGGGAATCCTGCGTCGTGATCGGCCACACCCGGCCCCGGGCGACGCGGCCGACAGGCATGGGACAGACGGCGATGGGGCCGGCGTCCCTCCGGGAGGCCCGGCGCGGCATGCGCCTAGCCGAGGAGCTCGGGCTGCCGCTGGTCACCGTCATCGACACCGCCGGCGCCGCCCTGTCCCAGGAAGCCGAGGAAGGCGGCCTGGCCGGCGAGATCGCCCGCTCTCTGCACGACCTCATCGGGATTAACGCACCCACGGTGTCCGTGCTGCTCGGGCAGGGGGCCGGCGGCGGGGCACTGGCCCTCCTGCCCGCGGACCGCACCATCGCCGCGCAGCACGCCTGGCTGTCGCCGTTGCCGCCGGAAGGCGCGAGCGCGATCGTCCATCGGAGCACCGGCTTCGCCGCGGCCATGTCCGAGGCCCAGGGCGTCAACGTCGCGTCGCTGCACGCCAACGGACTTGTGGAACACATTCTGGACGAACGCCCCAACGCCGCCGACGAGGCCCTGGCCTTCTGCAGTCGCCTCGGCCGCGCCATTGAATACGAACTCGCCACGCTCTCCAAGGCAGGAGTCGACGAACTGCTCCCCCGGCGCCTGGCGAAGTACCGCAACCTGGGCAGCGTCCTTGCGCCGGCGGAGGGACGCCGCCCGGCGGGGTCACCGCTAGATGAGGCTCAGAGCAGGCTCGAGAACTCCGCGTGGCTGAGCGGGGCGTAGCGTCCGTAGGCAGCGATCACCGCGGCCTCGACCGCCTCGACGTCCAGGCCCGGCACCAGGTCATCGGCCGCGCCCGCCGTCGCGGGGTCCCATTCGAGGCCGAGGGCGGCGTAGCTGGCCTCCAGGACCGCGCGGATCGGGGCGGAGTCCGCCACCACGATCACGGAGCTGAAGAGCCAGCCGCCGGCGACCACCCGCTGGGCGGTGCCGACCAGCTTGATCCGGTGCTCGGGGACCTCCGGGTCGCTGCCGTGCACGCTGAACTCCCCGGGGCAGTACTCCCCCGGGATCTCACCGACGCCGGCATCCACCCCGGCGTCGCGCAGTGCCCCGGCGAGCAGTTCGCCGAAACGCGAAAACCTCCCCTTGGCCCCGGCAATCGCGTCCGCATCGGGTTCCAGGTGGTCGATGACGAGGGTTCGCTCGTGGTACGCCGCCGCGCGGCCTCCGGCCTTGCGGACCAGCGGCTCGAAGCCCAGCTGCCGGCAGGCGTTGGCGGCGGCCTCGAAGCCTGGCAGGTGCGTGTCGCGCTGGCCGAAGGCGACCGTGGGAACCGGCCGGTACAGCCGCAGGGTGGGACCCAGCGAGCCGGTTTTGACCTTCTGGAGGAGCCCGAGCGCGAAGTCGAGGTCGGCCGCGGCGCCAAGTGATTCCTGCTGCCGCACCACCGTCAGTGTCCGGGACCCGGCTGGCGCCTGCGGCATGTTGTTATGCTCCCTTATGGTCATTCTGCAATTCCTCGTCGTAGCCGCCGCATTCGCCATCATCGACGCCATCTGGCTCAAGACGATGAACCCGTTCTACCGCCGCCAGATCGGTGACCTGATGGCCGACAAGCCCAATCTAGGTTACGCGGTGGTGTTCTACGTGATCTACATTGCCGGGATCGTGTTCTTTGCCCTGACGCCAGCGCTCGACGGCGGCAGCTGGCTCAGCGCTGTGGGCTACGGTGCCGCGCTGGGCGTGTTTGGCTACGCCACCTACGATCTGACAAATGCCGCCACGCTCAAGACGTGGCCGTGGCAGCTGATCGTCGTGGACATCCTTTGGGGTGCCGTGTTGACGGCGCTGGCCACGTTGGCCGGCTGGCTCGTCTTCCACTCGAACTAGGACCTGCGCAGCGTCAGGATCTGTTCCGCGCGTCCGAACGGGCCTGTGAGGTCATGCAGCACCGTGGAGGTGAGCCCGATCCCGTCCGTACCGAACGTGACTTCGTTGTCCAGCCCCAGCCACTCCCCCTCCGGCTGCCGGTACATGTGGATCTGCAGGTCCAGGTTGGGGAAGGCGTAGCTGCCCTTGCCCGGCGGGACCCGGGCGGCAATGCCGTTCGCCGTGTCCACGAGGCCGACCAGCCGGGCGAGGTCGCCGCTGTCCGCCCGGTCTGTCAGCGGGTAGTCGGTGCGGAGCCAGACGGTTCCCGAGCCCGCCCGGTGGCCCTCGGCGATCCGCATGTGCAGTGAGGCGATGTAGCCGCCGGGCCAGACGGCCGCGGCGTCGTACGGCTCGCAGTCCTCCGGCGCCGGAATCCTGGGATCCTCGAAGGCCGCGATGGCGGACGTGTCAGAGGTGATCATCCGCCAGGCCGTGGCGCGAATGGCCGTGCGCCCGCCGGAAACGAGCTCGGCCTGCACCAGTTCGATGGTCCGTCCCGGGCGCAGGGTGGAGGTCACGATCTCGAACTCACCGCCGGGGATCAGCCCGAGGATTTCGTAGCTGAGCCGCGCCATGCGCATGTCTTCGCGGGGCTCATGCCGGGCCAGGCGGTCGGCCATGATGCCGGACGCGGGGGCCATGTGCTGCTCGTGTTCGTTCCAGGCGCCTTGGGCGTGGATGGTGGAGCGGAACCGCCCGTCCCCCAGGACCTCGTAGTAGAAATCGCCCTCGGCAAGTTCCGGTAGTGCAGCAGTCAACGTCCGCCCTTTCGCATGGCTGGTGATTCCAGAACACACTATCCTGCTGCGCTTTCAGTGTTCCCGGCCGCTGTGTTTCCGGCTCCGATCCGGCGCGGACCCCGGACGCGCGTTGCGCTTGTTCCCAACCGATCCGCTCGGACTGGGTAGACTCGGGTGAGGTTTTAACGACTATTCACCGAAGAGGTGCTCCCCCTGCTTAGAGTCATCAGCTACAACCTCCGCAAGCACGCGGCCAGCGGCGAGCTGGTCGATCTGGCACGTGATTTCGAGATTGATGCTTTGTGCCTCCAGGAGTGCGATACGGACGATCTGCCGGAGACCATCGGGGATCTGCACCTGGCCGATTCCACCAAGGGCAACCGGCTGGGCCTGGCGATCTATTACCGCATGAGCCGTTTCACGGCCTACGAGACCAAGACCTTCGCCCTTAAGAAGTCCATGCACGACCGTGTCCTCTCCCCCGCGCACGAGCGGCTCATCGGTACGCGTGTGACCGACAACGAGACCGACCACGAACTCGTCATCGCGTCCTTCCACGCGGCACCGCTGACGGCATCGAACTCACTGCGCCGAAACCAGATCCATGCCGCCCACGCCGAGCTGCTCAGCATGGGCGGTGGGCTGATGTCCCTGATGGTGGGCGACTTCAACTATCCGTTCTTCACCAAGTCCCTGACAGCGCAGATGAAGGACGCCGGCTACGACCTCACGATGAGTGACCGACGCACCTACACCCGGTACAAGGTCTTCAAGGGCCATTTCGATTTTGCCACTTCCCAGGGGCTGGAGATCGAAAGCGTGGAAACCCTGGCCCGAGGCGCGTCGGACCACCTTCCCATCCTGATCACGGCCGAATACGGCCAGGAGGCGCCCCCCAACGGTTCGGGACCCGCGGAGCCTTAGCGGCCGGTCCTGCCGGATCGGTGCTGACCGCCGGCGCTGCCGCTAGGAGCGGTGACGCGCGCTAGGACCCGGCGTTAAATACGTCTCCGCCGAAGCTGTCCAGTCCCGGCGCCCCGGCGTATCCGAGGCGCGGGAGCGAGAAGGCGTCTTCGATGCTGGCCAGGAGGCTGAAGTGGTTGTAGGGCCGGTCCGACGTCGTGCCGCCCTTGGTGAGCGGCGAGAGGACCAGCGCACCAATCCTGCCGCCGGCCGTCCCTCCGGGCAGCAGCCCTGAGGGCCCAACGGTCTTGCCCTCGGACTCGTCGAAGGTGATCACCAGCATCCCGTCCTGCCGGAAGGCCGGGGAATCCAGGATGGCCGGGACCTGCTGGCTCAGCCAAGTGTCGGCGGCGGCCAGTCCGCCTGGGCTTCCGTCGACGCAGGGGTTGTCGTGGCCGTCATTGCAAAGATTGGGCGAAATGTAGGACAGGTTCGGGGTGGTGGCTACGGACTGGAGGTCGCCGCGGAGTTCGCTGAAGTCCACCACGTTGCTCTGGCAGTCCGGTGACGAGGTGATGGCCTGGAAATACACGAACGGGTTGTGCCGCGTTGCGTACTGGTCACCCACCTTGGCGCCCTGGCTGGTGTCCTGCCCGCCGAGTTCGGGATGACGGCACGGCGTGCCCATGTCTTCCATGTAACCCTTCCAGGTCTTGCCTGCGGCGCTGAGCTGCCCGGCGACCGTGGGGACCGAGGCCGGATAGACGCAACCGGCGCCCTCCGCCAGGCCGAGCGCGCCCGTCCCCGTCAGCTCAAACGCGGCGTAGGTGGGGCAGTCCTCCCTCGTCATGGCATTGGACGGCTGGCCGGAGATCTGGGCCAGGTAGTTCGGGTTCGAATTGTGGGCGATCCCGTAGTACTTGGAAAGCAGGACGCCCTGGCTGCGGAGCGTCTGCGACAGGTAGGGGGCCTCCGAGCCTGCGCCCCACACCTTGTTGTAGCCCTTGTTCTCGAGATTGATGACGAACACGTGCCCGGGCTTCGACGCCGCCCCCGCGGTGGCGGTGCCCCCGGCAGTGGGACCCGGGCTGGCGCCCGGCGGCCCCGGCTCGCACGCCGCTGCCGACGCCACCAGGACTGCTGCAACAAGCAGCCGCGCGGCGATTCGTCGATGATTTTTCGTGGCAGTCCGGCTCATGGATTCCGGCTTTCTGATTGACCTGTCAGCGTGGATTTGGCGGCTTCAGTGTCTGCACTCTTTCACACCGCGGTCAAGAAAACCCGCGAGGACCCTGCACGGTTGCTGGGAATGAGTTCAGTAGTGAATGCTGTGGTGGTAGTTTGCACTCATGGGCGCACCATCGGATTCCATTCCGCTCCTGGACCTGAGTACCGCCAGGGGGCGCGACGGCAGGTTTGACCCGGCGTTTATTGATGCACTGCGCGACGCCACGCACCGGGTGGGCTTCTTCCAGCTGACCGGTTACGGGGCCTCTGCCGCCGAGGTGGATGAGCTCTTCGACGTCACGCGGCGCTTCTTCGAGCTTCCGCTTGCATCACGGCTGGAACTGGACAACCGGCTCTCGCCGCATTTCCGCGGTTACACGCGGCTGGGCCACGAAATCACCCAGGGGCGGCCGGACGCGCGGGAGCAGCTGGATTTTGGACCGGAGCGTCCCGCCGTGGAGGACTACCCGCCGGATCAGCCGTACTGGCTGGTCCAAGGGCCGAACCTGCTGCCGGACCGGGCGCTGCCCGAGCTGCGCACCGTGTGCATGGCCTGGGCGGAACGGATGTCCGGCGTCGGGGCCGAATTGCTCAGCGCCATCGCCGTGTCGCTGGAACTGCCCGAAGGATACTTCGATGAACCCTTCCGGGACTCACCGGCCTGGATGGCCAAGTTGGTCCACTACGTCGGCGGCGTCGTCGCTGATGCCGGTCCGCAGGGTGTCGGCGCGCACGCGGACTACGGCTTTGTCACCTTGTTGCTCCAAGACCAGGTCGGCGGCCTGCAGGTACTCCCGCCGGGCACGAACAGCTGGATTCCGGTCGAACCAATTCCGGGGGCCCTGGTCATCAACCTGGGCGAAATGCTCGAAGTCGCGACCCAGGGTTACCTGGCCGCCACCATCCACCGCGTCGAGGCGCCCCCGGCCGGCGTCGACCGCTACACAGTCCCCTTCTTCTTCTCGCCCCGGCTCGATGCCGTCATTGAGCCAGTGCCCCTGCCTCCCGCACTCGCGGCCCGGTCCAGGGGGGTCACCGATGATCCGGACAATCCGATGCTCGCGTCCTACGGCGCAAACGTGCTCAAAGGCTGGCTGCGGGCCCACCCCGAGGTCGCCCGGATTCATCACCCGGAACTGGTCCGGAGCGCCGGGCAGGCCTGAACGGCAGCATTCCACCGGCCAACGTGCCGGGAATGCCGGGCCGCCGGGGCGGCCCGGCGGCATCCCGACTCAGGCCTGTCGCTGTTTCACGGCGCCGGCCAGCGAGGCCAAGCCCTTTTCGAAGTCGGCGCCGACCATCTTGTCCATGTTCATGAACAGGGCGAACACTTTGCCGATGCCTTTGTTCTCCCCGGTCATCGTCCAGGTGACCTGTGTGCCGTCACCGGAGGGCGTGAACGTGAAGGAGGTGGGGTTGACCGCTTTGAAGGGCTTGGTGAATTCCAGACGGATCTTGATGTTGCGCGGGTCGGCCGTGTCCACGATTTCCATGGTGCCGGAGCCGGCCTTGCGGTTTCCGCTCCAGGTGTACTTGGCACCGACGCCGGATTCGCTGCCGGAGTAGCTCCGTTCCATGGCCGGATCAACGGCCTCCCAAGGAGACCATTTGGTCCATTCGTGGAAGCTGTTGACCAGCGGAAAGATGTCCTGCGCCGGGGCTGGAATGACTGCGCTGCGGGTAACTTCATAAGTAGACATGCGGCAATCCTAGGCGGTGACCGGCCCAACCGGGCGCGTGCCCTACGGGTTCACCCCTTCTCAGCGGCTGCCTCCGTCAGATCGACCACCGGCGAGGCCGCGTTCTTCTTGACGGACTCGACCCCGCCCATGGCACTCGCCTTGGTCTTGTAGCTCTCCGAGGAGGCGATCACCTCGCCGTTGGAGGCCTTAAGCCGGAACCGGAATCCGCCGGACTTGTCTTTGTAGACCTCATACTTGCCAGCCATGCTGCATCCCTGATTTCTCCGTTGTTGTGGCCGGCCGGGGAGCCGGCACGGATCAGATTAGCCCCGCCGCAACAGGCTGACCAGAGTCCTTCGGTTGCCCGGCCCGACCAGGCTCACGACAGGCCGGTCAGCCCTGCAGCGGGATGACGTCAATTCCCCCGTGCTGATCGGCAACGACCAGAACCCGGGGCGCCGCCACACCCTCCAGTGCGGCCGCCAACCGCTTCTCCTGGGCCCCGGCATCGCCCGCGACGTCCCCACCGGCAACGCCAGCGCCGGCACCGCCGTCGGCCCGTTTCCACACCGTGACGCCGGCCCCGGTGACCTCACCGATGACGCGCCGCAGCGGTGCGGGGTCGGATCCCGCCACGAGGAACACGTGGCCGATGGTTCGCGGACGGACCGGACCGGCCGCGGCGAGCACGGCACGGTCCTGCCGCCACACGGCAAAGTGGTACCCGAACACGAGTCCCGTGGCGACCAGGAGCCCCAGGGGTGCGCGGATCCGGTCCACGAGGCTTCCCCCGCTGACCTCGCCCAGGACGAACTCGAACATCCGGAACCCGATCACCAGCAGCGTGACCACCGCCACCACGGCGCTCAGGCCGAACACGGCCACCAGGTAGATCCGGCGCGCGTTCAGGCCGGCGCCGGCCGCCGCCGCCTGCTCCACGCGCCGCCACGCAAGCCACCAGACCGGGCCGCCAACCAGGAGCGAGCTGATTCCCGCAAGCAGCAGCGTCCGCGCCCCGGAGCCGGCCAGCGGCGTCGCAGTCATGGCGAGGACCGAGTTGACGATCACGCCTATCCCGGACGCTGCCGCGACCAGGGCGACGCCGGAGGTCACCAGCCTGCCGCCCTGAAGCGTGGCCTCTGAGCGCCCGCGCGCGACATTGCGGTGGTAGACCCAGACGAGGCAGCCGATGGCGGCCGCGGACACAGCCGGCGCGAGGGGCTCCAGCAGGAGCTCCAGCGGTTCGGAACGGTCAAACAACAGGCGAAGCACCACGAAGAGCGCCACCCCGGCTCCGCCCAAGGTCAGAACGCCGGCGCCAAGCACCCCGACCGTGATGAGCGCGACGTCGGCCAGCCCGGTCCGCAGCCTCCGGCCGCCGTCGTGATTCCAATGCCACCACCAGATAATGGTTCCGCCGACGGCCCAGACCAGGGATTGCAGCGCCGACACCCACCACGGTTTGCCCACCGACACCTCCGTCGCGGCTCCCCGCAGGGCGGCATCCAGCAAGGTGGATAAGGCTGCGACGGCGCCGCCCACGCCCAGCACGAGCCCCAGCACCGAGCCGAGCACCGTAGGGACACCGGAGAGGACTGTCGGATTCTTCCGGGGGTCACGCCACATCCACCGGTGCCAGGCCCAGACCGCAGCCCACACCAGACCTGTGGCCAGGGACAGCCGCCACTGAAGGCCCTCCCCGCCGATCAGCGAGGACAGAGTGTTCAGCACGTTGGTGGCCGCGATGAGCAGGGCGAGCAGGTAGGCGCCTGCCAGGTAGAGACCCCAGCCGATGGCGGACCGCTCCTCCGGGTCCTCGAGCCGCCGCCAAACCGCCCACCACAAGAGGGCCGCGAGCGGGCCGCCAATCAGGGCGAACGCCAGCGAGCGCGCGAGCCCGGCGACGTCGTCCGGGGCCAGCTCTGTCCCCGCCACCAGCAGGCGGCCCAGCAGTCCGCTGAGCCCGACGGCGGTGGTCACCACCAGTGCGAACAGCAACGCGTAGGTGATGAGCCGGCGCACTGTCCCTTGGGCGCTCATTGCTTCGCCTCGCCGGTGCACACTGCCAGGGGCCAGGGCACGGTGTCGATCAGCCAGCCGTTGCCCGCCCGAACGAGGTCGAACGCGTCCTCCACCTGGTATTCGGCGCTGCCGAAGGGACCGCCCGGCTCGGACACGGTGATGAGCACCCTCACGTCCGCGGATTCCGGCCGCTCGGTGGTGGACACCAGCGTGACTCGCAGGTTCCGGGCCGAGGGGCGTGACCCGGTTGTGCACTTGCTCCGGGCGGCCGGCGTCAGGTAGGCGGAGGCGGCCGCCTCATCCCCGGCAATGACGGCGGCGGCGTAGCGCTGTGCGACGCCGGCGGGCGTTGACTCGGCCAGGGGCGCGGGCTCCCCGCGGGTGAAGACCACTGCCAGCGCGATGATGACGATCACCGCGATCGCGGCCATGATGGCCAGCAGGGTCCGGTCAGCCCTGGTGCGGCGCAGCTCCCCCGCCTCCCCCGGCTTTTCCGGGCCGGGATCCTCCGGGCGGGGATCCTCCGGGCCGGGCTCCTCCGGGCGGGGTTCCTCCGGCAGTCCTTCAGGCGGCGGCCTCATGGCGCAAGTATGGACGCCGTCCAGCGCACGGTCACGATGTCTTTCGTCCCCTTTCCGCGGCGTCCGCGTCGACGCAGCCAAAGCCAGCCACTACGCTCGGAAAATGGGAATCATGCGCAAAGCCCTCGCCGCTGCTGTTGTGCTGATGGCCGGCCTTCTCGGCGGAGCCCCGGCCGCGCTCGCCACGACGCCGACCGCCGTCGTCATTGAAGACCGCGCCGGGGTGTTGGACCAGCGGACGCTGTTGCCGGCGGTTCAGGCCACCGACTTTTATGAGCCCACCAAAGTTGCGGTCTACACCTATAACGGCACTGCCGCCGACAATCTGAACGAAGAAGTCCTGCGGTTCGCCCGCACCGAACATCCCGAATGGATCAGTGCCGACGGGCAGAAGTGGGCAGACGGACTGTTCATCTTCGCCCTGGATCCGGTGGGCCGGCATGTGGGGACGTACATGGGTGAGGACCGGAAGGTCTCGCCCGAACAGCGCGAGGACATCCAGAACGCCGCCAAAGAGCTGCTTCGCGATGCGCAGTGGACCGAGGGCACCATTGCCGGGATCCGCCGCGGCGCCGAACTCATCAATCAGCCGTGGTACCGTTCCACAGCCTTCCTCGTCACAGCCTGGGCGGCGGTGGCCGCCGCGGTCTGCGGAGCCGCGGCCTGGCTGATCGTGCGGTGGCGGACCCGGGTGTCCAGCCGGAAGGAACTGGCCCGGGGCGACGCCAGCTACGCCAATGTCAGCATGGACCTGCAGGTGACCGAGCTCAACGCCAGCACCATTCCCGAGTCCTCCCGGTACGGGAGCACGGTGCTGGAAAAGCACCGCACGTTCCTGAACCGCTACGGTACGGCCACCGAACTTTCCACCCAGGTACACGCCCTCAGCAGCAGGGACCTGAGCCGCCGGCCCAACCTCAAACTGGTCCGGAGTTACGCCGACGCCGCGGCCGAACTCGACGCCCTGGACGACGTGATCGCCGATACCAATGCCCTGCTCAACCGGGGCTCGTCCTGGCCTGCCGCCTGGGACCGCCAGCTCGCGCCGTTCCGCAACGATCTGGACGGCGTGGAAGACCTGCTCAGCCAGCGCCGGGCCGAGGGAACCTCAGGGACGGCGCTGGCACTGCTGTCCTTCCGCGATGAAAGCCGGCGCGACATGGAGCGCTGGTCGACGGAACTGGCGGACGGCTCCATCACACCGGAATCGGCGCTGGACAGGTTGCGTGACGCCCGGACCCACCTCTCGGAGCTGTTGAAAAATCACGCCGACACCCTGATCCAGGCCTTTGCCCGCAATGAGAAGGAAGCCGGGCTCATGCGCGAGGAAATGGACAGCGCGCAGGCGGGAACGAAGGCAAAATACGGCCGCACGTACGAGCCAAGCATCCTCGGAACGGTGTACCCGTCCTACTACTTCTTCTCGGTCCCGAGCTTCAACACCGGCTTCAGCAGCGGCGTCAGCAGCGTCAGCAACGCGCGCGGCGGCGGCGCCACCACCGGGTACGGGTCCAGCGGCGGAAGCTTTTCCGGGTCCGGGAGTTCGTCGAGTTTCTAGGGCGCGTCTACGGACTTAGGGCCCGCCCGCGGCCTTTTCGACGGCGAAATCCCCGCCGGGAAACATGATCGTTTCGTGGCCGTCGTCGAACCGGACCAGGTACGGCGGCGCACCGTCAGCACCCTTCACTTCAAGGATCAGACCGTGCCGGTCCGTGGACTCGACCGTCGTCCCCCGGATGATGATGCGGTCCCCTGCGGTTGCCTTCATGGCGGTCACCTGTATCCCTATTGACGCCTGTGTGCCCGAAGATCATTATGGCTCTTATCGGCTGGGGGGCGCTATGGCCTGAGGTTGAGGAGCCGCGCCGTGAATGGTAAATGTGCAGTTGGCCAAGCAGGAAAAGCAGTCAGCACCCTTTTCCCGGTGATCGGTTTCGCGGCAGGACCGCGCCACGACCCGCCCCCTCCCTCCGCCCACCCCGACGGCCCGGGACACCGGCGACGCCGACGCGGACGTAATCCCGCCAGCCCCTGCACCACGGTGGAGCCAGCGGGGTACCGGCCATGATGAATGCAATCGTGCGCTGGACGCTGCAGTTCCGGCTCCTGGTCCTGGCCGCCGCGGCAGGAATCCTGGCCCTCGGGCTCACCAATCTGCCGGGCATGTCCGTGGACGCCTTTCCGGAATTCGCCCCGCCGCAGGTAGAGATCCAGACTGAAGCCCTGGGACTCTCGGCCGCCGAGGTTGAGCAACTCGTCACCTCGCCCATGGAGGCCGACCTGCTGAACGGGGTGGCCTGGGTTGAAGCCATCCGGTCCAAATCCGTGCCCGGCCTTTCGTCGATCCAGATGGTTTTCAAGCCGGGGACCGACATTTTGCGGGCACGCCAGCTCGTCTCGGAACGGCTGACCCAGGCGCGTGCACTGCCGAATGTTTCGGCGGCTCCAGTGCTCATGCAGCCGCTGTCCTCGACCAGCCGGGTCATGATGGTCCGGCTAACGTCCAAAAACATGTCCGCCATCGACATGTCCGTGCTGGCCCGCTGGACCATGAAGCCCGGACTCCTTGCCGTTCCCGGCGTCGCGAACGTGGCGATCTGGGGCCAGCGCGACCAGCAGCTTCAAGTCCTGGTGGACCCGGCACAGCTCGAAGCCAAGGGCGTCACGCTGGACGAAATCATCAAGACGACCGGCAACTCCGTGTGGGTTTCGCCACTTAGCTACCTGGAAGCATCCACACCGGGCACCGGCGGTTTCTTCGAGACGGGCCACCAGCGGATCGGCGTCCAGCATGTCCTGCCTATCACCACGCCGGAAGACCTGGGCCAGGTTCCTGTCCAAGGTCCGGCCGGCAATCTCCTGCTCAAAGACGTGGCAACGGTGGCAACCGACCACCAGCCTCTGATCGGCGACGCCCTGCTCAGCAATGAAGCCGAGTTACTGCTGGTCATCGAAAAGTTCCCGGAGACCAACACGATGGACGTGACCCGGGGCGTTGACGAGGTCCTCCGGGAGCTCCAGCCCGGCTTGCCCGGAGTCGTGATCGATACCAGCGTCTACCGACAGGCCTCCTTTATCGACGAAGAGGTCGGGACGCTCGGCGTCGCTGCGCTGATCGCGCTGCTGCTGATCGTTGCCCTGTTTGGCGCTTTCTTCCGTTCCTGGCGCACGGCCCTGATCACCCTGATCACGATTCCCGTATCGCTGACCGCGTCAGCGCTGGTGCTCGATCTGCGTGGCACCGGGATGAACACCATGGTCCTGGCCGGCATGGTGCTTGCCCTGGCCGTCATCGTAGGCGACGTCGCGGAAGACCTGAACGGCATCGCGCGGGCACGCAGCGCCGCGGCCAGGTCCGGCCACGAAACTGCCGACGGCGGGACGGAGGCCGGCCAGGACCAGTCACAGGACGAGCGCCGACGCGACTCCGTGATCCCGGGCGCCCTGCGGGCAGCCCGCACGCCAATGCTCTACTCGCTGCTGATTATGGCGCTGGCCGTCATGCCCGCGCTCTTTATTTCCGGTGAGAACGGCGCCCTGTTCGGACCCCTGGTCCAGAGCTATCTGCTGGCCCTGGTTGTCTCGATGATCGTGGCGCTCACGGTCACGGCGGCACTGGCGTTCGTCCTTCCGGTCGGTTCCAAGGCGCCGGAACGGCGTTCCCTGGCGCGGCTGCAAGGCGCCTACGGCCGGACCGTGACGCGGCTGACGCAAAAGACGCGGTGGGTATTCGCAGCCGCGGCGGTGCTGGCGGTGGCCGGACTGGCGCTCGCACCCCAGCTGGCCGGGACCCGTCCTGTGGTGCCGGTGCTGGCGGACAAGACGCTGGTGGTGCACTGGAGCGCGATAGCAGGCACCTCGGACCAGGAAATGAGCCGGATCACCGAGGCTGCTGCCGTAGAACTGCGCACCGTCCCGGGCGTGGCCAATGTCGGAGGACACGTCGGGCGCGCGATCACTTCGGATCAGGTCGGTGACGTCAGCTCCGGCGAGCTGTGGGTGACCGTGGCCCCGGACGCGTCCTACCCGGACACGGCCGCCGCCGTCGACCGCGTGATCGCAGGCTACGCGGGCCTGACCAGCAAAATTTCCACCTACCCGCAACAACGCATCGACCGGATCCGCGAAGAAGCCGATAGCGGCTTTGCCGTCCGGGTCTTTGGCCTGGACCCGACAGTCCTGCGGCAGAAGGCGGCGGAGGTCCAAACAATCCTGGAGCACACAGCCGGCGTCGTTAATCCCCACGTCGACCTGCCCCCCGAACAGCCGATCGCCGAGGTCAGAGTGGACCTCGCCGCGGCCCAAAAAGCCGGCGTCGTCCCCGGTGATGTACGGCGCGCGGCTGCCGCCCTGCTGCAAGGCATCGAAGTCGGCAACCTGTACGAACAGCAGAAGGTCTTCTCTGTCATCGTGAAGGGGAATGCGGCCACCCGCAGCAGCCTGGACAGCGTCCGCAACCTGATCATTGACACCCCCAACGGCGGGCACGCCCGCCTCGGCGACGTCGCGCAGGTGACCATGGTCGGGAACGAGTCCGTGATCCTGCACGACGACACCTCGCGGCGCATCGATGTGAAGGCCGACATCCAGGGCCGTCCGCTGGGCGACATCGAAGGAGACATCAACACGGCCCTGCAGCAGATGCAGTTCCCGATTTCCTATCACGCCGAGATCCTCACCCAATACGCCCAGCAGCAGAACAATTACCAGTGGCTCTGGCTGCTCGCGGCGGTTGCCGCGGCCGGCATCCTGGTTCTGCTGCAGACGGCGACGGGGAGCTGGCGGCTCGCCGGCCCGCTCTTCCTGGGCCTGATCCTGGCACTGTCCGGCGGTGTGCTGGCCGCCCAGGCCACGGGCGGGGTCAACTCGCTGGTGGCCCTGGTCGCCTTCGCCGCTGTGCTGGGGATCGCCGTGCGCGGCACACTCCTGCTGACGGGCCAGGTCCGGGATTTACGGGCAACAGATGCTTCGGCGCCCTGGCCTGCGCTGGTGGTCCGCGGAACCAAGGAGAGACTGGGACCCATCCTGATGTCCACCGTGATCACGGCCCTGGCGCTTTTGCCCCTGGTCCTTCTGGGCGGCGTCGTCGGAACGGAAATTATCCTGCCGCTAGCCGTGATCGTCTGGGGCGGCCTGCTGACAACAACTTTCTTCACCCTGTTTGTTGTGCCCGCTGTGCTGCTTCGGTTCGAGCCGAAGCAAGCACCCAGCGCGCGGACCGGTCAGGGCACCGCAGCACCAACTGAAAGCCAGGATGCGTCGTGAACTCCACACTTTCGCCGCGGGGCCACAAGGTCGCGGTTTTCATCCTTGCGCTGTTCGTGACGGCGTTCACCGCTCTCTCCGCCACAGGTTGCGCCCAGGCGCCGGAGGCCGCACCGTCCGAAGGCGAACCGGCGGCTATCGCTGAAGTCCCCGGCACGGACCTTCACCGGCTCACCCTCACCGAGCACGCCATTGAACGGGTCGGGATCGCGACAGCTGTGATTGCCGTAGATCCCAAGACCGGGAAGCTCACCGTCCCCTACGGGGCCATACTCTACGACAGCTCGGGCAACGCATGGGTCTACACCAACCCCGAGCCCCAGGTCTACGTCCGCCAGTCCATCACCGTCCAGCGCATCAACGGCGACGTCGCCGTCCTGACGGACGGGCCGCCGGCAGGGACCGTGGTTGTCACGACAGGGGCCGAGGAACTTCTCGGCACCGAATTCGATACGGCCGAGTGACATGCGCTGGCTCATCGGGATCAGCCTCCGTTTCAAGACGGTTGTTGTCGCCCTCGCGTGTGCCGTGATGCTGCTCGGTTCCCTGCAGTTGGGTTCCGCGTCCGTGGACGTCTTCCCGGAGTTTGCCCCGCCACGCGTGGAAATCCAGACCGCGTGCCTCGGGTTGACCGCCCAGGAAGTCGAAGAACTCGTCAGCGTGCCGATCGAGGCCGCCGTGAGCGGCATGCCGGGCCTGGACGAGATTCGGTCCAAGTCCGTACCCCAGCTGTCCTCGATCGTGCTGCTCTTCCATCAGGGCACTGACCTGCTCAACGCCCGTCAGCTCGTCTCGGAACGGATGGCTTCGGTGACTGCGGCGCTGCCGACGTGGGCCGCCCCGCCGGTGATGCTGCAGCCGCTGTCCGCGACCAGCCGCGTGATGAAGATCGGGATGACGTCGTCGGAACATTCGCTCATCGAAATGTCCATGCTGTCCTACTGGACCATCCGGGCCCGGCTGCTGCGGGTCCCCGGGGTGGCCAACGTGGCCATCTGGGGCGAGCGGCTCCAGATGCTGCAGGTCCAGTTGGAACCTGACAAGCTCAAGGCCCAGAACGTCTCCCTCAACCAGGTCATGGAAGTCACCGCCGGCGCCCTCGACGCCGGGCTGCTGAAATACTCGCCCGGACGCTTCATCGGCACCGGCGGCTTCATTGACAGTCCCACCCAAAGGATGGGGGTCCGTCACGTCCAGCCGATCCAGACCCCCGCCGATCTGGCCCAGGTGACCATTCGGGAAAAGGACGGCGTGGCGCTGCACCTGGGCGACGTTGCCCAGGTTGTCGAGGACCATCAGCCGCTCATTGGTGACGCCGTGATCAACAACGGGCACGGGCTCATGCTGATCGTCGAGAAGCTGCCCTGGGGCAACACACTCGACGTGACCAAAGGCGTGGAGGAGGCCCTCCACGAGCTGCAGCCGGGCCTGAGCGGTATCAACTTCGACACCACGATCTTCCGCCCGGCCAGCTTCGTTGAGGAGGCGATCTCCAACCTCAGCATCGCGCTGCTGCTGGGCTGCCTGCTGGTGGTCATGATCCTCGTGGCGTTCCTCTTCCAGTGGCGCACGGCCCTGATCAGCATCGTCGCAATTCCGTTGTCCCTGCTCACCGCCGCACTGGTGCTCTATTTCACCTCCAGTGCGATCAACACGATGGTCCTCGCGGGGCTGGTCATAGCCGTGGGCGTCGTGGTCGATGATGCGATCATCGACGTCGAGAACATCATGCGCCGGCTTCGGCAGCGACGCGCCCAGGGCAGTGACGAATCTGCGGCGTCGGTGGTTTTGAAGGCCTCCCTTGAGATGCGGAGCCCGATCGTCTACGCGACCCTGATCATTGTGGTCGCCGCCGTACCGATCTTTTTCCTGGACGGGCTGACCGGCGTCTTCTTCCGGCCGTTGGCCGTCTCCTACACCCTGGCTGTCCTGGCCTCCATGTTCGTGGCGCTGACAGTGACGCCGGCTCTTGCCCTGATTCTGCTGGGCAACGCCAAACTGAAAGAACGCGATGCGCCGCTGGTCCGTGTGCTCAAACGCGGCTACCACGCCGCCCTGTCCAAGGCCATGAACCGGCCCCGGTTCGGCTACGCAGGCTTTGGCGTGCTTGCCGTCGTGGGCTTGCTCCTCGCTCCCCTGATGGGCTCGTCCCTGTTCCCCACGTTCAAGGAACGGGACTTCCTGATGCACTGGATCTCGGAACCGGGAACCTCTGCCGCGGAAGAGTTCAGGATCTCCCAGCGCGGCTGTGAGGAATTCCTCAAGGTCCCCGGCGTCCTGAACTGCGGCACGCACATCGGGCAGGCATTCGCCGCGGACGAAATCGTCGGTGTCAATGCCGGCGAACACTGGATCAGCATCGACCGACACGCCGACTACGACGAGACGGTGGCCGCCGTGGAGGAAGTGGTCAAGGGTTACCCGGGGCTGCACCGTGACGTCCAGACCTATCTGAAGGAGCGGATTGAAGAGGTCATCACCGGCGCCAGCGAACCCATCCTGGTCCGGGTCTACGGAGACGACCTCAACGTGCTCCGGGAACAGGCGCAACGGGTCAAGTCCATCATGGACTCGATCGAGGGCACCGAGAACCCGCATGTTTCCCTCGAGGTGGAAGTCCCCCAGATCGCCGTGACGGTTGACCTGGCCGCGGCGCAGAAGTACGGCCTCAAACCGGGAGATGTCCGGCGTGCGGCCGCGACACTCGTGGCAGGCGAGGAGGTCGGCGACGTCTTCCGGGACGGCCGGGCCTACGACGTCCAGGTCTGGAGCACCCCGGCCACCCGCTCGTCCGTCACCGCCATCGAGGATCTGCCCATCGATACGCCCAGCGGAGCGCGGGTTCGCCTCGCCGACGTCGCCGACGTGAGCCTGCAGGCGACGCCGAACCAGATTGACCGCACCAACGGATCCCGCCGCGTCGAGGTGGGATCCTTCCTGGCCCAGGGAGCGGACTTGGGAACCGTAGCCGGCGAGCTGAAGTCGCGGCTGGAGAACTTGGACCTGCCAGCAGGATACAGCGTGCAGCTTCTCGGCGAATACACCGAGCGCGAGGCGGCAACGAACCGCCTGATGATCTACTCCGCGGCGGCCCTTGTCCTGATCCTCCTGCTGCTGCAGGCGTCCTTCCGCAGCTGGCGGCTGGCCGTCCTGTCGCTGCTGACGCTGCCAGTCGCCCTGGTGGGCGGGGTCATAGCCGCCTACATGACCGGCGGCGTCCTGTCCCTCGGGTCCCTCGTTGGCTTCCTCACGGTGATGGGGATCGCCGCGCGCAACGGCATCCTGCTGATCAACCACTGCCAGCATCTGGAAACCTATGAAGGCCAAACCTTCGGCCGCGACCTGGTGATGCGCGGGGCGGCGGAGCGGCTCTCGCCCATCCTCATGACCACCCTGGCCACCGGGCTTGCCCTGGTACCCCTGGTTGTCATGGGCAACATCCCGGGCCATGAAATTGAACACCCCATGGCCGTGGTTATCCTGGGCGGCCTGGTCACCTCCACCCTGCTCAATCTGTTCATCGTGCCCTCGCTCTATCTCCGGTTCGCCAAGTCCAGGAAGACCAGGGAGAGGGAGCGCGCTGCCGACGGGCCGGTGTCCGTCTAACAGCGGCAGGCGTCAGAACCTCAACCATCAGAACAGGGCGGCGGTCACGGTCCGGGTGAGCTGCTGAATGATCTGGGTGCGGGGGCCCATATCGGAGTAATTCCTGCCGCGGGTGTACACGACGAACACGAAGGCCCGGCCGTCCTTGTCCAGGACGGACGCGTCATGCAGGTTTCCGAACAGCAGCCCGTACTTGTGGTGAACCCCTACCCCGGGCGGAACCGCCGGCGGGATCAGTGTCTCAAAGTTGGTGTTCTGCATATAGGACAGGAGCTGGGCGGTGTTGCGGGCATTGAGCAGCTGTCCCGTGTAGAGCAGCTGGAGGGTCCTGGCCATTTCTGCGGGCGTCAGCAGGTTGACCGTGCGGTCGTAGGTGATCCCGATCGAGGCGGCGTAATCCGTGATGCCCCGCGCACCGACCGCCCGCAGGATCAGCGCCCACGAATCGTTGTTGCTCTGCTGGACCATCCGGCGGATCTGGGTGCCGGCAGTCGAGTTGCCCATGGGGGCGGTCAGCGAGGCGCGGCCGGTCTCAACGAGGTGGTAATACGCCGACGCGGCCAGAATTTTTGCCGTGCTGGCGGCCACAAACTTGTCCTGGATCCCGTAGCCGTGGACCACGCCGTCGGAGACATCGATCAAGGACACCCCCAGGGCATAGGCACTGTTGGCCGCGATGATCCCGTTGATCTGGCTGTCCAGTTCCGGGTCAATGGCCGGGACCGCGACGGCAGGCACGGCGGGGATCTCAGCGGGCTTCCCGGCGGCCGCCGGGACGGCGCCGGCCGCGGGCGAAGCAGTTGTTGGCGAAGCAGTTGCGGGCAGGTCAGATGCCGGCGGAACGGTCCGGCCGGCATCCGTGACCGGCGCCGTCGGCGTCGCTGCGGCGGCCGGCGGGTCAACGGGTAGCACCGCCTGGACGCCTGCATAGACGCCGGCAGCCACGAGGGCCAGTGCGACGGCGGCCGCCGTCAGATACTGTCGCCGGGTCCTCCCCTCACGCCGGGCGCGGGACCGCAGACCGGGCCGGGAACCGTCGTTGGCCCGGTGCCCGCCGGAGCGGTAGTGCCGCGGGGCCGCCTCAGGCTTCGGGACCGGCCCCGTGCTGTTGTTCGAATCGTTCGAAGGCATCATACTTCCCCGAAGGTGACTGACCGCGGTGGGGCCATAGACTTCCAGCATTCTTCCCGCAAGCGGCTTCCCGCGCAAGGGCACGTCTCCGGGAAAAAGTGGGTCTGCCATCCGAAGCAGCGGCGTACGCTGGTGAAAACGTAAGGAGCGGCGATGCGCAAAATCATCCTGGCCATGCAGGTGTCCCTCGACGGATTCTTCGAGGGCCCGGACCGCGACATCAGCTGGCACATGGTCGACGACGAGCTGCACCGCCATTTCAACCAACAGCTCAGCACCATGGGTGCCTTCCTTGACGGCCGCGTCACTTACGAGCTGATGGAAGAGTTCTGGCCCACCGCGGACCAGGACCCGGCCGCCGGCGCAGTGATGGCCGAGTTCGCCCGGATCTGGCGGGACATGCCCAAGATCGTGTACTCGCGGACGCTGACAACTGCCGCCTGGAACACCACTGTGGTCCGGGATGTGGTGCCGGAAGAAGTGCTGGCCCTGAAAGAGCGGCCGGGCGGGGACCTGGCCCTCGGCGGGGCAGAACTGGCCGACACCTTCCGGCGGCTCGGGCTGATCGACGAATACTGGCTGTACGTCCATCCGGTCCTGATCGGACAGGGCCGGCCCCTGTTCAAGGCTGCGGACAGCAAAGCCCAGCTCCGGCTGCTGGAGACGCGCGCCTTCGGCAACGGGGTGGCGCTGTTGCGCTACGCCGCGTAGCCGGCACGGAGCAGCCGGGCCTGCGGCACCCCGCTGCGGCCGGCGCTGCGTCCGGCGCTGCGTCACTTTCTTAAGCGTTTCTTAACGGGCTGGCGGAAGAGTGGGAGTCGTCGCCTGTCCGGGCGCCCTTGTCCCGAGCCGGAGGATCCCATGACTGGACCTGCCCCTGTTAAGAGCGATGCGCCGCTGGGCGGTGCTGGAGCACTCAGCCGAAGTGGAGCACCAAGCCGTCCCGACGCCGTGCGCCCCGCCGCGGGTCCCCGGCTGTGGGCCCTCCCCCAGGTCCGCCACTGGTTAGTGCTGGGCGTCCTGCTGTCGGCCGCCGTCGTGGCATTGGGCCTGGCGGCGCAGCTGACACCCGGCTTCAGTGCCGCCGAGCTCGGGGTCGATCAGGACCTGAGCCAGCACCACGCCGCCGCCCTGACCGCCGTCGCGATGGCGCTGAATGTTGTGTTTGGCCCGGTGGCGGGCCTCGCGCTGATCGGCGCCGCGGCGCTGTACATCTGGCTTTTCCGCGGCGGCCTGGCCAAGGCGATTGCCTTCGGCCTCGTGGCATCATCCGGCTGGGTGGCAAGTGAATTCTTCAAGCTCCTCGTGGCCCGCCAGCGGCCCAGCCCTGCCCTGCTGTTCGATCCCCTGGCTCCGGAAACGGGTTCCAACAGCTTCCCGAGCGGCCACGTGTCCTTTGCGGTGGCACTGGGATTCGCAGTGTACTTCCTGGCCCGTGGAACCCGCTGGGCCAAGGTCACGGCCCTCGCGGCGGCCGTGATGGCCCTCGTCGTAGCCTGGTCACGGCTGTACATCGGCGTTCACTACCCCACTGATGTCGCGGCGTCGTTCCTGGCCTCGAGCGCGGCCGTGGTCCTGCTCGCGGGACTGTGGAACCTTCTCGCGCCGCGGATAGCGGAGCGGATTCGGGCCCGTTCGGGCAGCCGGCCGCTGGGCAGTGAGGAGAAATGAGAATGCCCGCCATGGACGTTTTTGCCGCCCTTCCGGCCGTCCACGCCGCCGGAACACTGTCCCTGCCGGACCCCGCAAGCCTGCTCGCCGGGTTGGGCCCGGCCGCCCTGGGTGTGATCGCGGTGATGGTCTTCATCGAATCGGGCGTGCTCTTTCCCTTCCTGCCCGGCGACTCCCTGTTGTTCACAGCAGGACTTCTGCACCAGCAGCTGCAACTGACGTTGCCCGTGCTGATCGGCGTCGTCACCGCGGCCGCGGTCGCCGGGGACCAGGTCGGTTACATGCTCGGACGGAAATTTGGCCGGCGATGGTTCAAGGACGACGCCCGGATCCTGAAGACAGCGCACCTGACCACCACGGAGGACTTCTTCCGCCGCCACGGCGGGGCCGCCGTCGTGCTGGCCCGCTTCGTCCCCATGGTCCGGACATTTGCTCCGCTGACCGCCGGGACCGCGCGCTATGACTACAAATCCTTCACCCTGTGGAATATCACCGGCGCCGTCGCGTGGGCAGCCTCCGTGACGATGCTTGGCACCTGGCTGGGGCACTTTGACATCATCGCCAGGAACATCGACGCCATCGTCGTGGCCATGGTGCTCGTCTCCGTCGTGCCGGGGGTGGTGCAGCTCCTCAAACGCCGCCGGAACTCCCGCGGCGCAGCCGCAGCCGCAGACAAAGCCGCCGGCGACACGGCAGAAGAACCCGGGCCCGGACTGCGGACTGAGGAAATGGCCGCGGAAGAATAGCTGACATGACCTCCGCTGACCTTCCGTCCCTGCTGCTCGTCGAGGACGACGCCGTCCTGGGACCGCTCATCGCCGAGCTCCTGGACCCGGACTACCGGGTCCAGTTGGTCACCAACGGCCGCGACGGCCTCCACCAGGGGCTGACCGGGAGCTGGGACATCATGGTGGTGGACCGCGGGCTGCCCGGCATGGACGGCATCGCCCTCATTACGGCTTTGCGCTCGAAAGGCATTGCCACGCCCATCCTGATCCTGACCGCGCTGGGCGATGCCGACGAAAAAGTCAGGGGCCTGGACGCCGGAGCCAACGATTACGTGACCAAGCCGTTCGACGCCGGCGAACTGGCAGCACGCCTGCGCGCACTGACGCGGACTTTCACTCCCCCGGCCCCGGCACCGGTGGCGATCGGGGATTGGGAACTGGATCCAACGCAGCGCTCCGTCCGTTCCGTCTACGGGCAAACGGTGTCACTGACCGCAAAGGAAGGCCAGCTGCTGGCTGCCCTGGCCGCGGAACCGGACCGCGTCTTCACCCGGGATGAGCTCCTCGCGGCGTGCTTCCACGCCTCGGAGCAGCCCGGCGTGATCGATACCTATGTTCATCACCTGCGCCGGAAGATCTCCAAAGCAGTGATCCGCACGGTGCACGGCCTCGGATACCAGATTGGCGAAGCCCATGAGTGACGGCCGGCCGGCCGGCGGAAATCCGGACCACTCCATCCTGCGCAAGGCTTCCCTCAAGGTCGCGGTGCGGATCAGTGCTGCGTGCGCGGTCATGGTTCTCGGGCTGCTCGCCGCCACGGCGCTGTACCTCACGAACCAACTGGCCCATCCTGAAGTGCCGGGCTCGGCGGCGGCCGGGACGGCCTACACCTACCTGGATTCCAAAGACGTCCTCGAAGCCATGATCATCGCCGGGGTGGCGGGAATCCTGCTGGCCGGAATCGTCGGGTGGCTCAGTGCGCGCAGCGCGATTCGTCCCCTCAGTGATGCCCTGGCAAGGGAGCGGCGTTTTATCCAGGATGCCAGCCACGAATTGCGCACGCCATTGACCATCCTGGACACCAGGATCCAGCTGGCCCAGCGCAACACTGTGCCCGGCTCCAGGCAAAGCCACGACCTGGCCCGGATCCGGGAGGACGCCGCGACGCTGACAGGGATTGTCAACGAACTGCTCCTCGCGGCAACCGCGGAGGCCCCGGACCGTTCCTCGCCCCCTGCCGACCTCGCCGACGCTGCCGCCAGCGTCGCCGGCAGCCTCCAGCAGGTGGCAGAGCAGCGCCAGGTGCGTCTGGAATTCTCTGCCGATGCCCGGCCGCTGGCCCGGATCGAGAAGAATGCGCTGCGGCGTGCCGTGCTGGCCCTGGCGGACAACGCGCTGGCCCACACGCCTCCGGGCGGCCGCGTGTCCATCACGACCTCAATCGAGCAGAAGCGCGCCGTGATCACGGTGGCGGACTCCGGGACCGGAATCACCGGCGTCGATCAGGCCCGGATCTTTGACCGGTTCGTGCGGACGGCCGGCACCTCACAGGGACAGCGGAGCTTTGGCATAGGCCTGGCCCTGGTCCGGGAGATTGCCGTCGCGGCCGGGGGCACCGTCGAGGTGGCCGCGACGGGCGACGAGGGAACCGTCATGAAGTTGATGCTTCCGCTCATGGGCAGCGGGAATCCCTGAGGTCCATGCGCCGGGGAAAGATATGCCAACGGGATCCCGGACTCCCGAATGCGGAGACAGGAAAGACCGGCGGTCGAGTTGCCCCCAAGGGAACTCGAGCGCCGGTCTTTCCGGATTGTCTGGCCCCGGGTCGGGGCCGTGCGGCTTAGGCGCGGACGAACGTCACGCCGCCGGTCGCGGTGAGCCAGGACAGCGGGTGGACCATGGTCTGGTTCTTGCCGTTCATGCCGCCACTGACCACCTGGCCGTTGCCGGCGTAGATGCCGACGTGGCCGGACTGGACCACCATGTCACCGGGCTGCGGCGTCGCCACAACGGTTCCAAGGCCAAGGAACGCGCGGGGACCGATGTCGCCAACGGGCTTACCCGCGGCGCCAAGGGCCTTTTCCACCATGGCGGTGCAGTCCTGGGTGATGCCCACCTGGCTGTAGGCGGCCGAGAGCATGATGGCGTTGCGTCCGCCCGCGGGCGGCGCGGCCGGCGCTGCAGCCGGAGCTGCTGCCGGAGCGGCCTGCACCTGGATGACCGGCTTGGCCGGAGCCTTGGGCGCTGCCGCCGGAGCTGCAGCGGGAGCCGGAGCCGGTGCGACGGGCTGTTCGATGACCGGCGCGGCAACAGAATCCACTGCGGGGCGCTCGAAGCTGATCTTGACGCTTGAATCGGCGCTGACGGGGGCACTGACCTGTCCGGTGACGTCGACGGTCGACGCCGGAGCAGAGTCACGCTGCACGGGGGCGGTGGCGGCGTTGGCGGCCATTCCGCTGGTCAGGACCAGGCCGGATGCGGCGGCGAGGACGGCGGCATGGCGCGCAAAAGTATTGACTGAAGTCATGAAAAATGTAGCCTCTCCCAATGCCTGCGAGGTGAGCTGTCGGATTCGGATGGGAGGCACCCGGCCGCACTCCCGGGCCCGTCGTTGCGGGCACTGTGCGGCTTCACCCCAAGACCTGCATATCAGCAGATCAAAAGTGGTTTCCCCGTCTCTGCCGGACGTTGATGCGAGTTACCCCCGGGCCGCGGCAGAGTTAGGCAATCGGCTGGGGAGCGCCCGTATCGGAGACAACAGGCACTCATCAACCGTAGCGCGAACCGCACCCGAAAGTCACATTCAGGTAACGGAGCCGTGATGCCGGGCCGCAATTTGCCCATAGGGCGGCGCCGTTTCCGAACATAGGATGATGCCATCAGCACCACCGGAAGCGGAGGCCCGAAAATGAACAGCCATTGTGTCGCCATCTGCCAGTTGAGCACTCAGCCCCAAGAGGATTTCGACGTCAACACCGAGCTGCTGATCCTCGACGGCGGGGACGTCCACGTGAGCACATGGGACGCGGAACCGCGCGACGGGGGTTTCGACGAGCACATCCTCAATGACCGGGTGGACGCGCTCGGGTACATGGTTGTCAACGACTGGGCTTTCCTGGACGGCAAGGCCTATGCGGTGGTGGAACGGCGGTCAGGCCCGGCGCCGGCCGGCCGCCGCGAACCGTGACCTTCCTGTCGCTGGCGCTGATCGCCGTCATCGCCTTGGCTGGCCCCCTGCTGGCCCTGCCGGCGCGCTGGCACTTGCCTGTCATGCTGGGTGAGCTGCTGGCCGGCATCGCGATCGGGCGCTCAGGCCTGGCCCTGGTGGACCCCGCGGACCCGACGTTCACCCTGCTGGCCAATATCGGGTTTGCGCTGATGATGTTCGTGGCAGGCACCCACGTTCCCGTGCGGGATCCGCACATCCGTGGCGCCCTCGGCAAAGGCTCCCGCCGGGCGATGGTGGCCGCAGCGGCAGCGGTGGTGATCGGAACCGGCATCGGACTGCTGTTCGGGACTGGACATGCTCCCCTCTACGTCGTGCTGCTGGCCTCCTCGTCGGCCGCCCTGGTGCTTCCAATCGTCGATTCCCTGCGCCTCGGCGGGCCAGATGTCGTCGCTATGACAGCGCAGGTGGCAATAGCCGACACAGCCTGCATTGTGGCGTTGCCGCTCCTGGTGGATCCGCCCCACGCAGTCCAGGCGGCGCTGGGTGTCCTCGCGGTGACCGGGTGCGCGGTAGTGCTCTTTGTCGGCTTGCGCTGGCTGGAGCGCCAGGGAATCCGTCGGCGCGTGCACCGGCTCTCGGAAAGCCGCAAGTTTGCCCTGGAGCTACGGATCCAGCTGGCCGTGCTCTTCACCCTGGCCGGTGTCGCGACGTGGAGCAATGTGTCTGTGATGATGGCAGGCTTTTCTTTCGGCCTGGTGATGGCTGCGGTCGGCGAACCGCGGCGGCTGGCCCGGCAACTGTTCGCGCTCAGCGACGGCTTCCTGGGTCCGCTCTTCTTCGTGTGGCTGGGTGCATCGCTGACTCTAAGGGACCTGGCCGGGCACCCGGACATGATGGCCCTCGGCCTGTTGCTGGGGGCCGGGGCCCTGCTGGCCCACGCCGACCTGGCTTTCCTGGGACTCCCGCTGTCGCTCGGGGTGTTGTCGGCGGCCCAGCTTGGCGTACCGGTGGCTGCGGCGAGCATCGGCACGCAGCTTCAGGTCCTGCTCCCGGGCGAGGCCGCGGCCCTGCTGGTGGGAGCGCTGGTCACCATAGCCGCGGGCGCCGTCGCCGGGTCACGGGCGGCGAGGACTTTCGCGGTCCCGGCAAATGCCGGCGGCAAGTCCGGAAATTCCGGCAGCGCCGTTGGGCAGGGCGATCCGGGGGGTCCGAAGGCCTGACAGTCCGAATGTCTAAATGCCTGGGCCAAAGCCGAGCCGGCGGCGAAATTTCGGAGGGTCATTCTCCAATTGACGTGAATTGCAGCTCCGGCCTCCACTTTGCCATCTCTGCCTGGACCCGGGAGACGGCATCCCGGACAGCTGTGCCGTCGGCGTCGAACGTCCCGCCCGGCTCGCCGAGCACCTCGTTGGCGTGCCGGAGGAACCTGTCCCAGTCCCCCGCGCCCGCGCGCAGCGCCAGCAACGGCGAGAGAAGCGCGGCCCGGCGCAGCCAGGCATCGGGCTCGCGCACCCACCGGTCCAGCACGCTGTCGGCCCGCACCCTGGCCAGAACATCGAGTCCGTCCACCAGGGGCCCGACGACGTCGACGGCGAGCGGATCCACAAGGTCCCGCACCCGCGCCTGCCGGATGAAGCCCTCCAGCCGGGTGAGGTCCGAGTTGGTCAGCAGCTTCACGTTGGCCTGCAGCAGGACCACGGCGGCCAGCCGGCGCTCGAAAACCGGCGCGGCCCCCGGGCCGGAGCCTCCGATCGCGGAGCCCCACAGTTCGGAACTCAGCGCAGTGACCTCATCGCGAGACAGCCCGGGATAGCGGCGGCCGGCATCCCGGACCGTGCCGCGCACGGCGCCCACGGACGTGCCGTAGAACCGGAGGCCGCTGCCCGCCGGCTCCGTTTCCAGCCGCGCCTGAAGCTGCTCAGCGCGGCGCCAGGAAGCTTCGCGCTGCAGCGAGAGGTCGATGAATTCGCCGGCATCACTCACCTGTCCATTCTTTCCCCTCGCGGCTCGCGGCGGAAACGCGGTGCCAAGCCGTCCTGGGCGGTGGGCCCGGACCATCTGCCTAGACTGAACTGGCAAGCCTCCGATCGAAAGCGGTTTACGCAACCATGCACACCAAGCTGACACTCGCCATCGCACTTTCCGCCATGACGCTGGGGGTGGCAGGGTGCGCTGCCCCTGCGCCATCTACCGCACCGTCGCCTGAGTCACCTGCGGCATCCGCGGCGCCGGCCTCTGATTTCGCATTAGACATCACGGGGGCGCCCGGCCGGATCGCCCAGGCCGGCCTCACTGTGCTGACGGCGGAGGGCAACGTGGACCACTATCACGCACATCTGGACGTGCTGAAGGACGGCAAGCCCATCGCGGTGCCGGCCAATATCGGCATCACCACCGGAGTTGACCAAAGGGCCAACGGCATCTCAGCCCTGCACACCCACGACACCACGGGCGTGGTCCACATCGAGTCCCCCACCGCCGGCCAGGTCTTCACCCTCGGGCAGCTCCTGACGGAGTGGGGCGTCCTCGGTGGCAACGGCGCCCCCGGCACCGGTGGGGGTTCGCTGGATGGCTGGACCGTTTACGTGAACGGCCGGAAGTTCGACGCCGGGATCCGGGACCTCCCGTTCAAGGCGCACGACGAGATCGTCCTGTCCTACGGCACCGCGCCGGCGACGATCCAGGCCTCCTACGATTTTCCGCCCGGAGAGTGAGGTGACCGGAGAGTGAGGTGACCGGGGGCGACGGCGGGCGGCATGCCCTACCTGCACAACTGTGCAGCAGTCTCCCCACGCAACCCCAACTGGCACCAGCGCCGTCGAAAAATGCATGCACAAACGTGCATGTTGGAGGGATCCGCGGAGCACCTTCCCTAGCGTGAATTGAGAGCCGTGAGTCGGATCACAGCGGGGGCTGATCCCCTACCTCACTTCCATTTCCACAGACCGTCACAGATGACGTGTCCAACCGAAGAGGTAATCCGTGCCATACCCGAAAACGCCCGCAGCACTCGCAGCGCTGGCAGCTGCGACCTCGGCGCTGCTCGGCGCATCCCTGATGGGTGTGCCGGCGGCCCAGGCCGACACCGTTGACGTTTCGCCGCCAGGCGCGAATGACTGGTCCTGCAAGCCCTCGGCAGCCCACCCCTACCCGGTGGTCCTGGTGCCGGGAACCTTCGAAAACATGGCGAAGAACTGGGCGACGATGTCGCCGGCGCTAAAAAGCCAGGGCTACTGCGTTTTCGCGCTGAACTACGGTGCGACCAACGGCGTCGACGCCACGGGCCCGGTGGCAGACTCAGCCCGTCAGCTCGCCCCGTTTGTCGACAAGGTACTGGCCTCAACGGGTGCCAGGAAAGTTGATCTCGTGGGCCACAGCCAGGGCGGCATGATGCCGCGCTACTACCTCGGTTTCCTTGGAGGCGCGGACAAGGTGAACCACTTGGTGGGCATCGCCCCGTCCAACCACGGAACCCGCGGGCTCATCACGCCGACACCGGACGCCGTTCCGCCGGCCACCTCAGTGGGAGGGTCGAATTGCCAGGCCTGCGCCGACCAGCAGGCAGGTTCACCATTCCTCACCGAGCTCAACTCCATTGGCGACACGGTTCCTGGTCCGGCCTACACGGTGATCTCCACGACGCACGACGAGGTGGTGACGCCCTACCCCAGCCAGTTCCTCGCCGGCCCGGCCCGGCAGGTCACCAATATCACCATCCAGGACAAGTGCCCGGCAGACGTGGTTGACCATGACCAGGCGCCCAACGACCCCGTCACCCAGCGTCTCGTGTCGGACGCTCTTGGTCAGCCGGCCGGCCGCCCGGGCAACCCGGCGTATCAGCCCAGCTGCGTGTAGCGCGGCACCCCCGGGCGGGGGCGGCATGCGGAACGTCCCGGATCCGGGAGGTTTGCGGGCTGAGGTAACGGTCCGGTAACGTTGGCGGCTGGCCGTGAGGCCCGGCCCGAATGCAGGGCCCCGGACCGCCCCTTTGCAGGGCCCCGTTGCGCCGTTCGGCGTCTGCTCGCCCATGCCTTGCGGCAGGGGCCGGATGAAACTTCCCGCATTGTCCGCCGCCCAGGCAGCGTCGGTTGTGCGTGCCAGCCACGAAAGCCCGGAGGGGTCCGTTGTTCAAGAAAACACCGCTGTTCAATAAATCAACGTTCAAAGATGCACGGCCGAAGGCACGCTCCACGGCACCACAGCTCAACAAAGTAGCGATTGCGCTGAGCCTGGGCGCACTGTCCCTGACCGGCTGCGGCGCCGGTCCCACGACGGGCGCCGCAGCCGTTTCACCGGCCACCGGGGCCGCGCATTCTGCTGCGGACTCCACGTCCTCGGCGGCAACCCAGGCCGCGCATCCTGCCGCGAAGGCCGCGGCCTCAGTGGCCGCAGCGCCGAAGCCTGCAGTCCCCTCGGCCCCCAAGCCTGCCACCGGCACCGCCGGTGCACCTGCGGCTCCCGGAGCCGATGCGGCACCTGCACGGGCCGCTGCGCCGGTCGCGCCTGCGGCTGGCGCCCAAGCGGCAGCCGCTCCGGCGCCGACGGCGGTAACGGCGCCCGTCGCTGCCCAGGCCGCAGTCGCCGCGACCGGCGACGGTTCCCAGGCCGCCACGGCACGGGGCTGGGGTGCGGTTGTCGCGGGTGACGAGTTCTCCAAGGCCGGCGCCCCCGACTCCACCAAGTGGAGCGTCTTCAAGGGATCCGGACATGCCGGCAAGGGTGTCAGGAGCCCCCAGGCCTGGTCGGTTGCCAATGGCGTGGCCACAGTCAGCGGCGACTCGGCCGGCACCACGGGCGGCATGTCGGCTAAGTTTGCCCAGCAGAAATACGGCAAGTGGGAGACGCGCATGCGGACCAGCGCCCGGGACCCGGAGTACCACCCCGTGCTGATCCTGTGGCCCAACAACAACACCTCCCCCAACTGCGCCGAGATCGACTACGCCGAGGGCAGCACCAACACCGCACAGATCAAGTTCTTCCTGCACTATGCCTGCGGCGGCTCGAACTTCCAGACCACGGCGGCCAGGACGATCGACACCACCCAGTGGCACAACTACGCAGTGGAGTGGACCCCGGCCGGCATCACCGGTTACATCGACGGCGTCAAGACCTTCTCCGACACGAACCCCGCGCACCTGCCCTCCGTGGGCATGCACCAGACACTGCAGCTGGACTGGTTCCCCGACGGGTCGGCCACCAAGCCTTCACAGATGCAGGTCGACTGGGTCCGCGTCTACAAGTAGGACCGGCAAATCGCCAGGCAGCCCCGCGCCGTACTGCGGCGCGGGGCTGCCTTGGTGTTGGCCGAGGACGCGCCGCTACAGGCGGCAGGACTCAAACCCCTTGAAGTTCCCGGGCGGCTACCGCTGAGACCAGCATCGAACCGGCTGCCGTCACGGCGTCGATCACCGGAACCCCGAGCCGGCGGCGGAGCACGTCCGCCATGCCGATGCTGCTCAGGCCCGTGCTGGCCTGGACGATCATGTCGGCGCCGGCGTCAACCAGCATGTGGGCCGCGGCGAGGGCGTCGAAAATCCCGGCAGGCATGAGGAAGGCGTCGGGTGTTTCGATCCTTCCCTGCCCGTCAATGAGCAGCATGCGTTCGCCCAGTGCATCCGAGATCGGGCCCGGTACGTGTGCGCCGAGACCCAAAACTCCAATCCGGCCGCCGAAGGTCAGAGCCGCGGCCGCGGCTGCGGAGCCCGCTCCGATGACCGGGATATCCACGGCTGCCCGGGTGGCGGCCAGCCCGGGGTCGGAGGCGCAGCTGATAATCAGGGCGTCAGCGTCCCCCGCCATGTCCCTCGCCAGGCGGACGACCTTGGGGGCCGCAGATTCGAGCGACGCCTGGTCGTAGACGCCGGACGGCTGGTCCGGAATACAGCGGGATGTGACGGTAAATCCGAATGCTTCCTGGAGGAGTTTCCCGCGGGCGTGGAGCAGGCGTCGGTCCGACGTCGTCATCACCCGGATCAGTCCAACACGCATGGCGTACTACCTTTCGAACGGATTCGTTGGTGCGAGGCTACCCGGCGAGTATTTCCGCGTCTTTTCGGGCAGATGACCAACACAAGCGCTGCAGCGGATACGCCCCGTGGCGCCGGCGGCCGTTAGCATTCCGCGGGCAGCGTCACCGTGCCTTGTGCATGAAACTTGGCGAAAACTTCGCTCCCGTGTGGGGTTGGCGGCCCGGCGTCGTTGTAGGTTTGTCACGGTGGCCCGTCTTAGGACCCGGGTACAGTACCCGGGATTGGGGGAAGGCGGCAGGCCGGTTCCGGACTCAGCCGGAACGATGACCAAAGGAACAGCCATGTCGGTGGAGCCGTCGTCCACTCCAGGACGCCTCGAAGAACAGGATCCCGAGAACCTGGTATCCGGTGCGGAACATGCCGCATCTGCCGCCGGAATCCGACATCAGGCCGCCAGAATCATTGACGCCGTCCTCGACGACAGTGCCCCGGAACAAGCCCGCGCACGGGAGCTGCTGCGCCAGCAGCTGGCTGCGCATCCCGGACATCCGGAACGGGCCCTGCTGGAGCACCTTGCGGCGTTGAAGGCTTTGGACGGGCACCGCGAAATGACGTCGGAGGCTGCCGGCCCGTTCCGGCCGGAATTTGCCTCGGGCGAGTAAGCGCAACGCTTACTTGTAAACGCGGATCCAGTCGACCTGCATCTGGCTGGGTTTGGTGGGCGTCCCGTTGGGAAACCAGTCCAGTTGCACCGTCTGGTGCATGCCTACCGTGGGCTGATGCGCCGGGTTCGTGTCCACAAACCACAATGACCCGTCGACGTATCCCTCGATCCCGGCGGGGGTCCACTCGAGCGCATAGTTATGCCATTGTGTGGTGTCGATCGTCTTGGCCGCGGTGGTCTGGAAGTTCGGGCCACCGCAGGCGTAGTGCAGGAAGAACTTGATTTGGGCGGTGTCAGCGCTCCCTTCGGCGTAGTCAATCTCGGCGCACGTGGACGAGATGTTGTTGTTCGGCCACAGGATCAGGACGGGGTGATATTGCAGATCCCGCTGGCCAATTTTCATCCTGGCCTCCCAGCGGCCGTACCGCTGTTGGGCAAACCTGGCGGACATGCCGCCGGTGGTGCCCGCGGCGTCGCCGCTGACAGTCAAGACCCCGCCGCCTACAACCAGCGCATCCGGACTCCGGATCCCCTTGCCCGCGTGCCCCGGCCCCTTGAAGACCTTCCATTTCGCGGGGTCAGGCGGCCCGGCGTAACTGAATTCGTCCCCCGCCACCACTGGGCCCCAGCCGCGGACGACGGCGGCCTGCGTCCCGTCGGAGACGGCGGCCTGCGTCCCGGCCGTCACGGCGGCCGCACGGTCTATCGCCGGCGCCCGTTCCCTGGACACTGGTGCGGCACCACACCCGGCAAGGGCCAAGGCGCCTGCAGCGCTCAACGCCGCGGTCCTGCGGTTTGCGAACATCGCGTCTCCATCCGGTCGGGACATGTCCGGGCCATGCTTCAGACAAACTTGCCTTCACACATACTTGCCTTCACACATACTTGCCAAACCAGGCGAGCGTGTCGTTCCATGCGGCCGTGGCCTGCTCCTGGTTGTAGCGCGGCCCGGTGTCATTGTGGAAGGCGTGGTCCACGCCGGGATAGATCTTGAGCTCGTTCCGGACACCGGTTTTGGCCAGGGCATCCCGGAGCGCCGGCATGGCGCCGGTGATCCGCTGGTCCAGTTCGGCGTAGACGCCGAAGACGGCCGCCTTGATGGCCGAGACCTTGTCCAGGTCAGGCGCCGGTCCGTAGAATGCCGAGGTCGCCAACAGGCCCGGGATCGCCGTCGCCGACTGCCACGTGATGCCGCCACCGAAGCAGAAGCCGTTCATGGCGATCCGCCCGTGATCAACGAAGTCCTGGGCGTTCAGGTAGTCAAAGCCGGCCGTGAAGTCGGAAACGTGACGCTGCGCCCCGGCCTGGGTCAGTGCTCCCGGGACAGCATCCGGGTCCATGCCAGCGGTACCGCCTTCCCTGCTCAGCAGGTCCAGGGCCAGAGCCGCGTATCCGGCTTTGGCGAAGCGGCGCGCCACATCCTGGATATGCGGTGTCAGCCCGCGGTTCTCGTGGCAGACCAGCACGGCCGGTCCGGCGGCCCCGTGGTCGGGCCGTGCGAGATAGCCACTGATGTCGGTGCCGCCCGATGCGAATTGCACGTTCGCCGTCGTCAGTCCGGCCGCGCGTTCCGGGACCGATAACGGGCTTTTGGCCCCCGGCACCGCGCCCGCGGACGCTGTGCCGGACCCCGGCGCGGACGACGTCGGCGTCGGCATGGGATCGGTACTGCGGGGAACCTCCTCGGGCGTGCAGCCCACCAGGAGCATCGCTGCCGAGGCCGTCGCCATGCTGCCGGTGATGAACGCCACCCGGCGCGTGAACGTGTGCTGGCTCATGGCGCCGGAGCGGTAGTCGTCGAAGAATTCCTCAATCAGGTACTTCTCAAACTTGCCAAGCTGGGTCATGGCGGGCCTCCTCAGTGTGCCGATCATCCTCCTCCGAAGTCAGATGTCCGGCAAGGGTCCTGGACAGGCCGGCCCGACGGCGCCACTTCCCAACAACGACGACGACGCCTCGACGCAGCCCCGGCACCAGGCCACAACGGTCAAACGCGCGCGCAGCCTTCTCCCAGCCGCCTGAGGCCAGCCATTTCAGTCCTCGGGTTCCGAGGGCCGGGCAGGCCGGCGCCCCGACAGCGTCTGGACTGCCTCTGCGATGCCCTCATCCCCTCGTTCAATCTCTTGCATGTAGAGTCTTCCGCTCGTAATGAGGCCGTCCTCGGTCTCGAAAATCGTCACCCCGCGCATGTCGAAGGGCCGCCCATCAGTCCGGGTGCCGGCCCAGGTCCATTCGCTCCACGTGGTATTACCGTCGTCCACGGAGCGGAGCACTTCTGCGTGAAAATCGGGAACGCCAGCGAACATCGCTGCCCAGTTCGCGTGCATCTGCGCCCGTCCCACAAATGCCCTGCCCGGGTGGACCGGCTGCACGCTTTTGTACGACTCATGGAACAACGCGGCCGCTGCCTCAAGGTCGTGGTCATTGAACGCAGCAAGCAGGCGTTGGATAAATTGGCTCATGTGATCACTCCTCGGTGTGGCGGAGCTCGTGCTCTGTTTCATGCACAGGCCCATTAACGGGCCCCCACTAGGGCCGGGATCCGGCCAGCCCGCATCGTCAATCTACGCCTCCGCCGTCGCCCGGTTCCAGACCGATTAGGTCTGGCCGCACAGGTCCGGACCGATCGGGCCCAGACCGGTGAGGTCCAGGCGCCAATCGGTCCGGGAATTCCTGAACTGACGCGGGCACCGCTAGCCAGTGACCTTCTTCATTGTTGCGTTCCACGTCAGGCGGCCGCGTTGAAAGTCCGATGCCCGGCCGACAGAAACCGAGTACGAGTCGCTCGTGGGATATCCCAGCCGGCTCGTCTCCCAGCCAAGCGACGCCCACTTAGACCGGATCGCACCGGTCACCGGGTGCGCCAGGGTAGCCGGCGTCCAGTAGATCGATGCCGAACCGGAGAAGTGGTTGTAGCGCCCCACTTTATCCGGGGTGCCCTTCTCGTCCGTGATCGGGTAACGCAGCGGGCCGGTTTCCCAGCCAAGTGCCGCCCATTTGGACCGGATGGCACCTAAGACAAAGTGCGCCCCCGTCGTCGGCGACCAGAAGATCGAGTTTCCACTTGCACCTGAGAAGTGGCTGTAGTGGCCCACCCCGTCCGCCGACGCCGTAGTGTCGGAAGTCGGATAGCCAAGCCCGGTCTCCCAGCCCAGGGACGCCCACTTGGCGCGGACCGCACCCGTCACCGAGTGCGCCCTGGTTGTCGGAGACCAGTAAATCGATGCCCCGCCGGCACCGAAGAAGTGGTTGTACCGTCCCACTCCGTCCGGAGTGCGCGTCTCGTCGGTGATCGGATACCCCAGGGGTCCTGTCTCCGCGCCCAGGGCCCTCCATTTGGACCGGATCGCGCCGGTCACCGAGTGCGCCCCGGTGGTCAGCGAATAGTAGATCGAAGTCCCGCCCGCACCAGAGAAGTCGCTGTACCGTCCCACCGTGTCCGGCGACACTTTCTCGTCTGTGGTCGGGAAGCCGAAGGCACCTCCGGCGCCGCCCTCGGCCCTGTAACGCTTGTAGATCTCATTGAGGACTGCATGGGCCCCGGTCTTGGGTGACCAGCAGATCACTCCTCTGGTGTAGTCCTGGCACTTGCCTTCGCCCACGGCGTACTCCGCGGTCAGCGACCGGCCGAGGCTCGAGCCGGGGCGGCCTGCGTCTATCTTCCACCCGTAGGCAGCGATGGGGTCATCGGTACCGTTCCCGGTGAGCATGACCTTCTTTGCACCCTGGCCGTCATCCGCGGTGATCAAATAATAGGTTTCTGTTGTCCCGGCCTGCCCGACGGCCGTCGGCGCGAAGGTCACGGTCTGGTAGGCGGTTTCACCGGCGGGAATTTTCAAGCCCTCGGAGATCGGATCCTTAGTGGAGAAGACCCCCTGCGGCGCTTTCGCCTTCGTGATAGTCATCGGGACGTTGCCGGTGTTCTTTATCTCGAAGGCCCTGATAACCGACGTCCCGGCGGGGACGTCACCGAAATCCAGTGAGCGCGGCATCTCCAGGTGCGCCGCGCCGGAGACGGCGGTCGCGGCCACCTTGACGGTCACTTTCCCGCGGTCGCTGGAGACCGCGACCGTATCGGTCACCGGAGCCGCCGATGTGGGGCTGAAGGTCATGGACACCGCAATCGATGCGAGGGGCTGGATGGTCTGGCCCACGACCGGAACCGTGGCCGGATCGACCCTGAGCTGGGAGTTAGCCGGCAACGCGACTCCGGTGATCTTGGCAACGGTTGTGCCCGTGTTGACGATGTTGACCGTCTGCCGGCTGACCGTTTTTGTCGGGACGTCGGTGAACTGGACCACGGCAGGAGTCGCGCCCAGGCCCTCCTTCGTGCCGACGCCGTGGACGCCGAGGAGGTCGGTCTCGCCGTCGGCCGTTTTGACCGTCAGGGTGCCGTCCGCCTGGCCCGGAACGGTCGGCGAGAAGGTCACGGGTACCGTCATGCTCGCGCCCTTGGCCAACTTCCGGGGCATCGTGAGCCCGGTTCCGATTTTGAACGGGTCGCGCGTCGTGATGGAGCTGACTGTTACCGCCCGCGACGCGGTGATCGTTACGCTCCCGGTCACGGAGGTGCCCACCTTGGCGTTACCGAGGTCGGTGTCCTTTGCCCCTACCGCCGATGTTGTCGGGGCGCCGAAGCCCATGACGTGCCCGTCCCGGGTGCCCACGTACACACGGCCCTTGTCAGTGGCCACCGAAGAGAACTTGGCCCCAATACCCAAGGGGGAGCTAAACACTTCCTTGAGGTTTCCCGTATTGTCCGGGATTGCCCGGTAGGCGCGCAGTTCCGCATCGGCCCCGGTGCCAGCGCTGACATAGACCACCCAGACAAGGGCGGAGGACCCGTCTTTACCGGTGGACGTCACTACCGGCGAACCGGAGCTGAATCCGAACATGCCGGCGGAGGTCCCGACGGCGGCAAGGCTGACACCGCCCGCAGCGCTCGTCACGATCTTGAACGCGCGAAGGTACCCGTTGCTCTCGACGACGTAGAGGTAGCCACCGTTGGTGGTCCCGAGAAACCCGGGCTTTCCCCACACTCCGCTGTACGGACCGGCTTTGTCCAGGACGGCGTCGGTTCCGCCTGGCCCCTGCGCCATGCCGCCCAAATTGTCCCGGTCCAGCAGGTACATGGTGCCGTCTTTACCGATTTGGGCCAGCAGGTGCGGGTGTGCCACGGTGCCATAGCCGTCCGGGATCGCGACGGGAGCGCCGGAGCCTAGATCGGCGTCGTTACGGTTCAGCTTCGCGTTGTCGGCCGGGCTGAAAAAGTCGGTGGGTTTCAGATTGCCGTCGCTGCCGACCCGGAGCCGGACCACCGCCTCCGCCAGCGTGGTGGGGGGCTTCGATCCCGGCCCGGGCTTGGGGGAAATGCCGTTCCCCGTGGTGAGCAGGATTTGACCCGGACCGTCGGACACCAGTCCACCGCCGGATTGCCAGATCCCGCCCTCGGCGTTGGCGTTGCCCGATTCGGTCGCCCACATCGTCGTCTGCCGGCCGGCGGTCGATACGCCGACGACATAACCCACGAAGGGGGTGTAGTCGCAGTGGCTGGCGAACCCTGCGTAGACCACGCCGTTCAAGAGCAGCAGCCCTGGGCGCTGCATCGCCGTCATCGGGTTGAACGGGCGGGTGGGGTCATTTGTCGGGGTGCCTTGGATTGTGACAGGGAATCCTGGTTTCTCCGCGCCGGTCGCCACATCCAGGGAGTGCATGTACCAGTGCGGGAACTGCTTGCTGGCCCCGTCATTCGTCTTCGCTAGCAGGAAGACGCTTTTCGTCGCCGGGTCGTAGACCGGAGTGGACGTGATTCCAATGTTGGGCGTGAGGTCACCGCAGTGAACAGTCGACGCCGGCCACGCTGGCCCGAGTTTGCGTGTCCACTTTGCCGCACCCGTGGCGCTGTCCAGCCCGTACACGGCATTGTTTTCCGTCGCGGCAATCACCGTACTGCCTACTACGAGCGGCTGGGCGTAGACCTGCCCGTCCACGGTTGCAGAGAACAGTTTGCCGAAGTTCGAGGATGCTACCGCCGACGGCGAGAGCCCGGGCTCATCCTTGTCCCATCCGGTCCGCAGCGAATCGTTGGCGATGGTCCCCACGTCCGCAACGGCGGTCTCGCCGACGGTCAGCGTGGCGAGGGCGAGTGTTGCCGACAACAGCGAAGCCCAGGCGCCTCGGGACCACGGCCGTCGTCGGGGCTCAGTGGCGTGGATCGCGGCCGCCTGCTGCCGCCGGAGATTCGGTGCCCCACCCGTCGGTCCACCGCGTAGCCGACCCTGAAAATGGCCGGACAGCACCCGAGATTTTGCTTGATCATGCATGGCTGAGACCCGATTCTGACCACTACATTGACTTTATTAACCCAGTACTTTGGAGCCTAGAAGCGGGGGGTGATGAGCGCGCGAGTGGAGGCTACTTGACTTTTCGCGTGCGATTCCCGAATTCTTCCGAGTGCTACTTGCACCGTCCGCGGGCGCGCCCGAGTGCCTACTTGCCGGGCGCGCGGAATCGCCCCGGCACTCCGGCCCGGGCCGCGGACTGCCCCGGCGTCGCGTTAGGCTCCTCCCATGCCGCCCGATCAATTTCTGGCCGAACTGGCCAACTCCCTGGACCACCTCGGCACGCTCGCCCGGCAGCCGCGGGACACTCTTGCCGGCGCCGTTCCGGCGTGCCCCACCTGGACGCTCGAGCAGCTCTTCGGGCATCTCGGCTCAATCGAGAGGTGGGCAGCCGGGGTGGTCCGGACGGGCACCTTTGTCCAGGAACCTGCACCGCCGGCCGAGGGCGCCGCGGCCTGGTTTCTCGCGGGCACCGCACCCTTCCTCGAGACGATGACGGGCCTTGATCCGGAGAGCGAATGCTGGACCTTTGGGCCGCCTCCGCGCACCGCCCGGTTCTGGCTTCGGCGGCAGGCCCACGAACATGCCATCCACCTGGTCGACGCCTGCCAGGCGCTTGGCCTGGAGATCCCCGTGCTGGCGGACAATTTCATGCTCGACGGTGTCGATGAGGTCCTTGCGATGTTCGCGCCGCGGCAGCTGCGACTGGACCGGATGCCGCCTCCGGACAAAGCTGTGACCTTCCAGGTGCCAGGGGCCGCCAGCTGGACACTGGGACCTGGTGCCGCCGTGGCCTTGATTTCCGCCCCGTTGCCGGTGATGTATCTGGGTCTTTGGGGTCGATCCAACCTGGCAGAGAACGCCGTCATTGAAGGTGACGCCGCCGCGGCCCTGCGTGTGCTTCGGGGTCCGCTCACACCATGAGTTCCGGCCTCGGGATTAGGATACGAACACGTCCCGCGAAGCCGTGGACGCTCCACGAGCCGCCCGATGCTTTCGTGACCGCATGTTCGAAGGGAACCCAAACGCATGTCAGAGCACGCCACACCCGGCACCGCAGGTCCCTCCACGCCCCAGGCCAGATGGGGAATTCTCGGCACCGGGTTTATCGCCGGGCTGCAAACGCCGGACCTGATCGACAACGGCTCAGTGGTCCAGGCCGTCGGCTCCAGGACCATGGCATCCGCGACCGATTTCGCGGCCCGGTTTCAGATCCCCACGTCCCATGGAAGCTACGCGGACCTCGTGGCCGACCCGGACGTCGACGTTGTCTACGTTTCTACGCCGCACCCGTTCCACCTCGAGAATGCGCTGTTGGCCCTGGACGCCGGTAAACACGTGCTGATCGAAAAGCCCTTCGCCATGAACGCCTGGCAGGCCCGGGAGATCGTGGAGCTCGCCGAGACGAAGGGGCTGATCGCCCTTGAGGCCATGTGGACACGCTACCTTCCGCACATGGTCCGCATCCGTGAGCTGATTCGGTCCGGCGCCCTGGGCGAGGTCCGCACAGTGATCGCTGACCACAACCAGAATCTGCCCAAGGATCCGGCGCACCGCCTCAACGACCCGGCGCTGGGCGGCGGAGCGCTCTTGGACCTGGGCATCTACCCCGTCTCCTTCGCCTTCGACGTCTTCGGGGCCCCGACCGGGATCCGGGCAGCGGCCAGCATGACTGAAACCGGAGTTGACCGGCAGACCGCGATGATCTTCGAATACGGTGACGGGCAGCAGGCCGTGCTGCACTGCGCGCTGGACACGGCAGGACCAAACCAGGCCTCGATCATCGGAACCGAAGGCCGGATCGAGATCCCGTCAGTCTGGTACACGCCGTCGGCCTTCACCAGGTATGACGCCGACGGAAACATCGTCGAGCGATTCGATGAACCCGTCACCGGCCGCGGCATGCAATACCAGGCGCGGGAAATGGAGCGGCTCATTGCGGCCGGCTCCGTTGCCAACGACATCCTGCCGCCCCGGCAGAGCGTTCAGGTCATGGAGGCCATGGACGAAGTTCGGCGCCAGATCGGCCTCGCCTACGCCAGCGACGACAAGGACCACGGGCGCGAATAGTAACGGTGCTGCGGCGGCCCCAGTTTTCCGTGAGGAGGCACGGCCGACGCTCACCCTCGCCCGATCAGCCCGGCCACGCGATCGAGTTCTTCATCCAGATTGTAGAAATGTACCGCCAGCCGGATTCTGCCCTCCCGGACCGATGCCACCACGTTGGCCTGGCGGAACCGCGCCAGGACCGCCTCAGTGTCTGTCACCGGCACGGAGAAGATCGTGGAGCGGTGCTGCTCGGCGAACGGCCGGAACGCGGAGCCCTGCGCCGCCAGGGCCTGCTGAAGGTGAAGGGCGAGCCGGGCGTTGCGATCGAGCAAGGCCCCGATGCCAAACCTGCGGAAGATGCCGAGCGCCGCCTGCTCGGCCAGGGCGGGAAACCAGGCCAAGGAGGTGTCGAGCTTCGAGGCCGTGGGTGAGAGGTCCATGGCCGGTCCGTAGAAGCTCCCGGCCGGGTTGCGCGCGGCCTTCCAGCCGGGACCGACGGGCTGGATCCGGTCAAGCAGTCCGCTGCGGACATAGAGGTAGCCCATGCCCCGGGAGCCGAGCAGGAACTTGTGGCTCGCGGCGGCCAGGAAATCCACGCCGTCGCGCACCACATCCAGGGGCACCGCGCCCGCGGCCTGGCAGGCGTCGACGAAGAACCAGGCGCCGGAGCGGGCCGCGACCCGGCTGAGCGCGGCCAGGTCCGCACGGTAGCCGTTGGCCGAATGGACGGCACTCACGGCGATCAGGCGGGTGCCGCCGTCGGCCGCCTGGCCAAATTCCTCGGCCGTCACGCCGTCCCCGCCCGGTGCCACGGCGCGGACCTCGTAACCGCGGTTCCGGAGCAGGAGCCAGGGGTAATAGTTCGAGGCGAATTCGTTCCCTGCAACCACGACGTTCTCGCCGCGCTTCGCCGGCGGCAGGTTGGCGGCCACTATCCCGGCGGCGGAGCTCACGGCCGGGACGATCGCGATCTCCCCCGCCGTCGCCCCGACGATCTCCGCGAACATGGCGCGGGCCTCCTCCCCTGCCCGCTCGGCATCCATCCAGTCAAACCTGCCGGCGGACCATCGCTTGACGGCCAGCTCGTAGGCCTCGCGGGCGGGTGCACAGCCGACGTTCATCGAGGCGGTGTTGAGATAGATGGTCTCCTGTAGCCCCGGGAAGAGTCCGCGAATTTCGGCCGCCTGCATGACACGGACCGCCTAGCCGTGCCCGCGCACGGAGTCCAGGCCCTTTGCGTAGGCCGCCTGCCCCACGTGCTGGAGGCAGTCGGCAATCGTGCTGACCAGCCGCACCCCGAGGGTGACGGGCGGGTCCCAGCGGGTATCGACGATGCGGTCGAAGTCGTCGTCGCCGAGGTTCTCCAGGAAATTCACGGTCTGCCGGTGGACAGCTTCGTAGTATTCGAGCAACAGTTCCGGCGGTGCCTGCACCGCGTCCACCTGGCCGCTCGTATGGCCGTAGCCCGTGTCCCGCTTGGAGAGCGGCAGGCCGAAGCGGGCGGCAAACCCCTCCGAGGTCCACACCTGGTCCAGGCCCGCGGCGGAGGCGACTTGCGCGTCCTCGACCCTGCTGAGGTGCCAGATGAGCCAGGCCATTGAATTCCCGTTGCTTCCGGGCCGTCGGAGCAGGGTGGCATCATCAACCCCGGCCAGGGCCGCGGCCACCGTCTCACGGATCCGGCCGAAGGCATCCAGCAGCAGTTCATTGGATTTCATCGAGTCCCCTCCCTGTGCATGATCGGAGTGCTTGCATGATCGGTGATCCCCATGCTTGCATGGAGGCCGCACCGGCGGATAGGGCCGGGCGTCGCCGTGTCAACGGCGCACGCGGAGACGATGACGGGGGCAACACGGCCACGCGCAGTTCCGCAGTCCACGAGGTCTTGGCAGCGGCGACCCCCGCGCCTACCCTTACGGATTATGAGCAACTTGTTGCCTGTAGCGCAGCCGGTTCGGGCGACGTCCAGTCGCTGGGAACGCCGGGACAAGTTCCATCTCGCCGGCATCACCGGCTTCGTCCTCCTGCTCAACGTGGTCGGCTGGAGTGTGCTGACCCTGGCCGTGGCTCCGCAGAACTTCGCGCTGGGCCGCTCCGGCGTGTACGGGGTGGGGCTGGGCGTTACCGCCTTTCTGCTGGGGGTGCGGCACGCGTTCGACGCCGACCACATCGCCGTCATCGACAACACCACCCGCAAGCTGGTCGGCGAGGGAAAGGCCGCGCTGGGGGTGGGCTTCTGGTTCTCGCTGGGCCATTCCACCGTGGTGTTCGGCGCGGCGCTGCTCCTGGCCCTCGGCGCGAGGGCCATGGCCGGCACCGTGCAGGACGGGGACTCGGCGCTGGTGCAGACGCTGGGACTGGTGGGAAGCGTCGTGGCTGGAACGTTCCTGATCCTGATCGGTCTGATGAACCTCGTCTCGGTGGTCGGCATCGCCCGGGTGTTCCGCGGGATGCGGACCGGGGAACTGGACGAGGCTGAGCTTGAGCACCAGCTCAACAACCGGGGCTTCCTGGCAAGGCTCCTCGGCGGAACCATCCGGCGGATCACCAAGCCATGGCACATCTATCCCGTCGGCCTGCTGATGGGCCTGGGATTCGACACCGCCTCCCAGGTAGCCCTGCTCGTGCTCGCCGCCGGTTCCGCGGCCTTCTCCCTGCCCTGGTACGCCATCCTGGTCCTCCCGGTGCTGTTTGCCGCCGGAATGAGCATTTTCGACACCGCCGACGGCGTGTTCATGTCCCGGGCTTATGGGTGGGCGTTCCTGAAGCCGGTCCGCAAGGTCTTCTACAACCTCACAGTCACGGTGCTCTCGGTGATTGTGGCGCTGGTGGTCGGTGTCACCGTGCTGCTTGGGCTCGTGGCGGACAAACTGGGACTCGAATCGGGGCCGGCGGCCGCCATCGGTTCGCTGGACCTCGAAAACGTCGGGTACATCGTCGTCGGACTCTTCGTCATCATCTGGCTGATCGCGCTCGCCGTCTGGAAATTTGGCCGGATCGAGCAGCGCTGGAGCCACGCCGGCACAAGCTGAGCGGATGCGGGCGCAACGTGGGTCAGCAGCTGGGCGAGTCGAACTCGTAGGCCCCCGAATCGGCAGCGGCCGTCCCGTTGCAGTCCCCGTCCTGGGGCACCGGACTTCCGGCGAGGTCGACGGCGGACAGGCTCGTTCCGGCGCGGTCGATGGCCGGGCTGGTGCCGGTCAGGCGGAGATCGGCCGGTGCGTTCACGAAGCGCGCAGACGCAGTGGTGGACGTGCTGTTCGGTACGAAGTTGACCGGGCCATTGAGGACGTTCTGGTTCTCGGTCCAACCCGAGCCGTTGATCCATAAGGAGTTCCTGACGCCCGCCAGGATGTTGCCGCGGATCACGGTCGATGCAGGGCAGCCCGCATGGCAGACAACGGCCTGGGACTGTGGCCCGTTCAGATACACGGTGTTGAATTCGAAGACTGTGCCGTTCGTCGGCCCGAAGGACGTCCCTGCACCGCGGGCGATCAAGCCCTTGGCCTGGGCACAGTTGGCACCACAGGTCGACCGGACCAGGTTGTAGCGGTAGGTGTTGCCGTCGGCCGTCCCGGAGGACCTTCCGATCTCGGAGAAGTTGTTGTTGTCCAAGGACACATTGTGATGGATGTAGTTCCGGCTGCCGTTGTAGATTTCGAAAGAACCGCCGTCGCGGGTGTAATCGTAGGAAAACGCAGTAGAGCCGCTGACCGTGTTGCCGGAAAGTTCGTTGTCGTTGCCGTTGATCAGCACGCCGGAAGCGCCCGAGTCGTCATTGCAGTTCACGGCCTGGGGTGTCCCGCAGTTCGTGCCCTGCGTCAGGACGTTCATGACGTTGTTGCTGGTCAGGACGTTGCCGGTGTATTTCCCGAAGTCAGACCCGGTCCCCGCCTTGATGCCAACAGCGTTGTTGGAGGCACTGGAATTCCGGACCGTATTGCGGTCGCCGGTGACGCTGATGCCCGCGTAGCCGCAGGAGACGCCCCGAAGTCCGTCAACGGTGGTGAAGTTGCCGTTGATCCTGATGCAGTTTCCAGACTTGCCGCCGGTAATCGTCGGGGCATTGCCGGTCCCGTAGCCGATCAAGGTGATGGGTGCGGCCTCGGTTCCGCTCTGGGTGGTCACAATGCCTCCGGCCCAGGTGTCGCCCCTGCGGAAACTGACCGTGTCGCCGGGCTTGAGGACGATCGAGTTGACCTTCGACAGTGACTTCCACGGCGCAGCGCTGGAGGTTCCCGGATTGGTGTCACTCCCCGAGGCACTGACGAAGTACGTAGTGCCCGCGGCCTGGGCCGGCGCCGGGAGGCCCACCGCCAACCAGCCGGCCGTCAGGATCAGGGTGGTTACGGCTGCGCGAACGGAGTTGATTCTCATGGCGATCCTCGCGGTTTGATGGTCAGAGGAGGAGAGCTCCGCGACCTTGAGTATGTCCGCTCCGGCTGCGGCCATGAGTCGAGACGCGGGCTTAGGTCATCCGCCGACCCTAGTGGGCGGGGGTTGTAAAAAGCTTGGGCATGATCAACCAGAGCTTTATCTCGAACAGCGCTGTATGATTTATTTGGTCAACAAAAGTGCCTGACCGGACCGGTCCCAGCGCGGAGACGTCGCACCGCCTACCTCAGTTCCTTCGTCCTGGAGTCTTGCCATGATGCCGCGCCCTACCCGCCCAGCCCTGGACAATCCGCCCCGCAAGCGTCGGTGGAGGCGGGGCCTGCGCATGGCGGGGGTGGTGGCGCTGAGCATTGCCGGCTTGCTCGCCGCCTCGACGTCGGCCAATCTCATCCTGGAAGAGATCGAAAAGTCCCACACGGTCGCATACGGCGAAAAAGTTCACCTCAATGAGGGAACCATCAATGTCACCCGCACCGGCGAGACCGGGCCGACGGTCGTGCTGCTCAGTGGACTCGGGACCCCTGCCCCGGGGCTCGATTTTGCCCCCCTGGTCCGGGAAATGCGCGGCTTCCGAACAGTGGTTGTTGAGGGATTCGGCTACGGCTTAAGCGACATGACTGCCCGGCCAAGGACCGTTGAAAACATCGCCGAAGAACTTCATGAAGTGCTGTCAAAGCTCGGCATCAGGGCTCCCTACACTCTCATGGGCCACTCGATCGCCGGCTTTTCCACGCTGTACTACGCGAACAAGTATCCAGCGGAGGTGTCCGCCGTTATCGGCATCGACCCCACCGTTCCGGCCAGCAGGATGTCCGTAGGCGAAACCACCGACCCCGCCGAGGCTCCTGCAGCGGACTACTGGTGGGCGCACGCACCGTCGACCACAGGCCTGGTCCGCTGGGCCACGGCGCTGGGTTTTGGAGAACCCGGCGGCGGCAGCTTCACGGCAGCAGAACGCCAACAAATGCGTCAGATAACGAGCTGGAACTTCGGCAACCCGGCAGTCACTGATGAAACTCTCCGGATGGGCGAGAATGCCGCCAAGCTCCAGGATCTCCGCTACCCCGACGCACTTCCGGTGCTCTACTTCCTTTCACAGGACACGATGAACCAGCAGCCTGACTGGTACGGCGCGCACGAACGGCAGCTGGCCAACGTACGGCGCCACGAGCTGGTGGTCCTTGGGGGCGAGCACTACCTGCACTGGACGCAGTCCAAGGCCATGGCAACGAAGATCACCGAGTTCCTGCGCCACGGCGGCACCCGGTAGATCTAGTGGAGAGACTTATCGGTCGGCAGGTCCGGCAGGTCCGGCGGGACCAGGAGGGCCCGGATCGTCGACGGAAGGATCTTTGCCGCCGCGACCTCATCCAGTCGTTCCGCCCGGATTTCGGCCGCCGCGCTGTGGAGGATGGCGTAGAAGCAGGCGGCCTGCCACGTGAGTGAATGATCGGTACGGAAGATCCCCTCACTCCTGCCCTTTTCCAGCACCGACATCACCCTGGCCAGCGGCTTGTCGTGGTGAGCCCTGATTTGGTCGGCTGAGAGGTATGGTTCGGCCGCCGCCAAAAGCGCGTTGAATTGATGGAGGACCCGCCAGGATGACTGGACGATCTCCTGCAGGGAGTTCCAGGTGTCTTGCTCGATGTCTACAGCGGCGAGTTCGGCCTCGGCGCGGTCCATGGCCCTCTCGAACACCGCGCCAACCAGGTCCTTCCGATCTGCGAAGTGGCCGTAGAGGGTCACCCTGCCCACCCCCGCAACCCGAGCAATTTCAGCCATGCTTGCACCGGGATTGTCACTGAGGCGTGTCAACGCGGCTTCAATGATGGCATCTTTGTTCCGGACGGCGTCCGCCCGCTTGGTGCGTTCTTTCTGCACTCCCGGCACCGGCCCTCCCAGCCCATTCAACTACTCAAACAATGATGTTCAGGTTACCAGCGGGGACAGGTCAGCCGCCCGGACCATCCGGTTCGGGTGAGGTGCCGGCCGGCGGAGCGGTCCTATGGTCAGGGCATGGGACTATTGCGGCACCGGCATGACGAACCCATGGGCGAGCGGTTTCAGATGCGCGAGAAACTGCTGTCGATCGGGGACGACTTCTGGATCGAAGACAGCCACGGCCAACGCGCCTACAAGGTCAACGGCAAGGCGGTCCGAATCCGGGACACGTTCGTTTTGGAGGACGCCTCGGGAAACGAGGTGGCCCGCATCCAGGAGCGCAAGCTCTCGATCCGGGACAAGGTCGAAATCGAGCGCGGGGGCGACACCGCCGCGACGGTCCACAAGGCCTTGGTAGGGCTCCGCGACCGCTTCTCGATCGACGTGAAGGACGGCCCTGACATGAAGGCGCACGGCAACATCGTCGACCACGAGTACGAGATCGAGCGCGACGGTCATACGGTCGCCACGATCTCCAAGAAGTGGTTCCGCGTGCGCGAGTCCTACGGCGTCGAAGTCGCGGGCGGCGAGGACGTCCCGCTCCTCCTGGCGATCACCGTCGCCATCGACTCATTGACCTAGCCTGTCCAGGCAGCATGTCGCCCAGGAAAAGCACCGGATCCCTAGTAGCCACGACCCTGTGGAGGCTATTCGGGTTCCTGACGGCGAGCGCGGTGTGCGGCGTCCTGGCCGCCAGCCTTCTGGTGCCCACCGTGGCCGCGACCGGCGTCGCCGTCAGCGACTCGATCAAATTGTTCAACAGCCTCCCCTCGGAACTGACTGTTGATCCGCCGTCGGAATCGACCAGGGTGCTCACCGCCGACGGGAAACCGATCGCCACCTTCTATGCTGAAAACCGCGTGAAGGTCCGGCTCGACCAAATGTCCCCGTACATCAAGGACGCGATCGTCGCGATCGAGGACCGGCGATTCTACGAACATGCCGGCATTGACCCCCAGGGGATTCTCCGGGCGCTGGTGTCCAACCTGACCAACGGCGGAAGGCAGGGTGCCTCCACCCTGACCCAGCAGTACGTCACCAACGTGCTCAATGAATCCCTCGTGTCGGCGGACAAGGGCGACCAGATTGTCCTCAACGGGCAAAAGAGCATGGCCGACAAGATCCGCGAGATGAGGCTCGCCGTCGAACTGGAGAAGAAATACACCAAGGACCAGATCCTGGAGGGGTACCTGAACATCGTGTTTTTCGCCCGGGACGCCTACGGCATCGAAGCTGCGTCCCGCTACTTCTTCAACACCACTGCCAAGGACCTCACCCTGCCGCAGGCTGCCCTGCTGGCCGGCCTCGTGAACAGCCCCAGCTTCTATAATCCTGACGTCCATCCGGAAAACGCCGTCCAGCGGCGCAACCAGGTTCTCGCCAAGATGCTCAGCTATGGCGCCATCACCCAAGCGCAGCACGAAGCGGCCGTGGCCGCCCCGGTGGATCTCAAGATCACCCCCGGGAGGCAGGGATGCGCCGGCGCGGAAATGGCACCGTACTTCTGCGACTACGTCTCCCACCTCATTCTCAACAATCCGGCCTACGGCGCGGATATTGCCGAACGCGAGCGGAAGCTGTTCCGCGGCGGCCTGACCATCACCACCACCCTGGACAGCCGGCTCCAAGTGGCCGCGCAGGCGCAGGTCGATGCCACGGCCGGGGCCAACCCGGACAAGTGGGGCGCCGCGATGGTCTCCATCGCACCCGGCACCGGCAAGATCCTGGCGATGGCGCAAAACACCGTGTTTCTCCCGGCACCTGGCAAATTCGACACGCAACTGAACTTCAACGTCGATTCCAAGGACGCCAACGGCAACGACCTCAACGGCGCCGGCGGGTTCCAGCCCGGCTCCACCATGAAACCGTTCACGTTTGCCGAATGGCTCAACGAGGGCAAATCCCTTTCCGCCATGGTGGACGCGTCCCGGCGCTCCTATCCGCTCGGGTTCCGCTGGAGATCAAGCTGCGGCAGGGTGCTCGGGGCCTACAGCACCAGCCAGAAGAGCCTCGGCGCGGCGGACGACCTCCAGAACAACGACGCCGGGTACTACCGCCGCATGCGCGTGGACTACGGGCTGTATAACTCCATCAACACCGCCACCTTCGCCGAGGCCGCGCAACTCGACTTCTGCGGCATCCAGAAGATGGTCGATGCCGCCGGGCTCCACAGCGGCGTGGACAACGCCCAAATCAACATGCACCAGCTGGGCAATCTGCTGGGCGCCATTGGCGTGGCGCCTCTCCATCTGGCCAACGCGTTTGCCACCTTTGCCAACGACGGAACCTACTGCACGCCGATTGCCATTTCGGCAGTGAACGACGCGGCGGGACAGAAACTGCCGGCCGAGACCAGCTCCTGTCACAAGGCGATCAAGCCCGAGGTCGCCCGCGGAGTGAACGCCGTGCTGCAGGACGTGCTGAAACGCGGGTCCGGCGTTTACATCAAGCCCAAGGTCCAGGAGCGGTTCCCGGTCGCGGCCAAGACAGGCACGTCCAATACCAATGGCGCCACCTGGGTGGTGGGCTACACAAGCGGCCTCGCTACGGCTTCCTTCTTCGGCGACGCCCTGGAGGGCCAGAAGAGGCCCGGGCAGAACATCACCATCAACGGCAAGTTCTACAAGGCCATTGACGGCTACATGCTCGCCGGCCCGCAGTGGGCGAACTACATGCGACAGGTCGCCCGTTACTACCCCACCGCCCCCTTCCCGGCGCCGCCGGAGTCCATGACCCGGACGCCCTCCGCGAGCCGCACGCCCCCGACGACCCGCACGCCGTGCTTCCCCGGTGTTAGTGGTGCGCTGTGTCGCTGACACTGGCCCGAAATGCTCCGGATCCAAAACCGCACTCTATGCCAACGGGGCCCGGAGCCTCTATCCTCTTGCCATGGGAGACGGGGCCAATTTCCGGCGAGGGGAATCGCGCCACCGCGCGCGGGTGGCTCATGAATCCCGATAGCGCCCAGCCCCACGACAACTACGACGCGTTCCTGTCGAGGCTGGACGCCGCCACCAGCAGCCTGAGCACCCGGGCCGCGTCGCTGGACAAAGCACTGGCAGCCGTTTCCCTCCTCTTGGGACCATCTGAGTCCGCCGTCCGGAAATGGGAACGACGGCGCCATTACGTGGGTGAGCAGCTCGCCGTTCACTCCGGGTCCCCGCAGTCGTACACCGCGCTGTGCGAGCTCCACGTCGTGGCAGGAAAGATGGAATCAATGCTCCGCGGCCATGTCCAGCGTGTCACCGAGAAGCTGGCGGTCATGCAAGGGCGTCGTGAGGCCATCGACAAGTCACTGCTGGAGCTTGAGCTGAGCAGAATTAAGCTGACGTCGTCCCGGATGCTGTCACAGGACCGCGAAAAGTTGAGCAGCATCTTTTCCGAAATCGCCGGCTCCACCGCGGCCAAAGGAGCCATTCCCGATATGGGGTTGCTGGGCGATCTCAAGGAAGCACGCGAGGCAATCATCCTGGCCGAAGCGCTCATGGAAGTGAAGGGGTACTAATCATGGAAATTTCACGGCGCGATCAGCCCCGGAAGGACATCGTCGCCCTCGTTCGCTGGTCAAAGAAACCGGGCGAAAACCCCGTCTTCAAGTTCATCATGTCGAGTATTTTGGGGCTGATTCTGTGCCTGTTCCTGATGATCTTTCTGCCCTTCCTCAGAAGTTTCGGTGCGCTGGTTTTGTTCACCCTCTTCTTCGCCGCGCTTCTGACGGTGCGCACGGTCATGGCCCAGCAGCGCTTCATGCGGGGGCTGACCAAGAGGATCAATGACACCCTCGCAGAGGTCACGAGCAGCCCGGGTGACCAATTGTCGGTCAGGCAGTTCCGGCACATGACCAAGACCGGCGAGCAGCTTCCGCTCCTTGTCAGCGGCGTACCCGGGCTGAACCTGCATGTGGCCCGGGCGTCAACGCTGGAGAAACATGCCCCCGAGAAATGGGTTGCGGTGTTCACGGTTGTGCCTCCGGAGAACGGAACCGCCAGCTTCGACCGCCTGGTGGCGGCAGCAGTCAACGCCGGCCCCGGTACCACCAGCGCGAAAGCGTCCTAGCGGCGGGAGCCTGCCGCCGTCGTTGCTCCAAATCATCCAGCGCCGCTGGTGGCTCTTCGGCTATGGCGGGCAAGCGGGACGTTCTGCCCTAGCGTCTGGGCCCCAAAGACCCAACAGTGAGGACATGACGACCACGTCGGGTCGCAGGCTGTCTCTGCTCAGCAACTTGTGGGTTGCTGTTTTCTTCCCTCCCAGGAGTGCAGAGAATTCAGAGATCTGGTTCCGGGGACCGAAAATGACGCCAAGACAACATGTTGACCGGGTGAGCGCCGAGGACATGATGTCCCTGGACGCGGACATCGGCTCAGCGCCAATGCAAGTCGGGGCCATCCTCATGCTCAGCACGGACGGCAGCGACGATTCGGCACCCCTCCTGGAAGCACTGGCGCGTCGGCTCGGCGCTGTCCCCCGGCTGCGCCAGCGGCTGGTCTCTGTCCCCTTCGGCTGCGGGCGGCCCATTTGGGCGGATGATTCCGGCTTTGATCCGGCACACCATCTGGGCGTGATCGCCTGTCCGGCGCCCGTTGGTGAGGAAGCCGTGCTCAACATTGCAGCCGAAATGCTCGCTGCGCCGCTGTCCCGTGACCGTCCTCTCTGGTCAGCCAAGCTCATCACCGGCGTAAGCCAGGACCGGTCAGCGCTTGTTTTCGTTTTCCATCATGTCCTCACGGATGGAATTGGGGGTCTCGCGGTCCTGGAGGCCCTGGCAGCCGCGGAAGCCGGGTGGAACGGTCGCCGGGAGCCAGAGATTCCATACTCGGCGCTCTACCTGGCCCTTGATGCTGCAAGGAGCCGATTCAACGCACTGGCCCGGCTGCCGGCCGCACTGCGGACCGCAGCCGCCGGAGCCTCCGAACTGCGGCAGACGGGCAAACCCCGGGCTGCCCGCACCTCACTCAACCGCCCGACAGGTCCGCAACGGACGCTTGCCGTCCTCCGCTGCGACATGGAGGCCGTCAGAGACGCCGCGCACATGCAGGGAGCGACCGTCAACGATCTCATCCTCACCGCCGTCGCGACCGCCCTGCACCGCCTGCTCCTGGCACGGGGCGAATATGTCGAAGAGTTCGTCATCTCTGTGCTGTTTTCGGCACGCCGCCACACGACAATCACCTATCTGGGGAACCGGAGCGGCATCATCCCGGTGACCGTTCCCGCGGTCGGTCCGGCCAAGGGCCGGGTGGCAACTGTTGCCGCAACGATGAGGAGTGTCAAGCAGCGGCCTCCCGGGGCCTCCACTGCAATCATCGGCCCCATATCCCGGGCCGCAGCGCACCTTGGCGCCTACCGCTTCGTCATAGACCACCAACACCTTGTCCATACATTCGTCACGAACCTGCGGGGGCCCGAACGCGCCCTGGCGATCGCGGGCAGGCCGGTAACCGGGATCATTCCACTAGGAGCGATCAGCGGTAACGTAACGGTTGCCTTTGCAGTCTTCTCCTACGCCGGCACGCTGACCATCACCACAATCGCCGATCCCGGGACTTGCCCGGACCTGACAGGACTGCGTGACGAACTTTCCAGCGCACTTGAAGCTCTGATGGTGACCGGGCCTTCATAAGCTTCGACCCGAGAATATCCGGTCATGAAGAGCCGACGGTTCGGCGCATTCTCCGCGGGTGGGATCCTAAGAGACTGACCGGGCGCTGGCTAACGGCGTATTTCCAGGCGTTTACGGACCTTTGTCCAAAAACCCGGACTGGCGCCATCGTGTGTCATCCGCCCGGTCCAGGGGCTCTTCGACGTGTCCCTCCGGTAGACATGCGCAACAGGAGCATTCCTGCTCACGAATGTCCGGCGGGCCGTCCAAGCTCAAGGTCATGCCCCGACCCTATTCGATGGACTGAGTGTCCTGCCCGCAACCGGGCCATAACTTCAGGCATTCGGGCCGCGCCCTCTTTGCCAGCTCGACTTCCTCACCAGCTGGAGTGCCATCGGAAAACGTCCGGCGGAACCGGCTTCGGCCACCGCAGCGACCATGCCTCCGGAACGCGAGTCGCAGGACGGACCGTGACGGTGCATGTCGCAAGCGCACACCGCATGACCGTGGACATCCGGACGTGGCTGTTCCAGACTCGGGAATGTGCCCATAACCGAGCAGTACGGGCTTGTCTTCGACGGTGACCTGCCGCCGATGCGTTCCCTGCGCACGGCGTGGCTGCTGTCATTGTTCCTGGGCTTCAGCGGCGCGGACAGGTTCTACCTCCACAAGCCGTTTACCGGCACCCTGAAGCTGTTGACGCTGGGCGGCGCCGGCATCTGGTGGCTCATTGACCTATTCCGGATCACCAATGAGTACGCTGCCGACGGGGCATCCATGCCGTTGGCCGGGACCAACTCCCTGCGACGCGGCCTGCGCCTGGCCTCGACTGTCCTGGTCGTCACCCTCGCCGGTGCGGTGGTCTGCGTCAGCGCCGCCCCCGTCACCAGGACTGTCAGCGCCACAGTTGCCGCGATGAACGCACTGCTGCATCCGGCCGCGCCGCCCCCGGTGAAAGAATGGGTCACCGTCGCGGAGGCCTCCGGCACAAAACCCCCGGGCCCACTCGTAACCCTCACCGGCAGGCTTCACATCGAGTACACCTTCACCGGGGCCGCCATTGCCTATCTCCAACCCGTGAAAGGACCGGCCCTCACCGTGCTGTCCCTGGCCAAGGCCGGCGCCGGGGCGATCGGCATCAGCCTGGCTCCGGGGACATACGCGCTGATAGTCAGCACCACCGGAGCCGTCTGGCACCTTACGGCCCAGGAATACCGGCCCTCCGGGTAGCACCGACTGAGCCTGAGCACGTCCGGGGGTTTCCGGGCCATGGCCTCGGTGTTTGCAGCGCCGTCGGCTCTGAACCTGTTCCCTATTGAAGAGACGCGGTCAGGCGCGCCAGATTGTCGAATACTTTTTGGGCTACGGGCCGCCGGATCCAGTCCTCGAGCTGCAGCTCGCGGCTTTCCACGCGGTACCCGTCTTCGATCCCGCGAATTGCGTCCACAAAATCGCGCCCGTGCACAAGTACGGATACCTCCATGTTGAGGCTGAAGGAACGCACATCCATGTTGCTGGACCCAATCACCGCAACTTCCTCATCGATAGTGAAGTGCTTGGAGTGCAGCACCTTCGGCGCCCGGTAAAGGTAAATCCTGACGCCGGCGCGAAGCAGTGCTTCGTAATACGAACGCTGCGCGTGATAGACCATGCTCTGGTCGCCGACCTCGGAAACAAAGAGCTCGACGCTTAGCCCCCGCGCAGCTGCCGTGACAATAGCCATGAGGATGGATTCGTCCGGGACAAAGTATGGACTGGTGATGCTGACGCGACGCTCAGCTTTGTGGATAAGCGTCGCGTAGAGCTTCAAATTGTTGTCGTTGTCGAAGCTGGGGCCACTGGGCAGGACTTGTGCGTCGATGAGTGCAGAATGATGACTGACGCCTATGGCGCTGGAATCCAGTGGCAGGATCACACCCGTTTCGCTGTACCAATCTGTCGCGAAGACCGCATCCAGCTCCCGGACCACTGGTCCTTCAACGCGCATCATCAGTTCGTGCCACTGAAGCCCGCGCTTCAGGTTGCTCTTCGTGTCGTAGCTCGCGTCGATAAGGTTCTGGGACCCCGTGAATCCCACGCGGCCATCGACGACGCAGATCTTCCGGTGATTGCGCAGGTCCGGCCTCTGCCATTCGCCACGCCACGGCCGCACCGGCAGCATGGGGCGATATTCCGCCCCTATCTCCTGGAGGAACTCCAGGGTTTCTTTCCGGCCAGGGAACTTCAGGCCAGCCAGATGATCGGACAGAACCCGCACGTCAACGCCGCGCCGTCGTGCCCGGGCCAGCGACTGAAAATACGGCTCTGTCGTTGCGTCCAGCACGAGGATGTAAAACTCCACGTGCACATAACTTGTGGCCGAATCAATATCAGCGATCATGGCATCGAAAGCTCCGTTGTACTCGCCCAACAGGGTCGCACTGTTGCCCGAGACCATAGGGAGGGCCCCAAGGTTGCTGTTCAACACCACCGCCGAATGCAGCCATTCCGGCCAATCAAGGCCGCGGCTAATGAACGGGCTGCCTTCAGTCCGGGCCAGGACCAGAGCGTTGACTTCGCGCTGTTTGTCCCTGCGCGCCTTGGGCAGTTTCGAGTAACCAACAAAGAAATACGCGACGGCACCAAGGATCGGTATGAAAATTATGGCGAGCACCCAGGCAATGGCAGAGGATGGACGGCGATTCATCGACACGAGGACAGCTGCGACGGTCACGAGTAGTATGTGGGCCGCCAGCAGGAGCAAGGCAAACGTTTCCGCGTCCTGGAAGGATCCGCGCACGGCTGCCTAAACGTACTTCGAGGCGCGAACGCCGTCAGACCAGCACCCGGCTCTTGGTTCCGTCAAAAAATCCCAATAGTTTTCCCGGAAACTCATTTGCTTTTCCTGCTCTCAAAGATGCGTTCTCGTTTCCGGGACGGCCTGTCCCATAGCCCTCCCTTTGGAGGGTATGACCATTGTTTGCATTAGGCCCGGCATGGGCCTCACCCGCTGCGGGTGAAATTCCGGAAATGCGTAGCGCGAGTTCCGAGTCGGGTTCGACCAGCTGGGCCCGGAGGCGACTGAAATCCCGGACCCGGTCCGCGGAAAAGTCCGCCCGCCTGGCTGTAAGGATCTGCAACCCGTTCCGAGCCGCGGCAGGGCCCGTGGCTGCGCCCGAGAAGGCGTCGCCGTTCGCAGTGGCCGCCAAGTAGACGGGCACGGAAAGGAAAGGCAGGCACCCCACGGGTGCCTGCCTTTACCATCGCCCATGCCGCGCTCAGTGGCTCTTGCGTGCGTCCTGCAGGTGCCGGCCGAGCTTTTCTTCGGCTTCGCGGCGCCGCTGACCGATGATGCGCAGCTGCTGCGTGATCGGATTTCCGTAGCCATCAACGTCGCGGTGATGCGTGCCCTTCAGGCGCTCGGGGCCGGAGGGCAAGGTCACCCGCGGTTCAGTATTTTCGCCCATACCGGGATGATCCCACACTGCGCGCCGGCTGAAAAGGACGGCTATCGCCTCGAAGAACCGGCCGGCACGCCGGGTTCATTCCGGCCTCGTGTCCCGATGCAGGTCCGTGTCGAGGGCATGGGCGCTGGCCAACCTGGCCAGCAGGATCCCCAGCTGCGCAGACTGTTCGCTGGTCAGGGGGGCCAGGAGTTCGGCCTCGTGCCGTTCGGCGATTCCGCGCAGTGCTCCGAGAACCTTCGTACCCTCGGCCGTCAGCCGGAGCTCGTAGTTCCGCCGGTCGGCGCTGCTGCGCACGCGGGCCACCAGCCCTCGCGTTTCCAGGGAGTCGATGAGGGGAACAACGCGGCTCGGCACCGCGCCCAGGCGGTCGGCCAGGGACCGCTGGCTCAGTCCGGGGCTGCGGCCGAGCAGACGGAGGACACCCGCGTCACTTGGGGTCAGGCCGAGTTCGCGCGTGCGCTCGGCGAAGCGTGCCGATGCCAGCGCCCCGAGCTGGGACAGCAGGAAGGCGGTTCGCCTCGGCCGCGGCGGATCCGGTGAGTCCATGCCCCAATATTACGCCATTGACAGAATCATTCAAGAGGTGAATCATTTTAGTTGTGACGTAATTATCGGAAAGAAGCGATCATGACTGACCTGTCCTCCCACCACACTGCTCCCTCGACGCGATCCGGCGGCCCCAACCCGGGCATCCTGGCGGCCGTGAGTCTGGGACTCACGATCGCAGCCCTGCTCAGCAGCGCGATGCTCACCAACGGGCAGGCCTACGTCTCGCCCTTCTCCCCCGCCGGCCAGGTCGCGGCATATTTTCACGGGAACACCGACGCCGTGCGGCTCGCCAGCCTGTTCCAATTCGGCTCAGCGGTCCCGCTCGGCATCTTTGCGGCCACCGTTTACGCCCGGCAGCTCCGGCTTGGCGTGCGCGTCCCCGGGCCTGCAATCGGCTTCTTTGGCGGCATTGCCGCCTCGGTTTTCCTCATGCTCTCGGCCGCCGTGGGGTGGGTCCTGAGCCGCCCGGAAATCACCACGGATGTGCCGCTGACCCATGCATTGTCGTTTCTCGCATTCATCACGGGCGGCGTCGCCTATGTCGTCGGTTTGGGACTCCTCATCGCCGGAATCGCCGTCCCCGCCCTCATCCTGCGCTTCGTGCCGCGCTGGCTGGCCTGGGCCGGCCTGGTCATCGCCGCCCTGTCCGAACTGAGTTTCCTCTCCATGGTGATCGAGCCGCTCCAGTTCCTGCTGCCCGTCGGGCGGTTCGGCGGCCTCCTCTGGCTTGTTGCCGTCGGATTCCTGTTGCCGCGGAGCCGGGCTGCCGCGAATCGTCGCGAACCGTGAGCCTGTCGAGCTGGCCGCCCGGTCTAGGCTCCCTCCCCGGAAAAGCCTCCGAGCACGCCCGCATCCGCGCGGCCATAGCGCACGCGCTCGATGGGACGGTGATGCAGCAGGGGTTGGCGGGCGGCTGAACGGCGCCCGGTCGACCGTCCGGCGCCTGATGTCGGGGGCTGTGCGGGCGTTTCCGCCGCCCCTTCGTCCTTGACGAGTGTCAGGTTGGTTCGGCGGTCCCGGGCAGTTTCTTCCCGGAGGGCGATCAGGTGTTCCGCCAGCGCTGCTTCCGGCCGGCCCGGGTTGGCCTGCAGCAAACGGCACAGCTGCTCCCGTGCACGGGCCTGCCCCGGCGAAGAATCAGACAGCACTTCGGCGATGATCTCGGTGGCCTGCAGGCGTATCCCCCGCGCCCAGCTGTCCTCCGGCCCATTGACCGACGCGTCCGTGGGCGTGTGTCCGTGTGAGGGTTCCGCACGGGACGACAAGTCAATGGACATTGGCGATTCCTTTGTTCCCGTTCCGGCAGAGCCCGGAACCGGCCACGATCCCGAGAGCCCTGCATACATTCCTGGAGCCAGCGGGGGCGGAAGACCGTGAAGACACTTTACAACGGGAAAGACCGGTCTGTCTCGGATCGGGAGCGGATTTGATTGCGGTGCCAGGCCCTGTGGCAATTCCTAATCGCGGCTCTGGATGACTTCCTTCAGCCATGCAATTGCGTCGGTCCTGGATGTAAAGAACTCGTGCGGGTACTTGGTCTCCCGGCTCGTGGCGGAAGCGATCACCCTGTCGACTGTGCTGGATCCGAGGACCGCGATGGCCACCACGCCCCTGCTCTGTGCGAATTGGTATCTGGCCGCCGCGCTGAACACCACGTCGGTCATCTCGGAGAGCATTGGCATCGGCGTCCCGCCACTGATCCGGTCCACGGCAAGCATGGCGTCCCTGGCATCTTCGGCGTCCACAAAGGAACCCGGGCGCCAGACGCTCTCGAGTATCCCAGCATCGACGCTGAGCGAGTTCTTCCCGTCGGCGGCGTCGATTGGTCCCTGCATCATGCCGTTGATCCTAGGCCCGAACTGCGGCGGCGCCCGGCACCGCGCCCACGGCGTGGCCGGCGAACGCCGCACGGCGTGGATTCTGGCCTCGCCTGCGGAACAACCGCGGGGTGCCGTACGTTGCACTTAGCCTAGTTAAGACTCGAGAAAGCGAACAAGCCACGTGGCAACCGATTACGACGAAGTCCGCTCGGACGTTAAGGAAACCCAGGAAAACTCCCTGGAAGCACTTCAGTCCGCCAACGCACCGGACGCCCGCAGCGTCGTCCAGGAACTGGACGAGGCCGACGGGCTGGACGGGGCCGGAGTCCCCGGCGGCGAGTTCATCGCCGAAGAGCTGATTGTCCAGGTCATCCCGCAGGCCGACGACGAGTTCACCTGCAGCTCCTGTTTCCTGGTCCGGCACCGTTCCCAGATCGCCCGGCGGTCCGGCACCGATATCTACTGCACGGACTGCGAGGGCTAAAAGCGGGGAAGGCCCAAAGCCAGGTCCGTGTTTTCACTCGGATCGGGTGGCCATGATGGCGGTATTGGCGCGGACGAGTCCGAAGGTAGCCGTCACGGCCGCCAGCGCGAGCAGGATGCTGAAGGACAGCGCGGCATAGTATCCGGGGCCGGGCCAGGTGATGTTCCGGCCCCCGCCAAATGAGATAACCATCAGCCAGGCCACGAAGAATCCGAGCCCGGCTGACAGCAGAAGCACTGCCACAAGGGGAACCGCGGCCTCTCTTGCGATGATCCCGCGAACAACTTCAACGGGCATGCCCATCAGCCGCATCAGGCCCAGCACGCGTTTTCGGTCCAGGATCGCGGCAGCCGTGGACACGGCCAGCGAAATGCCGGCGATGACTACGGCGACAAAGGCGCCGAGGTAGGCAAGGGCCGCCAGCCCCTGGATGAGCCGGGCGCTGCTCGTCGTTGCGGTGTCCGCTCGGGAGGTGGCGGGCGTGGCAGTGACCCCCGACGTATTCAAGGCCGTGCGCGCCCGGTCAATCGCCGCAGGTGTCCCGTCGGTACCGGCTACCATGACCACCGGAGCCAGGCCGGCCAGGCTCTGGACGGGCGCGGCCGTGAGCGGGACCGGCGCGGTGGTCCAGGAATTCAAGAACGACGCATCGAAGGCCGCAAGGTGCTCTGCCCGGCTCTCCGGGAACCCGAGTGATGGTGCATCCCCGGCCGCGATGTATATGTCATCGATGCCCGTCGGGCCGGGGGCAGCAGGGGCGTAGCCGATGGTGACGTCGCGGATTCCGGCACGTTCCCCAGCCCTCTGGGCAGCGGCCGACACCTGGCCGGCAGCGTGTCCGGGCGCCACGAGCGCGTAGACGCTGGTGGGCAGGAGCAATCCCGGACGGGCCTCAGGCGGTTCAGCGGTTTCAATTGCGCTGGCGCCTCCGGCGAAGACGGAGACCATGAAGACGGCAATGACCAGCCCGGACACGGAGCGGAAGGTGGCAACGGGCGTTCTGCTGATGCGGCTGGCGGCGATGACCGAGGCTGCGCTGCGCGCCTGGTGCAGGCCGATGGTGCTGGCCATCCGGGTCAGCCACGGGCCGATGGTGACGATGCCGGCGGCGGTCAGCGCGAAGCCGCCGAGCAGCAGCGGAGAAGTCCACGGGTTGCCGTCCGTGTCGATCCTGGCCAGAACGGCGCCTGTGGCCATGCCCGCCAGGCCGGCCAGCAACGGCACGGCCCGCCACAGCGTGGGCGCTTTCTCATGCACGGCCCGTGTAACTCCCAGCGGGCCAATGCCCGTCCGGGCAGTGCGCCCCGCGGCCACCAGCGCGCACGCAGCCACCACGAGCACGACGGCGGCCAGCGCAGATTCCGCGCCGAAGGTGAAATCCGCCACGAACACTCTGGTGCCGTTGACGGGGATCTGGGCTGCGACCGGCCCGAACACAGCCGCCATGACGACGCCGAGCAGGGCACCGGCCAGGCTGGGGATGGCGGTCTCCACGGCCGCCATTCCTGAAATCAGCCGCGGCGACGCGCCGATGAGGCGAAGGGTGGCAAAGCGTTCCCGGCGCTGTGCCGCGCCCAGGCCTGTCGCGATGCTGACCAGCAGGAGCACCGGGAACAGCACCGCGATTCCGCCGACCAGCAGCGCCGTGCGGTACAGGCTGGCGCTCTCGCCGAAGGGATTGGTGGTGAAGTCCGTGACGAACATTGCCGCCGGACCCTGCCGGAGCCGGGCCTCCGTAACGCCGGTGATGACCACCAAGGCATCGGGGCCCGGGAGGGCGGCGTCGTCGATGACGCCCGCAAACTGCCCGTACCGGTCCCCCAGCTCCTCAGCCGGAGTCGATTCGATCAGTCGCTGCAGGGCGGGCGAGGCGTAGTACTCTCCCGGTGCCGGCGGGGCCTCGATGCCCGGAATTTTCACGGTGGTTGTGGGGAGCGCGGCGACGTCGCGATGACTGATGAGCTGGTCACGGAAGATATCCGCCGGGAATCCCAGCAGAATCTTGTCCGGTGTCAACGGGATCGGTTCCGGACGGCCGCTGGCGGTGAGCCCGTCGGCTGCCAGCGCAAGGGTGACCGAGGTTTGGCCCAGCTCGCGGAGCCAGGCGCCCCGCGCGTCGCGCTGGGCCAGACCGTTCGCCGCACTCCATAGCAAGAGCACCAGGCACACGCCGATCGCCACGCCGCCGCCTACACCGGCCATCCGGCCCCAGGAGGACCTGCTGCCCAGCAGCGCTATTTTCAGGAGTGCCGGGTTCATGCCGGCACCCGGTGGCCGGCAGCGACGCTTCCGTCGCGCACGATCACTTCCCGGTCGGCATATGCGGCGGTCCGGGCGTCGTGGGTGATCATCACTACGGTGGTGCCGGCTTCCCGGACAAGGTCCAGCATCAGCGTCAGGACGTTCTCGGCCGCCAGGGAATCCAGGGACCCGGTGGGTTCATCGGCGAACAAGACTGCGGGAGAGGTCACCAGGGCACGGGCGATGGCCACCCGCTGGGCCTGGCCTCCCGAGAGCTCCCCCGGCAGCTTGGCAGTGCATCCGTCCAGCCCGAGCCGTTCGAGCACTTCCTGCGAGCGCCGGCGTGCTTCGGCCCGTTTGGTACCGCCCAGAAGCAGGGGAAGGCTGACATTGTCCAGCGCCGTGAGTTCGGGCAGCAGCTGGCCAAACTGGAAAACGAAGCCGAAGTCGGTCAGACGCAGCCGGGACCGTTCAGCCTCACCCAGTCCGCTGATACTGACAGGCTCCTGGCCGCGGGGCGCATAGGCCACGGCGCCGCCGTCCGGGGCAAGGATGCCGGCCAGGCAGTGCAGCAGGGTGGACTTACCCGACCCCGACGGGCCCATGACCGCGAGCACCTCACCGGCGTGAACGTCGACGTCGATACCGCGCAGCGCCTCGGTCTGTCCGAACGCGTGGCGGACACCGCGGGCGCTGAGGATGGGTGCAGTGGTCTCGATCGTGCTCATGCGCTCTGGAGCTCCTTTTGGAGTTGGGACAGCCGGGCACTGGTCAGCTCGATCCAGCGCAGGTCAGCCTCGATGTGGAAGAGGCCGTAGTCGCACATCAGCACCTGCAGCAGGTCGGCGTCGCGCTTGAGGCGGGTCAACTCGCGCATCCGGGCCATGTGCTCGGCGCGCTGCGCATCCAACAACCGGTCGGCGTCGTCGTCGAGCAGCAAGGCGACCACGGTCTTGGCGAACAGCTCGCTCTGCAGGGTTTCGGAGGGCACATCGGGGGTGAAGAGCCACTGCCGCACCTTGTCCCTGCCGGCAACGGTGGCCTCATACTTCTTGCGGTCCGGACCGCCGCCGCTCTCCTCGCCCAAGGCGATGATCAGCTCGTCACGGAACATCCGGGCCAGCGTGGAATACACCTGCCCGAATGCCAACGGTTTCTGGGTGCCGAAATAGCGGTCATAGGAATGCTTCAGGTCGTACCCATAGCTGGGTTCCCGGCTCAGCAGCCCGAGGAGGGCAAGAGAGTTGTTCACACCTCCATCTATACACTCAGTGCATAGTCGGAGTCCAGCGCATCGGCGGCAGGCTTTCGTGGGCCAGGCGGCCTCACTTCGGACCGGTACCAAGGTTTTCCAAAGTTGCGGTGGGGATCATGGGCGACATTCCACAACTGCATTGGGGGCACGGTCATGACTACTCAGACCGAGATCGTTTCTGCTCGGGACGACGGGCGTGCTGTTTCACCCAAATGGACATCCCGAGACCTGGATGGAGGAAATCGGTGATGAGGCAGCACTTCAGAGGGCGCCTGCGCCGGACAGCGGTCATCCTCGTGCTGGCCGTGGCCGGCGTCGGCGCAATCAGCGGGGCTGCGCAGGCCGCCCCCAGCCACGACAACCGCCATTACACGGCGGGCGCTCCCGGCAGCGGGGACGCGTATTTCCCGTTCGCCGGCAACGGCGGCTACGACGTCCTGCACTACGACCTCGCCCTCCGCTATACGCCACCGACCAATCCCGCGGTGCTCGCAGGCCGCCTCAGCGGGGTCGCGACTGTCACCCTCCGTGCGAAGCAGAACCTGGAGTCGCTCAACTTCGACCTGCGCGGCCTCGGCGTCACGTCGGTCCGGGTCGACGGCAAGGCCGCCAAGTGGTCCCAGGTGCAGAACGACGCGAACCGGATCTGGGAACTCACGGTCGGGCTGCGGCCGAAGCTGAAGGCCGGACAGACGACGTCGATCGTGATCGAGTACGGCGGAATCACCGGCCGGCCGCTCGACACCACCGGAGCGCTCTACGGTTGGGTCACCACCGCTGACGGTGCGATGGTCGTCAATGAGCCCGAGGGTGCGGCGACCTGGTACCCCGTGAATGACGACCCTGAAGACAAGGCGACCTATACGTTCCGCATCACGGTGCCGGTGGGGAAGACGGCCGTGGCGAACGGCCTGCCCGTCGGCCGGCCGGCGACGAAGGCGGGATGGACCACGTGGACGTGGAAGGCCTCGGACCCGATGGCCAGCTATCTGTCGACGGCGAACGTCGGCGACTTTGCCCTGTCGTACGACGTCGGTCCGCACGGGCTGCCCATCATCAATGCGATCGACGCGGACGTGACGGGAGCGGCACTGGCCGAGACGAAGGCGTCGCTTGCGTTGCAGCCCAAGATGATCGCATTCCTTGAGGGCCAGTTCGGGCGGTACCCGTTCGAGGCCTTCGGCGCGATTGTCGACGACGACACGGTCGACTATGCGCTGGAGACGCAGACGCGGCCGGTCTACTCGGAGGTTGCGGACGAATACACGGTGGTGCACGAACTCGGGCACCAGTGGTTCGGAGACGCGGTGAGCCCGTCCGACTGGCAGGACATCTGGCTGAACGAGGGCTGGGCGACGTACATCGAGTGGCTGTGGGCCGAACACCAAGGCACGGCCACGATGCCGGAACAGTTCGGGGACGCGGTGGCATACCTCGACGCGAACAACCGCTGGGCGCTGAACATCGCAGACCCGGGCCGTGACAACTTGTTCGCGGGCCAGGTCTACCTCCGCGGTGCGGCTGCCCTCTACGCGCTGCGCGCGAAGATCGGCGACGCGGCGTTCCTCAGCGGCACCCGGACGTGGTTGAGCCGCTACAACGACTCGACGGCGACGACGGAAGACTTCGTAGCCGTGATGGAAAAGGCCTCCGGCCAGCAGCTCGACGCGTTCTTTGACGACTGGCTGCGCGAAGGCGACCGCCCGGCGATGCCACAGCAAGCGGGAGCAAAAACTCTCGTGATCGCAGGACGGGCCCCCACGCATTCCCACAACTCGCCGCGGAGCACACTCCGGTAACAGAGGCCATCTGGAACATCGGGGGGAGTCTGCAGGATCGCGGCTTCTCCGGCCCGCACCCACTCGATGGCCCTGCGGGCCACCCACCCGCACCGGGCCCGCACCATCAGCCCTGACTCCATGGAGCGTCAGTCGCGCGGGCGCATCAGCGGGGGGTTGAGCACGGCCCGGGCCGGCTGGCCAGCGGTCGGCCGGGCTGCTTGGACGAGCCGGAAGAGCGCCGCCGGGCGGCCCGCCTCGCCCGTCGTCATCCGCCCGGTGTCTTCCAGAAAACCCGGCGTTCCTGTGGCCTTGCGGTGGAAGTTCCGGGGATCCAGCCGCGTGCCCCAGACGGCCTCGTACACGGCCCGGAGCTGGGCAATGGTGAACTCATCGCCGCAGAACGCGGCCCCCAACGGGGAGTATTCGAGCTTTGACTTCGCCCGCTCCAAGGCGTCGGCGAGGATCTGCTCGTGGTCGAAAGCGAGCCGCAATTCGCCGCCCGGGACCTGGCTGACCGGGTACCACGCTGCATGCTCGGCGTCGCTCCCGGCGGACAGGACGGGGAAGTTGGGTGCGAGCAGCAGGTGGGCCACCGTGAGCACATCCCCGCGCGGGTCGCGCCCCTTCGGGCCGTAGCTTCCCAGTTGTTCCAGATGGCCCGGGACCTCTTCGACGCCGGTTTCCTCGGAAAGTTCGCGGCTCGCCGCGGTCGCCAGGTCCTCACCCGCCAGCACGAAACCGCCCGGCAAGGCGAGCCTGCCGCGGAAGGGCTCGATGAGGCGGGTGATGAGCAGGACGTTCAGGACGTCGTCGGTCACGGTGAGGGCGACGACGTCGACCGTCACCGGGAAGCGCGCTGGCGCCGGGTGGGATTCAGGCATGAACCCATCGTAGGCACTTATCGTCATCTTGACAATAATTCAAAAGCAGCCCTAAAGTTAGTTATCGTCAGATTGACGACAATATCGAACGGTTTAGGAGAATCACATGGCCAGCATCAAGCGCTACCCCTGGATCAGCCACTTCCTGGGCAGCCCCACCGGCTATGTCGTCCACCTGCAGAAGGGCGAGGTCCGACACCGGGGAGTCGGCCAGGCCTTCTGGTTCCGGCCGGCTAACTCTGTGCTCAGCGAGGTTCCTGTGGATGATCAGGAACTGCCCACCCTCTTCCACGCCATCACCCGTGACCACCAAGACGTCAGCGTCCAAGCCAACGTGACCTACCGCTTCATCGACCCGGTGGCCGTTTCCAACCGGCTGGACTTCGGCCTCCAGACGGCCGCTGCGGCGCCTGCGACTGGGAAGGAGCAGGTGGCCACGATCATCGGCCAGCTGTGCCAGAGCCACGCCATCGACCAGATCGCCACCACCACGTTGGCCGAGGCACTGGAACGCGGAGTCAGCCAGCTCCGCACCATCCTCACCGGGGCCCTGAGCGCTGACGCCCGGCTCCTGTCCACCGGCATCGAGATCCTGGGCGTGCAGGTCTTGGCGGTCCGGCCGGAGTCCGACGTCGAACGGGCCTTGCAGACGCCGGTCCGGGAACAGCTCCAGGCCGAGGCAGACCGCGCCGTGTACGAACGCCGGGCGGTCGCCGTCGAACGCGAACGAACCATCTCCGAGAATGAGATGGCGAGCCAGATCGAGCTGGCCACCAGACGCGAACACCTGGTTGCCCAAGAAGGCGCCAACGCCCGGCGTCAGGCCGAGGAAAAAGCCGCAGCGGGACTCATCGAGGCGCAGGCTTCGGCCGAACGCAAAGGTATCAGCGCAACCGCCGAAGCGAACCAGGTCCGGATTGTCGGCGAAGCAACCGCGGCGCGTGAGGCCGCCACCATGGAGGTCTACAGCGGCATGGAACAGGCCACCCTGCTGGCACTGGCCCTGCGCGACGCAGCCGGATCACTGCCCAACATTGGCAACCTCACCATCACGCCGGACCTTCTCAGCGGGGCACTGGCCGGGCTGTTCAGGGAGCCCGCGAGCGGCGCGGCTCCGGCTGCTGCCGCCGGCGTGGCGGCATGCACCGCCGGCAGCTTCGAACACTAGGATCTCGACATGGCAAACCCCCGCCTCGTCATCGTCCACCGCCGGACCGAACTCCAGGAACTCCTGAACAGGCACGCCACCCGCGGCCAGGCCGAATTCTTCCTCCGCACCCGTGGCCGCACCCTCCAAGACGCGCAGGAGCGCCACGACCGGCTCACCACGGCCCTGGCGACGGTCCGCGCCGCAGTTCCGGCCGAATGGCGGCACGCCGAAGTGGAACGCGCGGACCTCAGCAGGTTCCTGCTTACACCGGAGGACGTCATCGCCGTGGTCGGTCAGGACGGGCTCGTGGCCAACATGGCGAAGTACCTCAACGCCCAGCCCGTCATCGGGATCGATCCGGAACCGGGAGCAAACCCGGGGGTTCTGGTTCGACACTCGCCCGAGGCGGCCGCAAGGCTCCTGCACGACGCCGCTGTGGCCGGCGCCGTTGAGCGGCTGCAGTGCCAGGACCTCGCCACAGTGACAGCACGGCTCGATGACGGGCAGGAGCTCTCGGGGCTCAACGAGGTCTTCATCGGGCACGCCTCGCACCAGTCGGCCCGATACCAGCTCACGACCCCGGCCGGCCAGGCTGAACGTCACTCTTCCTCGGGCCTGATCGTCTCCACGGGCACGGGCGCCACGGGCTGGTGCGCCTCCATCGCCCTCGAACGCGGCGGGCGCACCCTGCCGGCGCCAACAGACCCCCGACTGGCGTGGTTCGTCCGGGAGGCATGGCCCTCCCCCATCACCGGCACATCCTTGACCGAGGGTGCGCTGGAGGCAGGCGAAAGACTCCGCGTCACCGTTGCATCCGACCAGCTCGTGGTGTTCGGCGACGGCATGGAGGACGACCACCTCACCGCATCCTGGGGTCAGGAAATCACGGTCCAGTTGGGCGAACGGCCACTGCGGCTGGTGGGGCAGGAATTCCGGCTAGCGCCTCCTGCAGCGGGTCAATCTGACAGGCGCGCTCCTGGCCGAAAATCGGGTCAGTGAGCGCGGCAGTGGGGACACCGACAAAAGCGGGGTCACCCACGTACTTGCCGCGGTTCGCGAAGGCCAGCGCGCTGGCCTCGAGTCCGCGCCGGTCATCGGCCAGAATCACTCAGGGGCCGCCGATCAGGGCCCGTCCTTGGGGAGAAACTTTGAAGACCTCAGGTACCGCTGCCGCTGTTCTGCTGGCTGCGGCCGGCCCGCTGCTCACGTCCGTGCCGGCCAGCGCCGGAACCTGACCGGCCGGCCAAGGCGGGAACGAAATGGGCGGCGGCTCGGGCTTCTGTGCTCCGGTCTTCAGCGGCGGAGGTACCGGCGGAATCGGCACCTTCAACGCGGGCGGCACGACTGCCCCGCCACCCCAAGCCCAATTCTTCCAGAACCCCAACCCCTACTAGGCGCCGGTGTACGCGCCTGCACCTGCCCAGGCACCCGCGCCGGAATATCAAGCGCCGGCCTACCGCGTCCTGGACGCGCCCGTGGTTACGGCGTAGTGCTGTCAGCATGGCCGGTGCCCCGGCACGCGCCCCACCGGGATGCCGAGCAGGCTTATTGCCTTCACTCACTTTTCCCGCGACGAGTGGTTGTGAAGGCTTAGAGAGCCGTGGCCACGGAGGACCGGAAACGGTCGATGGCCGCCTCATTGCGGGCGAAGTACGTCCACTGTCCAATGCGGGTGGTCTGCACGAGGTCCGCGTCTGCGAGGGTAGCCATGAACTGCGAGGCGGTGGACTGGGAGACCTCGCAACGCTTCCTGATGCTTGAGACGCACACCCCGTAGCGTGTGGCGTCGACTTTCTGTTCTTCAAAATTCGTCACAGGGTCGCGGAGCCACTGCAGGATCGCCAGGCGGTGTGGGTTGGAGAGTGCGCGCAGTGCTGCAAGCAGCTCATCCTGCTGGAGCTGGGTCCCGGGGTTCTCATCTGTAGGCACTCCATAAGACTACCTCAAAATCGTCATATCGCAATTTACCGATGAACGTGCTAAAACTTAAACCTCCCCCTCGAAAGGAACGAACATGCCTATCACCACAGAAGTTTCCACCGCTGTTCACAACTGGAGCTCCAGCCTGGCCGCCCTTCCCCCGTTGCTCCGCGGAGAACCGTCGGACACGACCCTCGATGAACTGCGCACCGCATACGACGAGATGCTGGCCGCCCATCCCACCCCAGAAGGGGTCACCGTCGAAGAGGTGGACATGGGAGGGATCCCAGGAATCGTGGTGACGCCCGAGTCCGTGGAGGACAACCGGGCCCTTTTCTACATCCACGGAGGTGCTTACATCGTCGGCAGCCCGGCGGGCTACCACGGCCTCGCCGGAAACTTTGCAGTTCGACTAAACGCCCGGGTGTTCCTGCCGCACTACCGGCTGGCTCCGGAACACCCCTTTCCCACGCCGATCAATGACACCGTCGACGCGTACCGTTGGCTGCTGGCGCAGGGTCAGGACCCGGAGCGTCTGATGGTCGCTGGTGATTCGGCCGGCGGCGCCATGACAGTCACGGTGATGATCAAGGCTCGCAATCTGGGGTTGCGGCTGCCGGCAGCCGGGGTTGCCCTGTCACCCTGGGCGAACCTGGAGCACACAGGCGCGTCGATGACCAGCCGGGAAGGCCTCGACCCGCTGAACAGCAAGGCCGTCCTGGACCTGCTGGCACGCAGTTTCCTAGGCGGGGCACTGCCGAATGACCCGGACGCATCCCCGGTCTTCGCCGACGTACGCGGACTGCCCCCGATCCTGGTCACAATCGGGGAGAACGAACTCATGCTCAGCGACGCAGTCCGGCTCGCCGGGCACCTGGCCGAGAATCGCGTGCGAGTGAGCCTGGACGTCTGGCCCGAGATGTTCCACGTCTGGCAAATGCACCAGGACCGGCTCCCCGAGGGGCGCAAAGCCCTCGACGACGCGGCCCGGTTCTTGCTCGCGGCGCTGCCCGCCCGGTAGGTACATCATCGGGGCGCCGTTGAGGCGCCCTGCAAGATGGGCAACAACAGATCGTCAGCCCGATCCAAAATGGCTGCGCCCTTACACATCGACCTCCTCGTCACACGCTCAACGCGGAGGTCACCTCGAACAACTCTTTCCCCAGATTGCTCGGGTAATCAACCGCCGAAGCCCACACACGGGCCTCCTCCCGCCAATAAAAGAGAAAAGGACAGGACATGAGCTTTCCCCGGACACGACCCCGGCGCCTCCGTCGTTCGCCCGCCATCAGGCGCTTGGTAGCCGAGTACCGCCTCACTGCCTCTGAGCTGATCCTGCCGGCCTTCATCCGGGAGGACCTTACCGAACCCGCAGCCATAGGCTCCATGCCCGGCGTCGTACAGCACACCACAGACTCGCTCAAGCGAGCCGCCGCACGAGCCGCCGAACAGGAACTGGGCGGCATCATGCTGTTCGGGATTCCGGCACACCGGGACCCTGTCGGCTCGGCCGCCCTGGACCCCGAGGGTGTCCTGAACGCAGCTATCCGCGATGTCCGGGCGGAGGTGGGCGATGACCTCGTCGTGATGAGTGATCTGTGTCTGGACGAGTTCACCGACCACGGACACTGCGGCGTACTGGACGACACGGGATACGTGGACAATGACGCCACCTTGGAACTCTATGGCCGGATGGCCATCGCCCAGGCCGACTCCGGGGCACACATCGTGGCTCCCTCCGGCATGATGGACGGCGGCACCGGGGCCGTTCGCCGGGCGCTGGAGAGCGCGGGCCATACGAACACCGCCGTGATGGCCTACGCAGCGAAGTACGCGTCAGCGTTTTATGGCCCCTTCAGAGAGGCTGTCGATTCACAACTGACCGGGGACAGGCGAACCTACCAGATGAACGCCGGTAACCGCCGCGAAGCACTGACCGAGGTCAGACTCGACGTCGAAGAAGGCGCCGACATCGTGATCGTCAAACCCGCGATGAGCTACCTTGACATCCTGGCGGACGTCGCCGCAACAAGCACGGTACCGGTCGCGGCATATCAGATCTCGGGCGAGTACGCGATGATCGAAGCTGCGGCCGCCAACGGCTGGATCGACCGCCGCGGCGCCGTCCTTGAGTCGCTGCTTGGGATTAAACGCGCCGGGGCCGACATGATGCTCACGTATTGGGCATCCGAGGCCGCGGCGTGGCTGAAAGAAGCATGATGGACGGCGGCCCCGCAATCCCACGCGCCCTACCGGCTAAAGCCACAGCTGGCTGAACAGATCTTAGGAATATAGGCCCAAGCTCGAGAGCCGGCCAGCACGTGGTCCGTTTCCGTGCGAGGCCCGCTTAGCCTCCTGAGGCCACTGTTCCGTCTCAGCAGGGATTCTTTGATGAGATGGCAAGCCGACGAGTTGCTGTATCCCGAAGTCCTAAACTCGGCAACGGGCTAGCAGGTGGCCGGCTTCCGTGGAGAGGAAAGCCGCATCGGCGCGCACCTCTGGAGAAACGCCCAAATGGCTAAGCGCCGCCGAAGGAGAAAACGCATCTCGCAAATCTTCTTAAACGGATAAGCTGATGTCTATGGTGACGGAAGCACGGTCAGGCCCGGATAAGAGCGTGCGCGTTACCATCCGCGACGTTGCACAGCGGGTGGGTGTCTCATCCGCGTCAGTGTCCTATGCAATGAGCGGGCGGCCCGGGGTTAGTGATGATCTACGCGATCGCGTCCTCACTGCTGCGGAAGACCTGGGGTACCGCCCCAACAAGGTAGCCCAGCAATTGCGCCGCGGACGGACAGATGCCGTCGGCCTGCTTTTCGCCGACATAGCCAACCCGTTTTACCCTGATCTTGCCAGCGGAGTGATCGCCGCGGCCACCCTGGAGGGCTTCGAGGTATTCGTCTCAAACGTCGGCATAAATGGGGAGCGACAGACCGAAGCGGCAATGGCCCAGCTTGACAGGAATTCGGCCGGCCTGCTCTTCACCTCTGTAGCCGATCAGGACCGCGACTTGCTTGAAAGCCTCACCCGACGCGGTGTCCCCTTCGTACAGTTGCATCGAGTGCTCGAGGGAGCTGCCGCCGATTCGGTGGTGGTCGACAATCTGGCTGCGGCCCGGGAGCTGGCACAACATGTGGCGGAGACAGGCCGGACAAGAGTCGCGGTGCTCGGCGGCGCCGGCGCGTCCAGTGTTTCCCGAGACCGTGAGCGGGGCTTCCGGGAGGGCCTGGCGATGGCGGGAGCGACCGTTGTGAACGAGGACGGGCTGTGGGGTGCGCTGACCAGGGAATCCGGGGCCGCTCGGGCCCGGACGCTCTTGAGCGCCGGGCATCAGGTTGATGCCGTGTTGTGCGGGAACGACATGATCGCGGTGGGTGTCCTCGACGTCTGCCGGGAACGGGGGCTCCGGGTACCGGAGGATTTGGCGGTCGCCGGATTCGACGACATGAGCTTCTCCAGCGCCGGGCCGCTGCAGCTGACCACAGTGACGGTCCCCCGCGAAATGATGGGCCGGCGCGGCTTCGAACTGCTGCTCCGCAGAATCCAGGGATACGACGGGCCCCCCGAGCGCATAGTGCTCCCCCACGTCCTTCAAGTCAGGGACACAACAGGCTAAGCCACACTCGAATGTGAGCCGGCAATAAAAAATCCTCGAGAGCTCTTGCGCACCGGGCCGATGGCATGAATACTTAACTTAATCGATTCAGCAAAACGGGTTTTGGCCATGTTCGAACTTAATCGATTCAGTTCCGCAAGTGATGTGATATCCACATCGGTTCCTAAACTTCGAAGGAGAAGAATGACTGCGAATGCTGCTGAAGCAACCATGGATGAGGCTGCCGTTCCTTACCGCGGCGAGCAGCCCTACGGCATCATCGATGACGTCATCGTGCCCGGTGCACTCGACCTGGACGCGGACGAGCGCCTGTGGGTGCCCCAGTCGAGGGACGTGTCCTTCCGCCCGCTGATTCTCTCGGCGAGCCAGGGATATTTCGTGAACATCCTGCGCGTGCGCAAATCCGGGATCCTCTCCCGCCACAGGCACGCCGGGCCGGTTCACGCGATCACCCTGAAGGGCCGATGGCACTACCTGGAGCACGAATGGTGGGCCGAAGAAGGCACCTACGCCTTCGAAACACCGGGCGATATCCACACGCTCGTCGTTCCTGACGGGGTCGAGGAAATGGCCACCCTGTTCCACGTCACAGGCACCTACATCTACGTGGATCCCGACGGCAACCCGACGGGCATTGAGGATGTCTTCACGAAGATTGCCCTTGCCCGGGCACATTACGAAGCAGTAGGCCTTGGCGCCGACTACGTCGACCAATTCATCCGCTAAGAGGCCTCCTCTCCCCTCGGGGGCCGGACCGCGATTCCCGGAATCGCCACCAACCGGCCGCAACCCGGGGCCGAGTCCGGTGCTGCTCCTGCGGCCACTTCAGCCAGGAGCGGCACCGGGCGGCATCCAGATACACCAATGACGCTGTCAACCTGCCCCGGCGCTGTTCGGCGCCGACGGACCAGCCGTTACCACCGACTGCGGAACTTCGAAGGAGAAGAACCGATGAACAAATTCGTACAGGGTTGACCGTGAAAGCCCTTAGAAAACAAAGCACCTCACCGAAAGACGTGCAGGTGCAGGAGCATCCCAAGCCCGACCCGGCTCCCGGCGAGCTCCTTGTCCAGACACTGGCCTGCGGCCTCTGCGGCAGCGATGTGCATGCGTGGCGTCAGGATACGGGTTACGAATGGGTGCATTGCCCGGTGACACTGGGTCATGAAGCGGTCGGCGTCGTTGTAGGTATCGGAGCGGGAACGGACAGCCAGTGGATCGGTCAACGCATTGTGCCCATTGCCATCGACGGCTGCGGATCCTGCGATCTGTGCCGTCGTGGAACTCGTCAACTTTGCCTGGATCGAACCGTGCTGGGGCTTTCATTTGACGGAGCCGCCGCAGATCTCTTCTCCATCCCTGAATACCGCGCCGTGCCGGTGGACAATGATCTGCCCGCTGCGGTTCTCGCCCTCACAGAGCCGCTGTCCGTGGCCCTGCGCGCGGTGACACGCCTGGAGCAATCAATACCGGCCCAGGCCCGTGTCATGGTCAGCGGTCCCGGGCCGATAGGCCTCATGGCCGCGTTACTCCTGAACCAGCGCGGGCATCGGGTTACGCTTCTCGGCGCAGCACGCGACGAAGAGCAGCGCCTGCCCCTGGCCCGGTTACTTGGTCTAGATACCATCCTGGCAGAGGATGTGACCCCGGGAGGGTTGCACGGTTGGCTGGAAGCATCGGGCGCGGCCCAGGCATTGTCATCTGCGGTGGCAAATATTGGCCCGGGTGGAACCATCGTCGTCGCCGGACTGTTCCCGTCGATCCCGGCAGTGGACATCAATGTGCTGGCCAGGAACGAGATTCAACTTGTCGGGAGCTACGGCTCAGTCGCCCTCGACTACCGTAACGCGCTGGCAGCGCTGGAGGCAGCGCCTGACATGTGGGCGTCACTGGTGACTACCTTCCCGCTGACCGAGGGCACTCGCGCACTCCAAGCGGCAGCCGACGCCGAAGCCGTCAAGGTCGTGCTCCTTCCCTAAGGCGCCTGCAGGTCAACGCTGACCGTAACCAGAAGCCATCATCAAGCATCGTGACACATCCAACGGAGACCCCCATGGTTAACGCACACACCCAGACGTCCGTCGCCGTCGCACGGACGCCCATCCGCAAGGTCGTATTTGCCAGCCTTATCGGAACGGCCATCGAATGGTATGACTTCTTTCTCTACGGATCAGCCGCAGCGCTGGTCTTCGGAGCGGTATTCTTTCCCAGCCAGGACCCGGCAACCGGAGTGCTTCTGGCCTTCGGCACCTACGCTGTCGGCTTTGTCGCGCGGCCGCTGGGCGGCATCATCTTCGGTCACTTCGGAGATCGCGTAAGCCGCAAGAAGATGCTCGTCATCAGCCTGGTGCTCATGGGTGCGGCCACTTTCGCCATTGGCCTGCTGCCCACCTACGCCATGATCGGAGTTGCCGCTCCACTGCTTCTCGTCTTCTGCCGCTTGCTCCAAGGCTTCGCAGTGGGCGGTGAATGGGGCGGAGCTGTCCTCATGGCCGCCGAACACGGCGATGACCGGCACCGTGGATTCTGGTCCTCCTGGGTCCAGGCCGGCGTACCCCTGGGCAACCTGATCGCCGCAGTCGTGCTGTGGGTGCTGGCCGCAGTGCAGTCAGACAGCGATTTCCTGGCCTGGGGTTGGCGCATCCCCTTCCTCCTGAGCGCCCTGCTGGTGCTTGTCGGGCTCTGGGTTCGCCTGAGTATCGAGGAGTCCCCCGTCTTTGCCGAAGCCAAGAAGGCAGCATCCATGCGCGAGAAGACCAAGGCCCCAATCTTCGAGGTCCTGCGCAAATACCCGCGTGAGGTTGCCATCGCCATGGGCATGCGCCTGGCCGAAAACATCGCCTACTACATTTTCAGCATTGTCGTCATCACCTACATGGTCACGTATCTGGGCATGCGCAAGGATGTCGCCATAGCCGGCGTGCTGATCGGCTCTGTGGCCCAGTTCGTGCTCACTCCGATCATCGGATCCCTGTCCGACCGCGTAGGCCGCCGGCCCCTTTACCTGGCCGGAGCGGCAGGCACGGGTCTTTGGGGCTTTGTCTTCTTCCCGCTCATCGACACCCGTAACGACGGACTTATTATCCTTGCCATTGTCGTCGGCCTCGTCTGCACCACGTTCATGTACGCTCCCCAGGCAGCGTTCTTCTCTGAACTGTTCGGCACCAGCGTCCGCTACAGCGGCGCCTCCCTCGGCTACCAGCTGGCATCGGTCTTCGCCGGCGGACTGGCACCTCTCATCTCCATCGCCATTCTCGGCAGCGTGGACCAGAAAAACACCCTCGGTGTCAGCATCTACCTCGGCACAGCGGCAACAATCACCTTTATTGCAGCACTTGTGGCAAAGGAAACCGCCAAATCATCACTGCGGCACGACCGCGTACTCGAACCGGAGACCACGAAATGAAGCCCGCCGGACCCGGTTCAGCAATGGGGAACACTGCAACCCTTGCGGCCGGACAGCCACTCGTGGCGAACCCCTTCTCCCTGCACGGCAAAACTGCCCTCGTCACAGGCGCCGGCAGAGGACTGGGCCGTGCGGTAGCCACTGCCCTAGGACTTGCCGGAGCAGAAGTCATGGCGCTGGACCTCTCGCCTCTGAACGAATTCAAGGACGAACTGGAAGGGCAAGGCGTCAGGTGCCGGATCCGGTCGCAGAACCTTGCCAATCTCTCGCCGGACGAGGCCGCAGAAATCATCACCTGGGCCAAGGAAACCGGAAAAGGGCCCGACATCCTCGTCAACAACGCCGGACTGATCCGGCGCGGTCCTGCGCTCACAACCACCCTCGAAGACTGGGAATCCGTGATCGGTTTGAACCTGACTACACCTTTCGTGCTCTCCCAAGCGTTCACGCGCTCCCTGATCGACGAGGACCGGCCTGGAAGCATCATTAACATCCTCTCCATCAATGCCTTCCAAGGAGGCGTCGAAGTACCCTCCTATGCGGCATCCAAACACGGACTCCTGGGGGTGACCCGTGCCCTCGCCAACGAGTGGGCCCCCCATGGAATCAGAGTCAACGGTATAGCCCCCGGATACATGGAAACAGAGCTCACCGCAGCCCACCGCGAAGACCCTGCGCGGTACCAGGCCATGCGCAGCCGCATGCCTATAGGCCGCTGGGGACAACCCGACGAAATCGGCGGGGCCGCGGTCTACCTCGCGTCCGCGGCGTCCACCTATCTATCGGGAACCGTCATTAACGTCGACGGGGGCTGGCTTTCCCGCTAAGTCGGCCGCCAAGCTGTCCACCACGATCCCGCCGGCTCGATTCGCCCCTCCGGCCAGGCCGGCTGATAGGCCTCCAGACGGGCCAGTTTTGTGCCGGGGTGAACGACCTGCGAGGGGCCGGCCGCCGGAGCGGGGGCCAGAATTACTCATGGACTTCCCGCACGCAGGAAATCGCTGATATAGACATTCGTGATGTTCCTGATTCTCGCCCCCCGAATTAGACAAGAGGCAAGCGACACTCCGTTAGTTCCGCTTAGTGTTGGACGGTGAACAATGCAACGGAATTTGGATCAGGCCAAGAGGCTGCCAACGATCATCGCATCTTGGTCTTCGGGCGCCTACTGGGTGCGGCGAACCGGCTGGAGTTTCTCCTCGGCCGCGCCCTGGAACAGGAGTTCGGGCTCAGCCATTCACTCTTTGAACTTCTCCTCCTGGTGGCAAGGGGCGGCAACAAGGGAATTCCAGTGCGTGACATCGCGCAGGCGCGGGTATTGACGTCCGGCGGAGCCACCCGACTGGTGCAGAGGGCGTCAGCGCTGGGCCTTATTGAACGCGAGAGCTCTGCTGTCGACGGCCGGGTCCAGCTCATCCGCCTCACCACACATGGCGAAGACGTCCTCCTCCGGGCAAGCACCCGCCACGTGGAAAATATTGAACGGTACATGCTCGACCTGCTCTCACCCGCAGAAGCCGAGGTGTTCTCAGCGGCCGTGAAGAAGATCAGCAAAAACGCTGCACAGCACCTGCCGATCATGCCATGATCGAACGGTCTTATCCCTAGGGAATAGCTGACTAGTCAGCTATTGTTGGATTTGAGTAAGCGTATCTGCGCGACTCGCTTCGGACACTCCGGGGCATCCGAGAAAGGTTCACCAGCATGTCGCTGCATTTTGAAGTCTTGGATCTCGACTTCCCCGCAGGTTCACCCAACAAGTCAGCAACATTGATCACCGGCCCATCAAAGGCCCTCCTCGTGGATGCCGGCTTCACCCGGGCCGACGGTCACCGTCTCGTCGCGGCCATCCTGGACTCCGGTAAAGAACTGGAAACCGTTTTCATCAGCCACGCTGACCCTGACTACTACTTCGGCCTGGAAGTCATCGCCGATGCGTTCCCAAATGCCACAGTCCTGGCGACACCGATCGTCATCGAGCACATCCAGGCAACCTACGAAGGTAAACTCCAGGCGTGGGCAGCACTGGGTGCCAATCTTCCGACCCGCTTGGCAACGATCGCGCCCCTGAGTGCAGACGCGATCGAACTCGACGGGTACCGCTTCGAACTCCGAGGCGGCTCTGACCTGCTACCGGACAGGCACTACCTCTACAACGTCGATCAGAATGCAGTCGTCGGTGGAGTCCTTGTCTTCCAGGAAGAACACGTCTGGACAGCAGACACGGCCACCCCCGAACAGCGCTCGGCTTGGATCGAACTACTTGACCAGATGCGGGCCCTGAACCCGGATCTCGTCATCGCAGGCCACCGGCTGCCGGGAACGGCCAACGATTCCACAGCCATTGACTACACACGGTCCTACCTCCAGGAATTCGAACGGATCCTCGCCCGCTCAGCAAATGCCGCGGCCATTACGGCTGCCCTGATCGAAAGCTACCCGAATTCCGGGATGTTGATCGCGGCGCAAATCGGACCCAAGGTCGCCAAGGGGGAAATGACATGGGGCTGAGTGACATCACCGAACTTGCCCGCTCAACCTCCCCGCGCGATGTCGTCCGCCGGCAGTATCTGGCTTCAGCAGCCGGTGACCTCGAAGCGCTCCGCGCCACGATGGCCCCGGATGTTGAATGGACTGAGATGGCCGGCTTCCCCCTCGCAGGGACCTACCGCACCCCCGACGGGGTCACTTCCAATGTCATGGAAATTCTCGGCCGGGACTGGGACGGCTGGGTAGCCCACGACGACACGTACATCGTAGAGGGTGAAAACGTAGTTGTCCTCGCCAGGTACACCGCCACGCACCGGGCAACCGGGAACCCCCTGAACGTCCGGGTGGCCCACCATTTCATCGTCCGCGGCGGGCTCATCGTCCGCTTCGAACAATTTGTCGACACCGCAAAAGTCGTCGAAGCAAGCGTGTTGGTATAAGTCTGCGACGACTTTCGTTTTTGACCCTCAAGGTCGGCTGAACCGGACCTGGATCCCGAAGCCGGCCTGCCCGCGGGGGCAAATGCAGAGTGAGGAAAACGCTGTGACCGGAACGACGATGGTGAGTGGACCGCACTGGCGGCGTGTAGTGGCAGCCCTCGCTAACACGGACGCTCGGACCGCCTACGCGCAAATAGTGCTCGGCGCCAAGCTCCCCGACGTGCTTGCGGACCTGAATGACCACCGGCGAAACCGGGCCATCGCTGCCCTCCTTGAGTCAGGACTTGTGGAAAGCAATGCCGCCAGTGACCTTGAGGCACCCGGGGCGATCTTCCGCGACCTCCTCACACAGCAACCCCGGCGGCAGCCGCAGACCGGATTGGCCCGCTTCATGCGCTTGGGGCGGATCGAGAGGTATCCAGCCAACATGACGGAACGGCGGGAGCTCCTGGCCTGGATCGTCAGCGAAGCTTTTGAGCCGGGCGAACACCTAACGGAAAAGCAGGTTAATGAACGACTGCTCAGTTATACCGATGACGTCGTCATGCTGCGCCGCTACATTATCGACTTCGGACTACTGGAACGGACGGCCTCGGGTTCCTCGTACTCCCGGCAGGCATAACGCGGGCTCCAGGCGGGCATTACGTGGGCTTTGAACTCGACGCTCTCATGGCGCCCAAACCTGCCCGAGAGCCAACATTGGCACCCACGGGATGCAGCGGTTTCTTGTGCCACCGCGAGTCCAGCATGATTCTCAGCGGTCAGCCCGCGCCCTGGCCCTCGCGGGCCACTTCTTCCAGAATCCTGGCTGTCGGCGCTGCCGTCATCAGCTGCCCGATCACCTCGGGTTTGTCCCACACCTGGCTGCGCAACTTATCCAGAAAGCCGGTCGCGGCGTCCCTGGTGTCGAAGTCAAGGAGCACGGCCACGCTGTTCTGGTCCTCCGTATCCCTCAACAGGCGGACAGACCGGGCGCCGGAGGCGGCTCGGCCTGCAGGATCGCTGTCGAAGACGTTCTTAAAGGCCTCGTAGTCCCGGACCGGATAGCTAATCTGCAGGGTGAACATCGTCGTTCCTTTCCCTCGGGCTGTGTCAGGACCACGATAGGCCGTCCAGCGTCATCCCGGTAGGGCCGGAGAGCGAGTTTGATCCGTTGCTGCGCCGCCCTCCTCACAAGCCATCCCTGGGTATCAGTTCAAGTGGGCGCCCGACAGGAGCGGGTGTTCCACGGGTCCTCTGATACCGGCGCCTTTGACCCGGTCGGTGACATTAGGCAGCACAGTCGCTACGTTGAAGACCGGACACTAGTGCCCTGGGCTCGGGCGCCGAAAGAAGGACTGAGTGGACAGTGATGCTGGTACGTGGTTTCTGAGCCGTGCTGAGCGGGGGAATTTGGCCACAGACGTACACGCGGGCGGGGCCGGATCGCCGCCGTGGTCGGAGGGCAATCTTGTGCGGCCCCTGATTCATGGAGCGACCTACTTCGCCCGGCTGCATGAGGAGTTGACGGCTCTGCAGCCCGGGGACCGCGTGTGGTTCACCGACTGGCGTGGCGACGCCGACGAGCGGCTGCTGGCGGACGGACCGTCGATCGGTGAGGTGCTCGCTGGCTTGGCCCGTGAGGGAGTGGAAGTGCGGGGCCTTGTCTGGAGATCCCATGGAGAGCGCGTATCGGCCCCGATCAGCGGCCGTTCCAATGAGCTCCTGAGCCGTCAGGTCAACGACGCCGGCGGAGAGGTGCTGCTGGATCAGCGAGTACGCGTGTTCGGCTCCCATCATCAGAAGCTCTTCGTCATTCGCCATCGCGACAATCCCTCGCGGGACGTCGCGTTCGTTGGCGGGCTCGACCTTTCCCACAGCCGTCGGGACGACGCCGACCATGCGGGCGACCCGCAGGCGGTGAGCATGGATTCCCGGTACGGGGAACGACCCCCGTGGCACGATGCCGCCCTCGAACTGCGTGGCCCCGTGGTCGCAGATGTCCTGGCAGTATTTGCTGAACGGTGGAACGACCCGCATCCTCTGGACCGGCGCACCCCCTACCGGATGCTGCTGCAACGACTGGCCCGCATGCCCCGGCACCCCGAACCGCTCCCGGCCACTGCACCGCCACCGCCACCGGCGGGCAAGCACGCCGTGCAGCTGCTGCGCACCTACGGGGTGAAACGTCCCCCGTTCCCGTTCGCGCCCGACGGGGAACGCAGCATTGCCCGCGCCTACACGAAAGCCTTCGCCCGCGCCCGCTCGCTGATCTACGTCGAGGATCAGTACCTGTGGTCGAAAGAGGTCGCAGCCGGAATCGCGGAGGCCCTCGACCGGAATCCCGACCTGAACGTGATCGCCGTCGTACCCCGTTACCCCGACGCTGACGGGCCTCTCGCAGGGCCGGCGGCCCGGATCGGGCAACTGCGTGCCATCAGCATGCTGCGTCGGGTCGCGCCCGACAGGGTCGGCGTGTTCGACCTGGAGAACCGTGCGGGAACTCCGATCTATGTCCACGCCAAGATCTGCATCATCGACGACATCTGGTTCACCTGCGGCTCAGACAACTTCAACCGCCGGTCCTGGACCAACGACAGCGAGCTCACGTGCGCCGTACTCGACACGACTGTCGACAACCGGGAGGCGCCCGGCGCAGACAACCGCCACGACGCTTCCCGGCCGTTGGCCCACGGGCTCCGGCTCCAACTCTGGGGAGAACACCTGGGGCTGGACCAGAACGATCCCCGGCTCGTCGACCCGGCGGCCGGGCTCAAACTTTGGAACACCACCGCAGACGCTCTCGACCGCTGGCATGAAGCCGGCCGCCGCTCCCCCCAACCCGCCGGACACGCGCGCCACCACACTCCAGAGCCGGTGTCGGCCCGCCAACGCCTCTGGGCCGATCCGATGAACCGCCTCCTCATGGACCCCGACGGCCGCCCCCGCCGGCTGCGCGGCACTACCCAGTTCTAGGCAAGACGCTGACGGCCGCGAACCAGCAGAACGCCTGAACGACTCCGGGGACTGTAGCCCCGCCACGCTGTTGCGTCTCCGCCTCAGCCTTCGTGCATCCCAGACAGACGACGGTGAGCACCACGCCGCAGCGGCAGTCCTCCTCGACGTCGTGACTTCTGTACTCAACGGCTATAACCTGACCGGCGACGATCCGGTCCACATTGAACCGCGTTCTCCGCCTCATGGATGTGCAGAGCTTGAAGATTTCAATCTTAGGGAGGAGCTGCCGATGTCCACGCTGAGCAAGGCTGCGCCAGACGTACTCCAGCGCTACTACCGGATCCTGGCCGCCGGCATAGATGCGTTCGACCCCGACGGCGAGCTGCGCACTTTGCTCGTCGACGACCTCGAATTTGAAGGTCCGATCGCAGGGAAGCGCACAGGGGCCGCCGGATTCTGCCAAGGCGTAAAAGGCTTCATCGCCACGGTGTCGGACCTCGAGATCCTCCAAGAGGTCCACGGCGCAGATGGCTCCGCGATACTCTACGACGCCCGCATGCCGGCAGGGATTGTCCGGCTCGCAGAGTTCTTCCGCTTCGACAACGGCAAGATCTCGACACTCCGGATCCACTACGATCCCGCCGACTACGTACGACAAGGCGGCCGCTGATCTTCGGTTGCCCGCTCAGCATCGCCAGCCGGCCGGCGTCGCGGAATGATTCAGTCTAAATCCGTCCGCGGCGTCGACGACAGACCCCCGGCAATTGCCCCTATGCGATGGAACAGCGCCGCCGGGGAACCACCCGGCGGACAACCACCTCGGAACTGTCACTAAGCCTGCGCCCTTGCTCTCCCCGGTCACTACGCGTATGAGAGAAGCATGGGTTCGCGACGAGATGTCCTCCGCGGTCGCGTGGCAGTCGTGACTGGCTCGACGCGCGGCCTGGGGTTGGCCATGGCCCGGTTGCTGGGGCATCAGGGTGCGACGGTGGTGCTGGCGTCCAGGTCGGACGCCGACGTCGAGGCCGCAGTCGAGCGGCTGCACGCGGAAGGGATCGTGGCATCCGGGCGTCACTGCGACACCGGTGAACTGGCCGACGTCGAGGCCCTGCGCGACGAGGCCCTTAGCCGCGGGACGCTCGACATCTGGGTCAACAACGCCGGAGCTTCCGGTGTCTTCGGGCCGACGGCCTCCACGCCGGTCGAGGACTTCACGCAAGTGGTGCGCACGAACATCCTCGGCACGTTCCACGGGTCGAGGGTGGCGTTGCCGGTGTTCATCGGCCAAGGTCGCGGCGACCTCGTCAACGTGTACGGCCACGGCGACCAGGGGCCGGTAGCGCTGCAGAACGCGTACGCGTCAAGCAAGCGTTGGGTGCGCCAATTCACCGAGACGTTGCGGGTGGAGACCAAGGGCACCGGCGTCCGGGTGCATGGCATGAATCCGGGCCTGGTGATCACGGACATGCTGGGGCACGTCACGTCCCAGCCCGGGTACGAGCATCGACTGGGCGGGCTGCAGGTCGTCGTCGGGCTGTGGGGGCAGACCGCTGACGACGCCGCGCGGCCGCTGCTGGACCTGGTAACGTCGGACGCCGCCGAGTTCCGGTATCTGACCAAGACGACCATGGTGACCCGCGGCGTGCGCAACGTGCTGGCCGGACGCCTCCGTCGCGCCAAGCGCATGCCCCTGGACATCACCGTCCTGGACACGAACCGCCAGGGCTGACCGGGTCAGTGTAAAAAGCGGTTCCACAGCCACTCCCCCTCCGCTAGACCGTCCGTCAGCCCACGCGAAGACTTAGTAGGTGTAGAAACCCTCGCCCGTCTCGACGCCGAGCTTGCCCTGGTCGATGTAGTTGTCCTTGAGGTACCGAGCGAAGGCCTGCGATCCGGGGTCTGGCGATGAGGCGGCAATGTTGTAGGCGGTTCCCAGCCCGACGACGTCGTAGATCTGGAACGGACCGCTCGGCGCTCCGGTGGCAATGCGCCACGTCTTGTCGATCGTTTCCGGGCTGGCGACGCCTTGCAGCAGCAGGCCGGCGGCCGCGTTCAGGAGCGGGACCAGCAGGGAGTTCAGCACGTAGCCGGCCTTCTCCTTCCTGATCTCGATTGGCTCCAGCCCGCTGTTTCGCGCGAAGTCGACGACGGCGTCGAAGACTGCGGGATAGGTTTCGTCGGTTCCCATCACCTCGGCGATGTTCTGCACCCAGATGTTGTTGGCGTAATGGATGGCGAGGAAGCGGTCGGGGCGGCCGGTGGAATCTTTGAGATCACTGGGCAGCAAAGTTGATGAGTTCGTGGCGAAGATGGTCTTGGCGGGGGCCAGATCTGCGAGCGTGCGGTAGACGTCCCGCTTCACCTCCAGCAGTTCAGGAACGGCCTCGATCACGAGGTCTGCATCGGCGACGGCGTCCCCGAGGTTGGCGGTGAGGCGGAGGTTTTCAAGAGCTGCCTCGGCTTTGCCCTCTCCGGCACCGCCGACGTCGGCCGCCCGGTAGATGCCGACAAGCCGGGCGAAGCGCGCCCGGGCCTTCTCCAGGGCGTCGCCGTCGACGTCGTAGGCGGTGACAGCGAATCCGTGGAAGGCGGCCTGATAGGCGATCTGGGAACCGAGCACTCCGGTGCCGAGCACGGTCAGGGTCTTGATCTGGTGGGGCATGCGGGTTCTTCCTTTCCACCCGGGCGCTAGGAACGGCCGGGGTTGACGGACCCGTAGATACTGCGGATCCAGATGGTGGATAACACGTCCAGGGCATGGGACTCCGCGATCGCGGGAATCTCCCGGTTGAGGACGGCGGTGATCACCCGCTCGTTCATGAGATTGAGGCTTACGGCCAGGTCATGGGCGTCGATGCCGTCCGGCGCGGCCCCTCGGGCTTGCTCCGACGAGATGATATCGCTCGAGAAATCGACCCAGGACTGCATCGATTTGGACCAGAGGGCGCGCACCTCGTCGTTGCGGGCCCGCGCTGCAATCGCCGCGGTGGCGACGCCGCGATGCGCCACGAACACCTCAACGAACATGCCAATGGAGCGCGTCCAGGCTCCCGCGGGGTCACTTTCGAAATTTCGCGGCAACTCACTGACACGGTGCTCTACCTCGGAGATCACCCTGTCCAGAAGGGCCAGCAGCATCTCATCCTTGGACGAGAAGTAGAAGTAGAAGGTGGGGCGCGAGATGCCGGCGCCGCGGGCCAGCTCCTCGATCGAAACGTCGTCGAAGGACCGCTCGCCAAGGAGCGCCTCGGCAGTTGTGAGGATCGCGTCCTGGCGTTCATCCCCCGAGACCCGTGCTGTACGTCTTCCACGTGGAGCCATGCGCCCATCCTAACGCGAGGCATCAACACGGTGTTGACTCTCTCGACTTTAAGTCGATAGCTTGGCATGATGAGCGCGCACGTGGATGTGTTGATTGTCGGAGCCGGGCTGAGCGGCATAGGTTTCGCGGGCCGGCTGAAACGCGAAACACCAGGGAAGACGTTCGTGATCCTGGAGTCCCGGGACACGGTGGGCGGCACCTGGGATCTCTTCCGATACCCGGGCGTCCGCTCCGACAGCGACATGTACACGCTCGGCTATTCCTTCCGGCCCTGGGCCGGTGCCAAGGCGATCGCCGACGGCGATTCGATCCGCGACTACATCGAGGCGACCATTGCGGACGAGGGCCTGTCCCCGCAGATCCGGCTGAACACCCGGGTGGTCTCTGCCGACTGGTCCAGCGACACCGCGCTGTGGACGGTGACGGCCGTCCACACATCCGAGGGCGAATACCGGCACGGCGACCCGGGACCCGGCACCGCCGAGGCGGTCACGTTCACATGCTCTTTCCTGTCTGTGTGCTCGGGCTATTACCGCTATGACGAGGGGTTTACCCCTGCCATTGAGGGCGCCGACACCTTCGCCGGATCGATCGTCCACCCGCAGCACTGGCCGGCCGACCTCGATTACGAGGGCAAGCAGGTGGTGATCATCGGCAGCGGGGCCACCGCGGTGACACTTGTGCCGTCCATGGCGAAGTCAGCCGCGAAGGTGACGATGCTGCAGCGCTCCCCCACATACATCGCCCCCGTGCCGTCCCGCGACCACCTGGCCGACCGCCTCCGGGGCAAGCTGCCCGCGCAACTGGCGTACGACGTCGTTCGGGTCAAGAACATTCTCTTTTCGATGGTCACTTACCAGCTCAGCCGACGGCGGCCGGAGACCATGAAAGCGATCCTGCGCAAATCGGCGGTCGCCAAGCTGCCGCAGGGCTTTGCGGTGGACACGCACCTGGCGCCGTCGTATCAGCCGTGGGACCAGCGGGTCTGCGCGATCCCCAACGGGGACCTCTACCGCGCGATCAGCGCAGGCACTGCCGACATCGTGACCGACAGGATCTCCCGGATCACGCCGGACGGGATTGACCTGGTCTCGGGCGGGTCGATCCCGGCCGACGTCATCGTCACGGCGACGGGATTGAATCTGCTGGTGATTGGCGGGATGACGCTCACCGTCGACGGCGAGCCCGTGGACGTGGGCAAGACCCTGACCTACAAGGGCATGATGCTCGACGGCGTGCCCAACTTTGCGCTCACCATCGGGTACACCAATGCATCGTGGACCCTGAAGGCGGATCTGGTCGCAGGCTACGTCTGCCGGCTGCTGAAGCATCTTGACCGGCGGGGACTGCATTGGGTGGTGCCCGCGGCGCCTGCCGAAGTCGCCAACGGTGAGCTGTCCTCCCTGATTGACCTGAAGGCCGGCTACATTTTCCGCGGGGCCGATCAGCTGCCCCGGCAGGGTGCCGGTTCACCGTGGCGGCTGCACCAGAATTACTTCCGGGACTTTGCCCTCCTGAGGGCCGGCAGGTTGACCGACCGGGTCCGTTTCGGTCGGCGCGGACAACAGGTGCGGGCGTCCGGTGGGGCGCCATGTGTGCGCCGGGATCCCCTGGCGCTCCCGGGAACGGGATACGTCGACGTCGCAGGCACGCGGTTGCGCTACCGGAAGACCGGCAGCGGCGACCCGGTGCTGGTCCTGCACGGGATCGGCCAGAGCCTGGAGGACTGGAACGGGCAGCACGAGCGGCTCTCGGCACGCCACGCCGTTTACAGCGTGGACCTGCCCGGATTTGCTTACTCGGAACGGCTTTCCGGGCCGGCGACGTTGGCGAAGCTGGCCGACGTCTTGCCGGCTTTCCTCGACGCCGTCGGGGTGCACGAGCCGCTCCCCGTGATGGGAAACTCGCTGGGCGGGGCCGTCGCCATGAAACTGGCCGCCGAACACCCGGACCGTGTTTCGGCGCTGGTTCTTGCGAACAGTGCCGGGTTTGGCAAGGAGGTTGCGCTGGTATTGCGCCTGCTCGCGGTCGGGCCGCTCGCGGCGTTGCTGCTGCGTCCGGATCCAGTGGCTTCGCGCCGCACCGTCCAGTCGATCTTCTACGACAAAGCACTGGTGACCGACGCCCGCGTTGACCACGCGTTCGCTTTGTCGCAGCGGGCATCCCACCGCCAAACCCTCCTCGACGTCGCCCGCGACCTCGGAACCATCGTTGGCGTCAGGGCCGGGTGGCGGAGGGCCCTCCTCGGGGCGTTGGCGCAGTCGGAGACTCCCACGCTCGTGGTCTGGGGCGACCACGACCACATCCTCCCGTTCAGCCACCTCGAGGCGGCAGTGGCAGCGCTGCCACACGCCGAGTCGTACACATTCTCGAAGACGGGGCACATGCCGCAGATCGAACGGCCTGACGAGTTCGCCGCGGTGGTGGAGGACTTCCTGTCACGGGTGCCGGCGGGGAGGCAGGCGGCGGCCATCTGAGGCGTGTGGGCGATTGAAAGGCATAAATAACTTGCCCTGGCTGTAATTACTGGCCGCGTCCCGGAAACTTTGCTTTCAAGCGGGACATTCGGCCCGCCGTTATAAGAATTGGGGGCTACACCATGCATTCACATCGCGCCAGACTCTTCACTGCCGTCACCATCGCAGGTTCTTCCATCGGCCTCGCCCTTGCCGGCTGTGGGCCACAGCCGGGGGCTCCGGCCGCCGCTTCGAGCCTTGTCGTGAGTACCATGGCAGACCGCACGGCGACTTTAACTTTCCCACCTGCTTCCACTGCAGGACCGACGGCGCCTGCCGCCAGGGCGGTACCGGCGTCGGAGGTTCCCGCCTCAGCGGCCAAGCACGGGTCTCCCGCGCTGAAGACCTTCACGTTCCCGGACGGACACATCTCCTTCGCCTATCCGGAGACGTGGACCGTGCGAACCGTGCACCCGCCCGCCGGCCTCCCCGGCGTTGAGGTCACCGTTGCTGACGGTGCGGGAAACGATCTGCTCTTCCTGGCCAACGGCGTCACTGCAGGGTGCACTGGCGGTCCCGTGACGCGTCACGTGTTCGATCACAAGGCAGTTTCCGGTATGACGGCGCCGGACGGCAAGAAGCCCGTCTTCGGATTCGCTGTGGAATCCTTTGGTGATGGCGATGCCTACTTCATGGGGCTAACTGATCCCCGGTCGCTGAAGGAGGGCGAGGGCGTCGCATCATGGTGCAATCTCGTCTCCACCGCCAACGGCGGACTGTTCACCCGGGTCCTTTTCGGCGACCCGGGGTTCCCGAACAGGGAGGCCGCGAAGGCCTGGATGGCGACAAACCAATACACCCAACTCAAAGCACTGCTGGTCAGCCTGAGCTACACCTGACCGACGGACCGAGGATCGCGGCCACTCGTACCCACGCAGGTGCGGGCGGCCCGATCACGGTCGACGCATGAGATAGTCGACCGCCACGCTGGATTCCTCGCTGGCGGCGGGGCGTTGCTTATGGGGGACTTCAACAGCAACACGGTCTGGGATAGGCATCATCCGAAGAGGAACCACAGCATGCTGGTCGAAAAGCTTGCTGGGCTTGGACTCAGCAGCACGATGAGCTTGGCAGGGCAACAGTCCCGGGGCTTAGTTCCGGCCAGCCCTGCAGGCTCATCAATACTCCACAGGTCTAAAATAGAGGCGTTCCCCAGGATCCCTGCAGGAGGCATGCCATGGACTTCGACACCGTCCTCGAGCAATACCACGAGGCATTGGACACCTTCGCCAGAGGCGACGCCGGGCACATCAAACGGTTGTACTCCCACGGTAATGACATCGTCCTCGCGAACCCGTTCGGCCCTGCTGCCCAAGGCTGGGCCGATGTTGAAGAGCGAACGGACTTCGCAGTAGCGCACTTCCGCGACGGGGAGTGCAGGTCATTCGAAGGCCTGTACCGCCTGGTGTCGGCCGACACAGCCGTCATCCACGAAGTCGAACACTGGAAGGCCAAGGTTTCGGGGCGGACGGAAGCACGTCCGTTCACCCTCCGGGTCACAACGGTCTTCCGAAGGGAAGACGGAGCCTGGCATGTTGTGCTCCGGCACGCGGACCCGATCAGCAGCCCAGACGAGAACGGGCCGCTCCGGGGCGGGACCACCTAGTCAAATGGCCGGAAAGCGGGCCGCAGCCGCGCTGGTTCTACCGCTTCCGCCTGAACATTCACGCCGCGGATTCAACAAGTGTCCGGTCGAATTTAACATCACAGGAGAGGGGAGCGTCGGCCGGCGGCCCTGCCAACAATGTCGGCGTGTATGTGCGCAAAGAACTCAACCGGACCCAGACCTCACAGTTGGCCAACAGCATCGAGCAGCAGTTGGCCAACTACCGTGAAACGTGGCCACGTAAGTCGGGAAATGGCCACGTAGCGTGGAACGTCACATCACACACAGGACCAAAAGACCGTTTAGTTTGTCCAGGGACCTTTTAGCTCGTCCAAAGGACCAAATAGCCTGTCTAACTAAATGAGACTAGAAGTCCCAGTCGTCATCCTCAGTGTTGACAGCCTTGCCAATCACGTACGACGAACCCGAACCCGAGAAGAAGTCGTGGTTCTCGTCAGCGTTCGGCGACAGGGCCGAGAGGATCGCCGGGTTCACGTCGGTGACCGAGGCCGGGAACATGGCCTCGTAGCCCAGGTTCATCAGGGCCTTGTTGGCGTTGTAGTGCAGGAACTTCTTGACGTCCTCGGCCAGGCCGACGGAGTCGTAGAGGTCGTGCGTGTACTGGACCTCGTTCTCGTACAGCTCGAAGAGCAGCTCGAAGGTGTAGTCCTTGATTTCCTGCCGGCGCTCCTCGGAGACCTTCTCCAGGCCCTTCTGGAACTTGTAGCCGATGTAGTAGCCGTGCACGGCCTCGTCGCGGATGATCAGGCGGATCAGGTCGGCCGTGTTCGTCAGCTTGGCCCGCGAGGACCAGTACATCGGCAGGTAGAAGCCCGAGTAGAACAGGAAGCTCTCCAGCAGCGTGGAGGCCACCTTGCGCTTGAGGGGATCGTCGCCCTGGTAGTAGTCCATGACGATCTGGGCCTTCTTCTGAAGGTTCTCGTTCTCGGTGGACCAGCGGAACGCCTCGTCGATCTCCTTGGTGGAGGCCAGCGTGGAGAAGATGGAGGAGTAGCTCTTGGCGTGCACGGACTCCATGAACGCGATGTTCGTGTATACAGCCTCTTCATGCGGGGTGAGGGCGTCCGGAATCAGCGAGACGGCGCCGACGGTGCCCTGGATGGTGTCCAGCAGGGTCAGGCCCGTGAACACGCGCATGGTGAGCTGCTGCTCGTCCGGGGTCAGCGTCGCCCACGACTGCACGTCGTTGGACAGCGGCACCTTCTCCGGCAGCCAGAAGTTGTTGACCAGGCGGTTCCAGACATCCACGTCCTTGTCGTCCTGGATGCGGTTCCAGTTGATCGCCTCGACGTGGCTAAGCAGCTTGACCTTTTCGGTCATGTCATCCCCTAAATGTTGGGTTTAGTTCTTAGTTAAAGCGTACGACGGCGGGCGGGCGCCCGCCGTCGTACTGTCACGATTTAGTTGAAGCTACAGCATGCAGCTGACGCAGCCCTCTACCTCGGTCCCTTCCAGCGCGAGCTGGCGGAGACGGATGTAGTAGATGGTCTTGATGCCCTTCTTCCAGGCGTAGATCTGGGCCTTGTTGATATCGCGCGTGGTGGCGGTGTCCTTGAAGAACAGCGTCAGGGACAGGCCCTGGTCCACGTGCTGCGTGGCTGCGGCGTAGGTGTCGATGACCTTCTCGTAGCCGATCTCGTACGCGTCCTGGTAGTACTCCAGGTTGTCGTTCGTCAGGTACGGCGCCGGGTAGTACACGCGGCCCAGCTTGCCTTCCTTGCGGATCTCGATCTTGGACGCCACCGGGTGGATCGACGAGGTGGAGTTGTTGATGTAGGAGATCGAACCGGTGGGCGGCACAGCCTGCAGGTTCTGGTTGTAGATGCCGTGCTCCATGACGGAGGCCTTCAGCTCGCGCCAGTCATCCTGGGTGGGGATGTGGATGTTCTTGAACAGCTCGGCGACCTTCTCGGTCTGCGGGACCCAGTCCTGCTCGGTGTATTTGTCGAAGAACTCGCCGGAGGCGTACTTGGACTTCTCGAAGCCGCCGAAGGTCTGGCCGGTCTGGATGGCCAGCAGGTTGGAGGCGCGGACCGCGTGGAACACCACCGAGTAGAAGTAGATGTTGGTGAAGTCCAGGCCCTCTTCGGAGCCGTAGTGGACCCGCTCGCGGGCCAGGTAGCCGTGCAGGTTCATCTGGCCGAGGCCGATCGCGTGGCTCTGGTCGTTGCCGCGGGCAATCGAGGGCACCGAGGTGATGTTGGACATGTCCGAGACGGCCGAGAGGGACCGGATGGCCGTCTCGATGGTCAGGCCGAAGTCCGGCGAGTCCATGGTCTTGGCGATGTTCAGCGAACCCAGGTTGCAGGAGATGTCCTTGCCGGTCTGGTCGTAGGACAGGTCATCGTGGTACGTGGTGGGCTGGGAGACCTGGAGGATCTCCGAGCACAGGTTGGACATGATGATCTTTCCGTCGATCGGGTTTTCCCGGTTCACGGTGTCCTCGAACATGATGTACGGGTAGCCGGATTCGAACTGGATCTCGGCGAGGGTCTGGAAGAACTCGCGCGCCTTGATCTTGGTCTTCTTGATCCGGGAATCGTCCACCATCTCGTAGTACTTCTCGGTGACCGAGACGTCGGAGAACGGCATGCCGTAGACCTTTTCGACGTCGTACGGGGAGAACAGGTACATGTCCTCGTCCCGCTTGGCGAGCTCGAAGGTGATGTCCGGGATGACGACGCCGAGCGAGAGGGTCTTGATGCGGATCTTCTCGTCCGCGTTCTCGCGCTTGGTGTCCAGGAAGCGGTAGATGTCCGGGTGGTGCGCGTGCAGGTACACCGCACCGGCACCCTGACGGGCACCGAGCTGGTTGGCGTAGGAGAAGCTGTCCTCGAGGAGCTTCATCACGGGGATGACACCGGAGGACTGGTTCTCGATCTGCTTGATCGGCGCGCCGACCTCGCGGATGTTGGTCAGCGCGAAGGCGACGCCGCCGCCGCGCTTGGAGAGCTGCAGGGCGGAGTTGATGGACCGGCCGATCGACTCCATGTTGTCTTCGATGCGGAGCAGGAAGCAGGAGACCAGCTCGCCGCGCTGGCGCTTGCCGGCGTTCAGGAACGTCGGGGTGGCCGGCTGGAAGCGGCCTTCGATGATCTCGTCCACCATCTGGGTGGCGAGCTTCTCGTCGCCGCGGGCCAGGTGCAGGGCCACCATGCAGACGCGGTCCTCGTAGCGCTCCAGGAAGCGCTTTCCGTCGAACGTCTTCAGCGTGTAGGAGGTGTAGAACTTGAACGCGCCGAGGAAGGTCTCGAAGCGGAACTTCTTCTTGTACGCGCGGTTGTAGAGCTCGCGGATGAAATTCATCGTGTACTGGTCGAGGGTTTCGCGCTCGTAGTACTCGTTCTTGACGAGGTAGTCGAGCTTTTCCTCGAGGTCGTGGAAGAACACGGTGTTGTTGTTCACGTGCTGCAGGAAGTACTGGTGCGCGGCCTCGCGGTCGGCCTCGAACTGGATTTCCCCGTTGGGGCCGTAGAGGTTCAGCATGGCGTTCAGCTCGTGGTAGCCCAGGCCCTTGTAGGCGGCCGGCATCTCGTGCTTCTTCTCAACAGCGGCGGCGGCGGCTGTGCCGGTGCCCGTGTGCAGGCCTGCGCCTTCAGTTACTGCTTTGTCTGCGACAGTCGTGTCCAAAACTCTTCCAATCCTTGTTGTACGCGGTTGACGTCTTCCGGCGTCCCCATGAGTTCGAAGCGATATAGGTGCGGGACCTTGCACTTGGCGGCGATGATGTCCCCTGCCATGCAGTAGTTGTCCCCGAAATTGGTGTTTCCTGCGCCGATCACTCCGCGGATCAGCTTCCGGTTGCCCGGATCGTTCAAAAACCTGATGACCTGCTTTGGAACAGATCCCTCTCCCCCGGTGCCTCCATAGGTCGGGAGCAACAAAACGTAGGGCTCCCGGGCCACCAGCGGAGCGTCCCTCGGGTAAAGGGGGATCCTGGCGGCGTCGACGCCCAGCTTCGCAACGAAGCGTGCGGTGTTTTCGGAGGTGGAGGAAAAGTAGATGAGCCGGCAGTGCGTGGTGGTGGCCGGTGCTGCTGTGCTGACCGCTTCCCCGCCGTCAGCCGTGGCAGCCACCCGATCTTCAGTTGTTACAACCACGGTGGTCACCTCATCTACCGTGAATTCTTCCCTGGTAGCGGCGTCCTGGGCTTTTCAGGCGACAGGGTGTTTCAGGCTACAGCGACGGCGGCAGCCTGCGCCAGTTCTTCGATCTTGTCCGGGCGGAAACCTGACCAGTGGTCCTGGTCGGTGACGACAACGGGGGCCTGCATGTAGCCCAGGGACTTCAGGCGCTCAAGGGCTTCCGCGTCCTGGGAAATGTCGACGCTCTGGTAGGCGATGCCCTTCTTGTCCAGCGCGCGGTAGGTCGCGTTGCACTGAACGCAGGCCGGCTTCGTGTAAACCGTAACGGTCATGGTCCTGTCCCCTTTGTTGAAGTCTTCTGTGGAGCGCAATCCCGGCTCCGGATGTCCCGCGCTGATGCTCTGCTGGAACTGTATGTCGATACTACATGTAGTGCAAGAGCCTCATGTGGACCCCAAGATGATGTATTACAAGTATGTCATTTAACCCACCTTTAATCCACAGGAGGGGGCCCTCCAAATGTCCGGATTTCCGCCATTTTGGCGGACGAAATCCACACCCTGTGGAGTAGTTAGCCACATTAATCACGCCCGCGTGTCGCACCGCAGACGGCGTGTCGCGCGCCGCCGCGGGGACCCGGATTGGTGGCGCCGGCCACTACATCTGGTGTCCGGGCACACGAAAGAGGCGGGCACCGTGGTGCCCGCCTCAAGCGATTCGTGATTGTTCTAACACCGGGGCTAGGAGGCGGAGTCGAGCACGATCTGCTGCACGTCGAGGTAGCCCGTTTCAAACCCGGCCCGGGAGTAGCAGAGGTAGAACAGCCACATCCGCTGGAAGACCGCGTCGAAGCCCATGGCCCCCACCTCGTCCTCGCGGGCCATGAACCGCTCTTCCCAGAGCCGCAGCGTCTGGGCGTAATGCTCACCCATGGCGAGGCGTTCGCGGACGCGCAGTCCGGTCTGCTTCGCCGTGATGTCCTCGATGGCGCGGACGGACGGAATGACCCCGCCCGGGAAGATGTACTTGTGCACCCAGGTGTAGCTGGTGCGGGTGGCCATGAGCCGGTCGTGGGCGATCGTGATGGCCTGGATGGCCACCTTGCCGCCCGGGGCCAGGACCCGCTCGATGGTCTGGAAGTAGGTGGCCCAGTATTCGAAGCCGACGGCCTCGATCATTTCGACCGAGACGACGGCGTCGTACTCGCCCTCCACGGCGCGGTAGTCCTTGAGCTCGATCGTGACGGCGTCGGCGTAGCCGGCCTCGGCCACGCGCTGGCGGGCCAGTTCCTGCTGCTCGCTGGAGAGCGTCACGGAGTAGACGGTGGCGCCGCGGGCGGCGGCGCGCAGGGCAAGCTCTCCCCAGCCGGTGCCGATTTCCAGGACCCGGGTGCCTTCCTTCACGCCGGCCTTGTCCAGCAGCCGGTCAATCTTGGCCCGCTGCGCTGCGGCCAGCCCGTCCCAGGCCACGTTCCGCAGGGCGTCGCCGCTTTCCGGGAAGAGGGCGCTGGAGTACGTCATGGTGCTGTCCAGGAACGAGGCGAAGAGCTCGTTGGAGAGGTCGTAGTGCCGGGAGATGTTGGAGCGGGTGTTCTTCTCCGTGTTCCGTTCCCTGCGCGGCTGGCGCGGCAGGTACAGGCCGCGCAGCTTCTGCAGCGGCTCGGGAACGAGCGTGCCGACGCGGGAGGCAAACACCTCCATGACGGCGGTGAGGTCATCGGCGTCCCAGTCTCCGGCCATGAAGGACTCGCCCAGGCCGATCAGGCCGCCGTCGCCGAGGCGGGTGGCGAAGGCAACGGGTCGGTTGATGGTCATGACGGGATAGCCGGCGGCAGCCTGGTCAGAGTCGGTGCCGGCGGGTACCTGGTCGGAGGGAGCCGTGCCCAGTGCTGCTTTGCCCAATACTGTGCCGTCCGGGTACCGGACTTCCAGCGGCAGCCTGCGCACGGCCGCCTTGAAGATGGCGTCCGCAGCGCGTCCGGCCACACGGGCCTTGAGGCTCGAGGGGACCGTGGCGATGCTGGGCCAGATGGCGGCGTCGATGGTGGCGGGAGGCTGGGGAACGGTGTACGGCACCCTGCTGGTGACGAGCCCGCTGTCGACGGCGCTGCCGTTTACTGCGCTGCTGTGAGTGGTGCCCTGTGCCCGTCCCGTACCGGATCCGGTCGCTTCGGTCATTGTCACTGAACTGCCTCCTGTGAAGGGTGGTGTGGTTTTTTGATGATGGGCAGGCGGCGCGCCCACAGTTTGATGCCTTGCCAGCGGATCTGCGCCGCGACACGCAGCGGGGCCGCGGGTACGGCGAGCGCCGCGGCCACGATGTTCCGCACGCCCGCTTCGCGCCGGACGCCGTCCATGGTGGCGATGAAGGGCTGCTGTCCCTCCCGTTCCAGGACGATCGATACGGCGAGCCGTTCGCCGGGTTCGGGGAGCTTCATGCGATATTCGCCGTCGACGTCGTTGAACGGCGAGACGTAGAACGCCTTCGGGACGCTCGCCCTGCCCGTGGCGTCGGTTTCGAGGAGATAGCAGTGCCGCTCCCCGTACGTGTTGTGGACCTCGGCGACGACGCAGCGCAGCTCACCGGAGGCACTATGGCACCAGAACACGCTCAGCGGGTTGAACACGTGCCCGAACACCCGGGCGCTGGCAAGCATGGTGATGCGTCCGCCGTCGAGCTTTATCCCCTGGGTGGCAAGGTAGCTTTCCACGTTGCCGCGCAGGGTGCCGTCCGGATCGCCGAGGTGGTCCTCCACCCGGAATCCCGCCAGCGGCCGCAGCAGGCGAGGCAGCTGCGGGAGATGGTCGACGTCGACATACCAGCTGTAGCTGCGGTAGGTAAACGCGTTGCGCAGCGGAGTCCGCCGCACATGGGCGATGGCAGTGCGGTAGATGGCCGCGCCGTGGAGGGCGGCCGGATGGATGGTGGCCGGCGCGCTCATGGCACCTCCACCGCGGCCGGCTGGACTGCGGCCGACTGGACTGCGGGCGGGGCGAGATCCGGGTCCACGGCCACCGTGCCGATGTTAACAGTGTCGCTGTTGACCGGGCCCCAGCCGCGGCCGAGCCGGGCGGCCGCCTTGAGACCGGACAGGGCGCCGTCCTCGTGGAATCCCCAGCCGTGGTACGCGCCGGCGAAGGCCAGCCGCCCGTCGCCGAGTCCGAGGATCCGCTGCTGCGCCGCCAGCGACTCCGGGGTGTACTGCGGGTGCTCGTAGACCATCCGGTCCAGGACCGTGGCGTCGTCGATCAGTTCGGATTCGCCGAGGCTGACGATGTACCGGCCGCCGTCGACGGGTTCCAGCCGTTGCAGCCGGGTCATGTCGTAGCTGACCAGGACCTTGTCCGGCCGCGCGTCGCAGGACGGCAGCCGGTAGTTCCAGGAGGCCTGGGCGTTGGGGCTGGCCGGCAGCACGGCCTCGTCACGGTGGAAGAGCGTCTGGTTCACCGAATACGGCATGCCGCCAAGGGCGGCCCTCTCGGCCGCCGAGGCGTCGGTGAGCATGCGCAGGGCCTGCGCCGGGTGGGTGGCGATGACGACGGCGTCAAAGGTCTCGCGCACGGTCCCGGCACCGAGCGCGGACGTGACGTCGACGCCGTCGGCGTGCCGGTGCACCGTGGTGACCGGGCTGGCGAGCCGGATGTCCGGCAGGGTCGCGGCGACCTTGTTGACGTAGCTGCGCGAGCCGCCGGTGACGGTCCGCCATTGCGGGGAGCCCTTGACGCCGAGCAGGCCGTGGTGGCCCAGGAAGGTGAACAGGTAGCGGGCCGGGTAGGCAAGCGCGGTGGTGGGGTCGCAGGACCAAACGGCGCTGACCACGGGGGTCATAAAGTGCGAGATGAAATAGCTGCTGAACTTCTCCTGGGCCAGGAACTCCCCCAGGGTGAGCTCGTGTCCGGCGAATGCCGTGCCTGTGGCGGGTTCGGCCAGCAGGGCGCGGGCCCGGCGGTGGAACCGGGTGATTTCCAGCAGCATCCGCAGGTAGCGGCCACGCAGCAGGGTGGACGGCCGGGGAATGATCCCGCGCCCCTTGGCCCGTGCGCCGGCGTATTCCAGCCCGCAGCCGTCGCAGCGGACGGACATGCTCATTTCGGAGTCCTGGGTTTCGACGCCGAGCTCGGCGAACAGGCGCAGGAGCGTGGGATACGTCCGTTGGTTGTGGACGATGAAGCCGGTGTCCACGCCCAGCGTGGGTCCGTTCTGCTGCGGCACATCGTGGGTGTGGGCGTGGCCGCCGAGCCGGGAGTCGGCCTCGAAGAGCGTTACCCGGTCCTGCCCGTTCAGCACGTACGCGGCGGTCAGCCCCGCCACTCCGCTGCCGATGACGGCGACGCGCCGGCCTGCCGGAATCCCTGCTGCTTGCGACACTGATCTGCTCCTGTTGTCTGGCCCGAAGTCTCTTATGGGCAATTCGGTGCCGTCGGGCGGCCGGATGAGTATGAATGTGGAATTTTTCAGTTCTGCTGTCAGACCCTCGCCAGTGACGCCGTCAGCTGCCACTCGAGTTGGGTTCCTCGGATTCTCCTGCATGTGCCCGGCCGCGCAGCGCAGACTTTCCGTGCGGACATTCCGGCAGACACATCAGCACGCAGACCAGCACGGCCGCCGGAGGGCCGGATATGCCACAATGAAGCGGGAATTCCGGTCCCGTCTCCGTGGACCCGCAACCAGGCGAAGGGCAGCCCTTGATCAACCCCGTCCATCTCCGGACCCTTGTGGAAGTGATCCGGCTTGGATCGTTTGCGGCCGCCGCCACCCGGTTGGGCTACACGGCTTCGGCCGTCTCCCAGCAAATGTCGGCACTGGAACGCGACACCGGCGTCACCTTGTTCCAGCGCGCGGCCCGCAGCATCCAGCCGACCGAAGCCGCCGTCGTCATGACCCGGCACGCTGCCAAGGTCCTGACGGACATCGAGACGCTGATGGCCGCCGCCTCCCGGGCGCAGGAAAGTCCCAGCCAGGAGCTGCGGCTGGGCATCTTCCCGAGCCTCGCCACCTATGTGCTGCCGCCGATCCTGCGGAACCCGGCCTGGAAGAAGCTCGGCATCGACCTGCGGGTCTCGGTCGCGGAACCGGCCCAGACCATCCAGGGGCTGCGGGCCGGCGGCGAACTCGACGTCGCCCTGGTGTACCAGGTGGGTCAGTCCGGCCTCGCCTGGCCGCACACCGTGGACCGGCAGTGGATCGGCGACGACGACTTCCGCGTGGTGCTGCCGGCGGCCTGGGGCATCGGGACGGATTCCAAGGTCGCCGCGCCGCATCTATCGGACATGCCCTGGATCATGCACCACCCCGGCACGTCCGACGCCACGGTGATTGAACGGCTCTTCGCGAGCTGCAACCTGCACCCCCGCGTGGTGGCCTACAGCGATGACTTCCACGCGAGCCTTGAGATGGCCGCCGCCGGGCTCGGCGCCGCCCTGGTCCCCGAGCTCGCCCTGCGGCACCGGCCTGCCGGCGTGGTGGTCCTCGATGTGCCGGAGATCCGGCTGGCACGGAATGTTTTCGCCCTGCTGATCAACGAGAAGCGGACGGCCCAGGTCCAGCTGTTCGTGGAGCTGCTGGCGGAGACGATGCACCGGCCCGGGACCACGGGAAGGGACTGAGCCGAAGGGCCCGGGCTGAAGGCGGAACGGACCGGGCAGCGGTTGGTCGAGGTCGAATGGGCCGGCGTGGAGGCCCCGTTAGGCCGGCGCCGTTCAGCGCCGCCTGGCCCGCTTCCCGACCGGCGCCACGAGTGCGTCGATGATCCGGTGCTTGGTCCGGGTGTACGGCGGGTAGATCAGTTCCAGCGTGTCCGGCCACAGCGGCTTGTCCAGGGTGGGGCGCTCATGCGAGAACGTCCGCACCGAATGTTCCCCGTGATAGGCCCCCATGCCGCTGCCGCCGACCCCTCCGAAGGGAAGCCCGGGGACTGACAGGTGGGCCGCCGGTACATCGAAGCACAGGGCCCCCGACGAGGTCCGCCCGGCGAAGGCGCGGCGCGTCTGCGGATCGTTGCTGAAGACGTAGAGTGCCAGCGGCTTGGCGCGCCCGTTGACCTCCTCGATGGCCGCGTAGAGCCCGTCCACGGGCACCAGTGGCAGCAGGGGTCCGAAGATTTCTTCCGCCATGACGGCGTCGCCGGGCGCCGGGCGCAGCAGGGTCGGCGCAAAGTAGCGGCTGGCGGCGTCGCGCTGTCCGCCGTGCACCACCGTGCTGGCGTCGGCGAGGGCCGCGAGCCGTGCGAAGTGGCGGTCATCGACGATCCGGCCGTACGACGGGCTCGCCGCCGGGTCAGGTCCGAAGAGCGCCGTAACGGCCTTGATCAGCTCGGCCTGCAGCGGCTCCAGGACCTCCTCCCGGGCCAGGACGTAGTCGGGTGCGACGCACGTCTGCCCGGCGTTCATGAACCGGCCCCAGGCGATGCGTTTGGCCGCCGTGGCCAGGTCCGTGGATGCATCGACGTAGGCCGGGGACTTGCCGCCGAGCTCCAGCGTCACCGGGGTCAGGTGCTCGGCCGCCGCGCGCATGACCACCTTGGCCGCGGCTTCTCCCCCGGTGAAGAAGATGTGGTCGAAGCGTTCGGACAGGAGGGCGGTGGTCTCCGGGATGCCGCCCTCAACCACTTCGGCGGCGCCGGCCAGGTATTCGGGAATCCAGCGGGCCAGTACGGCCGAGGTGGCCGGGGCATGTTCGCTCGGCTTGAGGACCACGGTGTTTCCCGCGGCCAGGGCGCCGGCGAGCGGGGCGAGCAGCAGTTGCAGCGGGTAGTTCCACGGCCCGATCACCAGCACCACGCCCAGCGGGGTGAGTTCGGTCCAGGCGCGGGCCGGCCGCACTGCCAGCGGCACCGGCACGCGGCGGGGCCGCAGCCAGCCTTCGAGGTGCCGCTCCAGGTGCGCCGCCTCGGCGTCCACGAACCCGATCTCTGCGAGCTGCGCCTCGGTGTGGTGCTTGCCCAGGTCGCGGGCGAGGGCTTCGGCGAAGTCCGCGTGCCGCTCCGCGAGCATGCGCCGCAGCCGGCGCAGCTGATCCAGCCGCCAGGTGAGCGGGCGGGTGGTCCCGGCGTCGAACGCGGCCCGGGCACGGCCGACGGGTGAGATTACATGCTGCATCCGATCAATGTACAGTCATGCGGCCGTCCGCCGGTCCGGTACCGGTGACTCCGGTACGGAAAACCCTGCCAACGCTGGAATGGTCCGGTTTTCAGGACTATGTTGAAGATATGAACAAGGTAGCGAGCAAGCACTTCGGCGAGGTCGAGCTCAACCACGGACGGGAGCATAATCTCACCGCCACGCATGAGCTGGCGGGCCAGACCGTGGAGCTTGACCTGAATGTCAACGCGCATGACCATTTCGATGAAGCGGCCATGCATAAAGTTGACTACCGCCTGCGCTTCCTGCCCGAACTCGTGGACCAGGTCCGCGAAATGATCGCCGAGGAACTGGACCAGGAAGGCACCAGTCCGCAGGAGTACCGCCACTTCCATTGCAACGCGATCAAGGACGAACACCTCAAGAAGGTCTTCGGCGTCGAGGACAAGAGCCAGCTGACCGACGAGGTCTTCCTCAAGGCGCTCAAGCTCGGCCACGTGGGCATCTACCCCGGCCAGCCGGAACGCTACTTCGTCCTCGATTTCACGCTGGGCCAGCACTTCACCGACGAGGTCCTCGTCGCTTCCGCGGATGAGGACGGCGTCGTCGACGACGAAATCCTCTGGGAGTCCTGACCCGGGCATCCTGAGTCGCTGGCAGTCCTGCATCGACTGCTCCGTATATGCCCTTCCGGGCGCTCAAAACGGCGGCTGCCCAGCAATCGATGATCAAGAACGTACGACGCCGGCCGGTCACCTTGGAGGGTGACCGGCCGGCGTCGTTTGTGCGTGGAGCGGGCTCCTTGACGGCTGCTTGCCTGGTGGCCTGTTACTTGGCGGCTGAGAGCAGTTCGGCGCGGACGGTCCTGGTGGCCGTGACGAGGTTGCGCAGCGACTCTTCAGTCTCGGCGTAGCCGCGGGTCTTCAGGCCGCAGTCCGGGTTGACCCAGAGCTGGCGGGAAGGGACGTGCTTGACGGCGGTGCTGAGCAGTTCGGTGACTTCCTGTTCGCCCGGGACCCGGGGCGAGTGGATGTCGTAGACGCCCGGGCCAACGCCGCGGCCGAAACCGTGGGACTCGAGGTCGTGGACGACCTCCATGCGGGAGCGGGCGGCCTCGATCGAGGTGACGTCGGCGTCGAGGCCGTCGATCGCGTCGATGATGGCGCCGAACTCGGAGTAGCACAGGTGCGTGTGGACCTGGGTGGCGTCCGCGGCACCTGCGGTGGAGAGCCGGAAGGACTTCACGGACCAGTCCAGGTACGCGGCCTGGTCGGCCTTGCGCAGCGGCAGGAGCTCGCGCAGGGCGGGCTCGTCCACCTGGATGACCTTGATGCCGGCCGCCTCGAGGTCGGCGATCTCGTCGCGGAGGGCCAGCGCCACCTGGTTGGCGGTCTCGCCGAGCGGCTGGTCATCGCGGACGAAGGACCAGGCCAGGATGGTGACCGGGCCGGTGAGCATGCCCTTCATCGGCTTGCTGGTCAGGGACTGCGCGTACTCGGCCCACTTCACCGTGATCGGGGCGCTGCGGGTGACATCGCCCCACAGGATGGACGGGCGGGTGCAGCGCGAGCCGTAGGACTGGACCCAGCCGTGGACGGTGACGTCGAAGCCATCGAGGTTCTCGGCGAAGTACTGGACCATGTCGTTGCGCTCGGGCTCGCCGTGGACCAGGACGTCGAAGCCCAGCTCTTCCTGCAGCTGAACGACGCGCTTGATCTCGTCCTTCATGAGCTGCTCGTACTGCTCCGAGGTGAGGTCGCCGCGGTTGGCGCGGGCCCTGGCGGTTCGGATTTCGCCGGTCTGCGGGAAGGAGCCGATGGTGGTGGTGGGCAGCGGAGGCAGGTGCAGGGCCTTCTCCTGGGCTGCCTCGCGGACAGCGTAGGCGGAGCGGTTGAAGTCGGCGCCCGTCAGGGCGGCGGTGCGGGCCCGGACGTCGCTGCGGCGGACGCCCTCGGCCCCGGCGCGGGAGGCGATGACGCGGGTGGCCTCGTCGATGGCGGGCTGGACGGCTGCCTCGTCGGTCAGCAGACCGGCGAGGGTGACGACTTCAACGGCCTTCTGGTCGGCGAAGGCCAGCCAGCTACGCAGCTGCTCGGAGAGTTGGACTTCCTCGTCGACGTCGTGCGGGACGTGCTGCGTGGAGGTGGAGGTGCTGATGGCCAGCTTGGCCACCGACTTCTTCAGTTCGGCGATCTTCTTCGCGGAGGCGGCGAGGTCGTTGCGCCAGATGTTGTGGCCGTCCACGACGCCGGCGACGAGGGTCTTGTTGCCCAGCGCGGCCAGGGCAGCGGCGGACGGGACCTCGCCCTTGAAGACGTCCAGGTGCAGGGCGTCGATGTCGGTGGCGGCGAGGGTGCCGAGCTGGCCGTTGAGCGCGCCGTACGGGGTGGAGACGAAAAGCTGCGGACGCCGGGCCGCGGCGGCCAGGGCCTCGTAGGAGCGGGCGACGGCGGCCTGGATTTCCACGGCCGGGGTGCCCTGGTCCACCACGAGGGCGGGCTCGTCGAGCTGGACCCAGCTGGCGCCGGCGGCGGCGAGCTTCTGAAGCAGCGCCGTGTAGACCGGGAGGACGTCCTCCAGGCGGGACAGCGGGCTGAAGCCGGCCGGGGCGTCGTCGGAGGCCTTGCTCAGCAGCAGGAACGTCACCGGGCCGACGATGTACGGGCGGGTCTCGACGCCGTTGGCGAGAGCGTATTCGAATTCCTCGACGATCCGGTTCGAGGTCAGCGCGAAGTTGGTTTCCGGCCCGATTTCCGGCACGAGGTAGTGGTAGTTGGTGTCGAACCACTTGGTCATTTCCAGTGGCTGCTGGTCCTTGTTGCCGCGGGCCAGGGTGAAGTAACCGTCGATGTCGAGCTGGCCCTGCGCGTTGAGGAGGTTCCCGAAGCGGGCCGGCACAGCGCCGAGGTGGGCGGCGGCGTCGAGCACCTGGTCGTAGTAGGAGAAGGTGCCGGGCACCGCGGCGGCTTCGGTCAGGCCCAGACCCTGGAGCCGCTTGGCGGTGCCGAGCTGGATTTCCCTGGCGGCCGCGTCCAGGGCTGCGGCGTCGATCTTGCCGGCCCAGTAGGCCTCGACGGCCTTCTTGAGTTCGCGGCGGCGGCCGATGCGCGGGTAGCCCAGGATCGAGGCGGCCGGGAACGGAGTGGGGTTGAGTGTGTTCACTGCAGTCATGGGAAGTCCTAAGTGTTGGTGGTGTGGTGCGGAGGGAAGTTGTGTTTTCCTGGGGCGCTCAGCTGGCGAGCTGGCGGCGGCTGGCCGTGTGCCGGTTGCCGCCGTTCTTGTTGCCGCGGTGCGGGCGGGGCAGCGCGAGTTTGTCCAGCACGTCCAGGGCCGCGGCGTGCTCATTGAACGTGTAGAGGTGGATGCCGGGGGCCCCGGCGTCCAGGGCTGCGTTGGCGAGATCAACGGTGGCGCTGACCCCGATCCGGGTCCGTTCGGCGTCGGTGTCGGCAGCCGCGAGGCGTTCGATGAGTTCCGGGGCCGGTTCGACGCCGGTCAGTTCCCCGAGCCGGGCGAGCCGCCGGAGGCTGGTGAGCGGCATGACCCCGGGAATGATCGGGATGGTCACCCCGGCCCGGCGTGCCCGGGCCAGGAGGTCGGCGTACTGCTCGGTGTGGAAGAAGACCTGGGTGATGGCGAAGTCGGCGCCGGAGCGCTGCTTGGCCAGCAGGACCTCGACGTCGTGCGCCTCGCTCGGGGATTCCGGGTGCCGGGTCGGGTAGGCGGCGACGCCGACCGCGACCCTGCCGGCGCACAACAGCGCCGAACGGCGCTGCTCCACGCGGCGGATGAGTTCGATCAGGTCCTGGGCGTACCGGAGCGATCCCGGCGGCGGGGTTTCTCCATCCTTGGGCCGGTCGCCGCGGAGGGCGAGGATGCCGCGGACGCCGACGTCGAGCAGTTCGCCGATGATCTCCGCCAGTTCCTGCGGGGAATTCCCCACACAGGTCAGGTGGGCCAGGGGCCGGAGCGTCGTTTCCTGCACGAGCCGGTTGACGAGATCGACGGCGGTGCTGCGGTTGGAGCCGTTGGAGCCGTAGGTCACGGACACGTAGTCCGGGTCCGTGGCTTCCAGTTCGCCGATGGTGGTCCAAAGGGATTCCGCGGCTGCGGGCGACCGCGGCGGGAACAGCTCGTAGGACAGCGCAACAGGGGCCGCGCCGGCAAGATTGGGATGGGTATCGATAAGGCTTGGTGGTGACATTTGCGTCCTTGGCTTTGAACACTGCCGCCGGGAGATCCGGAAGCCCCGAAGGACCGGAACCAGAAACGGAAACTCCGTCGTCAGTGAATTGAGTTTGGGGAACACGGAGGGAACTTCAGCAGGGCGCAGCCGCGACTGTTACGCCTGATACGAAGTTGTCCGTGAGCAAATGTCAGGCCCACATGGGGGCACCCACACCCTCCTGGGCCGCCCGGGGGCAGCTTTCAGCGGAGGATCGCTGACACGTTACTGAGGTAACTTGTATAGAACTCTAAGGCCGGGCCGTGGGGCCTTCAAGTCGGGCCCCGAATTAAGACGCACCTTTACGGCCGTTTGAGGCGCCGGGCAGAACAATGTTCGCCCAAGGCGCCATTTTCGCCCCACGCGGCCCGCTCTCCCCAACGCATCCGGGCAGGACTATCCTGTTGCCATGATCCAGCTTCCAGCCAGCTATCAGCAGTATCTCGCCGGCAAGAGCGAGAGCTTCATCAACACCGTCCGGCCAGTCCTCATGCAGTCGGCCGCAGAGAGGTTGCACGGGGTCCGGATTCTCGTGCTTCCGCATGGCCACCAGGCGCATCTGGATGACACCATCCCGTATGGGACGGTGGTTGAGGACATCGACTGAGCCCGGTTAGCCTTTGTCTAGTCCCCCAGGAGCAGCCGCTGGGAACGCGGGGCCAGCGTGTGTTCGAGCACCAGGCAGGCCGCACCGACGGCGCCGACGTCCTCGCCTACCCCCGTGCCCACGACTTCGATCCCATGGATCCTCCGGGTGGCACTGTTCGCCTCAACCAGACCGGGGACCAGCTCGAGGTAAGCCGCCGAGAGGCAGGTCCAGAACGGGCCGCCGAACACTACCCGGTCCACGTCCAGGGCGTTAGTGACGACCGACACCGCACGGGCCACGAGCACTGCGGACCCACGAATGATTTCCTTGGCCTCGTCGTTGCCGGCGTCGGCGATCGCGCACAACTCGGCGAACCGTTCCTGAACTGCCGGTGCGCTCCTGTCCTGGCGTGAACCATTCAATATCCCGGCCGCCTCAGCCTGCGCCACGAGGACCTGCGGAATGGCGGAGGACTTCACGCAGCCGCGCTGCCCGCAGTCGCAGAGGGCACCGCCCGGGTCGACGATGATGTGCCCGATTTCCCCGGCGTTGCCCGAGGTCCCGCGGACGACTTCATCGTTGAGCACGATCCCGCAGCCGATCCCGGTCCCCATATACATGAAGACGAAGCTGCCCTCGCCGCTGGGGCCCCCGGCCCAGGTTTCGGCCACGGCTGCGCTGGTGACGTCCTTGTCCATGAGTGTCGACAGGCCCGTGGCTTCCGCGAGGCCATCCCGCAGCCCCACGTGGTCCCAGCCCGGCAGCAGCGGCGGGTCCACGACGGCGCCTTCGTTGAGGTCGATGGGCCCCGGCGACGCAACCCCGAGCCCGGCGATCCGGTCCGGGTCCACCCCGGAGTCCAGGATGAGCCTCTTGATTTCGCCCGCGATGGTGTCAATGACAGCACTGGGGTCGGTGCCGGGCGGGGTGGTGATCCGTGAGTGCCGGACGACGGCGCCGAGCAGGTCCAGCACGACGAACGTGAGGACGGCCGGGTCCAGGTGCACGCCCACGGCATACATCCCCGCGGGATTCAGCCGGAGCATGGTCCTGGGCTTGCCCGGTCCGGTGCCTTCCTTGCCTGCCTCGACGATCAGGTGCTGGTCCAGCAGGCGCCGGGAAATGTTGGAGATGGTCTGCGGCGAGAGTCCGACAATCTGGGCGAGTTCCACCCGGCTCAGCCCGCCGGGCGTGCGGCGGATGGCGTCGAGGATGACTGTGAGGTTGAAGTCGCCCATCTTCGGTAGGTTGGTCCCTCGCCTCGGCGAGGGTTGCCGGAACTCGGTCACTGATACCTCTAAACGTTTTGGCCACGCACAGCAGTTGTCAGAATCGTACGTTACGTGCAGGCGTGCGCCCACACTTGCGCTTTACCGACACAAAGTTTCTTGCGTCAAGGCCGCCGGGTGCTGGCCGTGACCGTGAATTTTGGATTCCTGCCGGCCTCGCGGGTGGGACCGATCAGCCGTTCCAGGGCCGGCCGGTAGTGCAGGTGGCTGTTGAACACGGTCCAGAGCTCCCCGCCCGGGGCAAGCACCCTGCCGGCCGCTTCGATCAGCTTGATCCCCGCGCCGGAGTGGACCGCCGCTTCCAGGTGGAAGGGCGGGTTGAGCAGCACCAGGTCCGCGCTGGCGTCCGGGAGGGAGCTCATGGCGTCGTCCTGAAGCACGTCGATCCGACCGTCCAGGCCGTTGGCCCGGGAGGTGGCCAGGGCTGAGTCGACGGCAGCGGCGGACCGGTCGGTAGCGGTGACGCGGGCGCCGGGGTTGGCGCGGGCGTACATCGCGGCGAGGATTCCGGTGCCGCAGCCAAGGTCGACGGCATGGGTGGCGTGTGGCATCCGGGGCAGGAAGTCCAGCAGGAACCGGGTCCCGATATCCAGCCCGGTGCCGGCAAAGACGGCGCCCCGGGCGCAGACCGTGAGGCCCAGTTCGTCGTTGACCTCAGTGACCGGGAAGGGCAGCGCGGCCGGGACCGGCCTGGGGCTCCGGGCCAGCAGGAGCCGTGATTTCTGCCGCGCCAGCTGGGGCTGGACATCCTCGAAGTAGCGCGCCAGGACGGCGTTCATGCCCAGGCCCATGTGTTTGACGCGTCCGCCCGCGACCAGCACCACCTCGGGCGCCGCGTAGCGGGCCACGGCGTCGGCGATTTCCTCAAGTTCCGCCAGGGACCGGGGCAACTGCAGCAAGACCAGGGAGGCTCCCTCCAGCAGTTCGGCGCCCAACGGGAGGTGCTTGAAGCCACCGTCGATGCCCAGGGCCTCGGCGTTCGCCCGCAGTGCCCGTTCACCGGTGATGAGGTCCTGCTGGACGCGCACAGCGTCCGCCCCGAGGTTCAGTGCGCCGAGGGTGAGGGCACCGTACCGGTCCCCCACCACCGCGAGCCGGCCGCCGGGCTGCAGCAGGCCGGCCGCGGGCATCTCAAGGGCAGAGTCCAGCAGGAGTCTGTCCGTCGCGTCCCAGGCCTGCAGGTTGTCGGCCTCGACGTCCGGGAATCTTCTCAGCCGGGCAAAGAGGGATTCGAAGCTGTTGTCCGCCACGCGCGTTGTGCCGCCGTTTCTTCTCGGGCTTGGGTATGGGTGCTGGCAGTGGGAGCCGGGTGTGAGGCCTCCCCCGGCGCTGCTCTGCAGGTCTTACGTTTTACGTTATACCGGACCGGGCCAGCAAGGGGACGATTCCGGCGACGGCGGCCCGGCCGGCCCGGTTGGCGCCGATGGTGGACGAGGAAGGCCCGTAGCCGACGAGGTGCACCCGCGGCTCGCCCGCGACCTGGGTGCCGTTCATCGCGATGCCGCCGCCGGGTCCGCGCAGGTGCAGCGGGGCGAGGTGTTCGAGTTGGGCACGGAATCCCGTGGCCCACAGGATGACCCCGGCGGCCAGGAAGCTGCCGTCAGCCATCCGGACCCCGTCGGGTTCGATCGCGGTGAACACGGGGTGCCGGTCCAGGACGCCGCGCGCTGCGGCTGCGCGCAGGGCCGGGGTCCAGAGCAGGCCCGTCACGGAGACGACGCTCTGCGGCGGCAGGCCCTGGCGCACCCGCTCCTCGACCAGGGCGACGGCGTCGTGGCCGGCCTGCCGGTCGAACGCGGCCTCGCGCCAGACCGGTACCCGGCGCGTGAACCATGTGGTGGTGGTGACCTTGGAGATCTCATCGAGCAGCCCGACGGCCGAGATCCCGCCGCCGACGACGATGACGTGCTGCCCGCGGAATTCGTCGGCGGAAACGTAGTCGGCGACGTGCAGCTGCCGGCCGCGGAAGCTGGCCTGGCCCGGATAGATGGGCCAGAATGGCCGGGTCCAGGTGCCGGTTGCGTTGATGAGGGCGCGGGCAGAGAACCGGCCGCGGGAGGTTGCGATGCTCAGCCGCCCGGCGGGGTCATCGTCCTCGCGGCTCACCGACTGCACTTTGACCGGCCGCTCAATCGCGAGGCCGAGGTCGTGCTCGTACCCGCCGAAATAGCGGGTGAGGAAACTGGAGCTGGCCTCGGCGGGGTCCACATCGGGCTGCGGGATTCCCGGGAGGTCGCTGATGCCGTTCACCGTGGCCATGAGCAGGCTCTTCCAGCGGTGCCGCCAGGCTCCGCCGGGCCCGTCCTCGGCGTCGAGCACGATGTACGTCCCGGCCGCGGCCGGGCCGGCCGGGTCAGCGCCGGCCGGGACGAAGCCGCGGCGCTGAAGGTGGTAGGCCGCCGACAGGCCCGCCTGGCCGGCGCCGACCACGACGACGTCGGCCGCCCGCACCGTCTCTGCGGTCACGGTCGTGTCCCCGGTCAGATCTTCTTGACGACGCTGGACTTGAGCTGCATGGGGCCCACGCCGTCCACCTTGCAGTCGATGTCGTGGTCTCCAACACCGTTGACCAGGCGGATGCCGCGGACCTTGGTGCCGACCTTGATGACGGTGGAGCTGCCCTTGATTTTCAGGTCCTTGACCACGGTGACGGTGTCGCCGTCGGCGAGGACGTTGCCCACCGCGTCCTTGATGACCGCGGCCGCAGGGGCGTCGGCGTCTGTGTCAGTCTCCGCGGATGCCGACCATTCGTGCGCGCACTCCGGGCAGACCAGGAGCGCCCCCATTTCGTAGGTGTATTCGCTGGAGCATTCGGGGCATGGGGGCAGGGAGTCGTTCACCCGACCAAGTTTAGTCGCCGCCTGTGCCCATCCCTGTGCCCGCCCGAATTCCCGCCGCTTTTTCTCGCCGCTGGCGGGGCGCCTTAGAACGGGTTCAGCAGGCGGTCCACGAACTGCCGAGTGCGTTCCTCCTGCGGGTCCCGCAGTACGGTATCGGGGTGGCCGCGTTCGACCACCACGCCGCCGTCCATGAAGATGACCTCGTCGGCCACCTGACGGGCGAACGCGAGCTCGTGGGTGACCACCACCATGGTCCAGCCTTCGTCCGCGAGTTCCTTGATGACGGCCAGGACCTCGCCCACGAGCTCGGGGTCCAGCGCAGAGGTGGGCTCGTCGAAGAGCAGCAGTTGCGGGCGCAGGGCGAGGGCACGCACAATGCCGACGCGCTGCTGCTGGCCGCCGGAGAGCTCGAACGGGTAGCTGTTCTCCTTGCCGGTCAGGCCGACGCGGGCCAACAGGTCCCGGGCCTCCTGGATCGCGTCCGCCTTGGGCCGCTTCTGCACCTGGACGGGGCCCTCGATCACGTTCTCCAGGACGGTCTTGTGCGGGAAGAGGTTGTAGTGCTGGAACACCATGGCGCTGCGGTCCCGCAAGGCCAGCACCTGCTTCTTCGCCACCGGTGTGGCAAAGTCCACGGTCAGTTGCCCCGCGAATTCGGCGACGCCGGCGTCGGGCACTTCGAGGCCGTTCAGGCAGCGCAGGACTGTCGTTTTTCCTGATCCGGACGGCCCGATCAACGTGACCACTTCGCCGCGGCGGACTTCAAGGTCGATGGATTTGAGCACAACATGGTGGCCGAACGACTTGCGCAGGCCCGTGACGGTCAGGAGCGGCTCGTCCGGGACAGGAACGTCAGAGGGTTGAGGTTCAGTGGGCGACATAGCGGTCCAATCTCTTCTCCAGGACGGACTGTCCGCTGGCGAGAACGAGGCAGATGACCCAGTAGATCACGGCCGCCTCCAGATATAGCAGCATGAACTCCTGGCTGAAGGCCGCCACCTGCTGCGCCACGCGGAACAGTTCGGTGACGAGGATCAGCGACGCCAGCGACGTGTCCTTGACCAGGCTGATGAAGGTGTTCGAGAGCGGCGGAACCGAGACCCGGGCGGCCTGCGGCAGGATGATCCGCACGAGCGTCTGCCGGCGCGACATTCCGATGGTGTGGCCGGCCTCCCACTGGCCCTTCGGAACCGACAGGATGGCCGCCCGGATGACCTCCGCGGCATAGCCGCCGACGTTCAGGGAAAACGCGATGATGGCGCTGGGCCAGGGGCTGATGGTGATTCCGACGGAAGGGAGCCCGTAGAAAATGACGAACAGCTGGACCAAAAGCGGGGTTCCGCGGATGACGGAGATGTAGGTCCGCGCCACCGCCGAAACCAGGCGGTTGCGGCTCAGCCGCATGAGGGCCACCACCAGTGCCAGCAGCAGGCCCAGGCTGAACGAGGCCAGCGCCAAGGGAATGGTGCCGAAGATCGCACCCGTCAGGAGCGGGCCCAGCGATGACCACACGAGTTCCCAGTTGATGCTCATGCCCGGACGCGGCGTTTCTCTGCGGCTTGCACAGGGCTACTTCGAGACGTCGGCGTCGAAGTACTTCTGGGAGATCTTCGTCAGGGTGCCGTCGGCCGCCAGCTCGCCGAGGGCCTTGTTGATGGCATCGGTCAGGCTGGTGGATCCCTTGCGCAGGGTGAACGCGCTCAGCGACTTGTCGGTGGTCTCGGCGGCAATCTTGATGTCGGCGTCGTGGTCGGTCTTCTGGGAGTCCAGGTAGGTCAGCTTGTCGTTGATGGTGGCATCGACGCGGCCCTGCTTGAGCAGCGTGATTGCCTGCGCCCAGCCCTCGACGGCCTCGACGTTCGCGCCGCTCTGCTGCGCCAGCTTGTACCAGTTGCTCGTCAGGGACTGCGCCGTGGTCTTGCCCTTGAGGTCGTCAAAGGAGTGGATGCTGTCGTTGTCCGACTTCGTGACGAGCACGCCGGTGCTCACCGTGTACGGGGTAGAGAAGTCGTACTTCGCCTTGCGCTCGTCGGTGATGGAAACCTGGTTGGCGACGACGTCGAACCGTTTGGCGTCGAGGCCGGCGAAGATGGCGTCGAACTGCGTCTCCTGGTAGGAGGGCTTGACGCCCAGCTTCGCGGCGACGGCGTTCATGATCTCCACGTCGTAGCCCGTCAGCTCACCGCTGCCGTTGGCGTGGAACGTGAACGGCTTGTAAGTGCCTTCCGTGCCGACCTTGAGCACGCCTGCGCTCTTGACGTCGCTGAGGGAGGTGTCCGCACCGGCTGCCGGCGCTGAGCTGGCCGGGGTGGTGGACGCCGACCCGCAGCCTGCCAGGGCGAGTCCTGCAGCGGCGATGAGGCCAATAACGGAAAGTCGTGTGCGCTTCATGATGTTCCTTAGTCGTGGAGCCGGAAATGGCCTTCCAGCTAAGCCGCAGGGCGGCTGTCTCCTAGCGACGATAGCAAGGTCCAGCTCAGGGTGGAGAGCCTAAATGACAGTTTATGACGTCCGGTCATGAGACGGTCTTGACGGATGCGACTTTCGAAGTCCTGCACAGCTGCGGAGGGTACGAAAAAGGGAACCACCGCCTGGCGGTGATTCCCTTTCTGGTGGAGCTGAGGGGACTCGAACCCCTGACCCCCTGCATGCCATGCAGGTGCGCTACCAGCTGCGCCACAGCCCCTCATTTGCCTGGAAGTTTCATCCTCCCTGAAGCAACCTGAATAGCCTAAACCACAAATCGCGTTCGCGCTAATCGGCGCGCTGACTCATGGAACAGGGGTGCGGAACGGGGCACAAAATCCAACATGGAACCGGGCACAAAAAAATCCGCCGGAATCTTTCGATTCCGGCGGATTGTCCGGTGGAGCTGAGGGGACTCGAACCCCTGACCCCCTGCATGCCATGCAGGTGCGCTACCAGCTGCGCCACAGCCCCGAATTTTCGCTGCTCCGAGCATGTCTGCCGACGTGCGATGTTCCGGTTTTTTGTCCGGATTTCTCCGAAGCAACTCAAATATCTTAGACCAGCCCTCCGGAAAATTCCAAATCGGGCATATTCGGCCCGGTTTGGCGTCCGGAGGTGGCCTGAACGCGGGCGCTACTCCGTGTCGGTGCCGGCGGTGGCCTTGGCGGAGGCGTCGTCGCCGAGCTGCAGATCGACGACGGGGCAGTCTTTCCACAGGCGCTCGAGGGCGTAGAACACGCGGTCTTCCTCGTGCTGGACGTGGATGACGACGTTGGAGTAGTCCAGCAGCACCCAGCGGCCGCCGGAGCGGCCCTCGCGGCGGACGGGCTTCTGGTCAAACTTGGAGAGCTCGTCCTCGATGCCGTCCACGATCGCGTTGACCTGGCGTTCGCTCGGGGCCGAGGCAATCAGGAAGACGTCGGCCAGGGCCAGCCGTTCGCTGACGTCCAGGGCCACGATGTCCTCGGCAAGCTTCTCCGAGGCAGCGCGGGCTGCGTGGCGGGCGGTAGTGATGGATGAATCGGTTGCAGTCACGGGACTCCTTGTAGTGATGAAAAATTATGGTGATGAAAATGTGGCGCCAGTGGCGGCCTGAGACCTAGTGGGCCAGCCCGGTGACGATCAGCGTGATGCCGGCGATGAGGGCAACGATCCCCAACGCCAGGACGCCGAGCTGGAGCATGCGCAGGCGGCGCGCCCGGCCGAGTCCGGCGGTAGCGGCATCCAGGGGTTCGAGCCCGTAGGCGGCATTCGCGGCCACGGGTTCCCCGCCCACGAGTCTTTCCTCGGCCTCCCCCGCCGCGTTTGCAGCGTTTGCCGGCCGTGCCGTTCCGGCTTTCGCGGCTGCTTCCGCACGGGCCAGGACGCCGGCCCTGCCAGCGGCAGAGCCCGTGGCGGGACCTGCGGCCTTCTGGCGGGAGATGCCCGGCCGCCGCAGGCCGGGTTTCCGTGGCGCGTCCACGCGCGGACCCGGGTTGGTGACAACCGGAACGTACGACGTGGCAGGGCGCTTCATGACGGGCCGCTCCACGCCGGGAACCTTCTCGAATTCCAAGGGTGTGACCATGGCCAGGTTGTTGGCCGTGGTCGGATCGTTGCGGGGCGCCGCCGGCTGGCTGTTTTGTTCGGCAAGCTTCTGCTTGGCGGCGGCGCGGCGGTTCAGGATCGCGGCACGCTCGGCGAGGGCGATCTGCTCGGCCAGGACGGCCGGATCAACGGCATCCGGATCCGTGGCCGCAATGTGTTCCATCTTGGCCACTTGGTTCTTGGCCTGCTCCGCGAGGAGTTCGCGGGCGGCCAGCGCCTGCTCCAGGGTCATGCCCTCGGGCGTCGCCCCGCCCGGTCCGGCGCCGTCGGCCGCGGGAGCCTTGGGCGCAGCGGGGTCCATGGGCGCCGGGGCGGCCGCCCCAGCCGGGGCAGCCTCCTTCGGGGCGGCGCCCTTCGGGGCGGCGTCCTTCGGGGCCGGGGGAACCACCGGGGTGGCCCGGGTCCGCGGCGACACCGGGACAATGGTGTTGGCCTGGGTGGCCGGGGCAGTTTCGGTCGCCAGCTCCAAAAGCCTCAACTGGCGTCGCGTGGGCGGCCCTCCGCCGGCCAGCTGGCCTTCCTTCTCTGCGAGTTCCTTGATGGTCCGCAGCGCGGCGCGGTCCCGTGCCCGGACCTGGGAAGACCGCTCAGTGCCGGCGGGCACAGAATCGGCGGGCACAGAATCAGCACGCACAGAGTCCACCGGGGCGTCGGCAACGCGACGGCTCCGGCCGGTGATTTCGGCCTCCGTCGGCTCGCCCGGGCCCGGAGTGTCCAGACGTTCATCTCTGGCCTGCCGCAATTCGCGGCGGCTGCGGATGGGAGGCTGTTCCTGACTCATGGCAAACTCATTCAGTGCTGGCTGGTTGGGTTATCTCAAAGGCTGGATCGTGCTGTGCTGGGGCAGTCCCTGCCGCGCCGTTTCCGGCGTTGGCGGTCCCGGCGTGTCCGGCTTCGAGGCGATCGGCGTCGGGGCTGGCGTGGTACAGGCCATACTTGGCGATGTACTGGACCACCCCGTCCGGCACGAGGTACCAGACCGGGTTGCCTTCGGCCACCCTCGTGCGGCAATCCGTGGAGGAAATGGCCATGGCCGGGACCTCTAGGAGGCTGACGTCTTTGCGGCCCATGCCGTCCAGGACGTGGCCCGGCCGGGTTACACCCACGAAGTGCGCGAGGGACCAGAGTTCATCGATGTCTTTCCAGGACAAAATCTGGGCCAGGGCGTCCGCGCCGGTGATGAAGAACAGATCGGCGTCCGGACGCAGGGTCCGCAGGTCACGCAGGGTGTCGATCGTGTAGGTCGGTCCCGGACGGTCCACGTCCACCCGGCTCACGGTGAAGCGCGGGTTCGAGGCCGTGGCGATGACTGTCATGAGATACCGGTGCTCGGCTTCGCTGACCTTCTTGGCCATCTTCTGCCAGGGCTGTCCGGTGGGCACAAAAACGACTTCGTCGAGGTCGAACTTGGCCGCGACCTCACTGGCCGCGACAAGGTGTCCGTGGTGGATGGGGTCGAACGTGCCGCCCATCACACCCAGACGCAGGCGGCGCTGGGCGCCGCGCTGCTTCGTGGGGGCGGAAATATTAGTGACCTTGGCCGTGATCGTGCTTGTTCGGGTGCTGGCGGTGCGGGTCCGAGTGCTCCTCGACAGCCACGTGGCGCCGTCCCAGGTTGGAGTAGGACAGGGTGATCAGCAGCAGGACCACCAGGATCGCGAACATGGTGCCGCCAATGACAAACGGCGGTGCAATGAGCGGTGCGAGTTCCTCGTGGCCCGATTCGCCGGCGGCGGCGACGAAAGTGGCGATCTGCTGCGACAGCATGTTCTCCCCTAGTGAGTTCAAAATTTGACGACGGCGGAGGTGTCCGCCGTTCCGGTCTTCCGTTCCATGTTACAGCGTTGCTAGCCCCGGATCTGGCCCTCGCCCTGCACGATCCACTTGGTCGTGGTCAGCTCGGTCAGTCCCATGGGGCCGCGGGCATGGAGTTTTTGGGTGGAAATGCCCACTTCGGCGCCGAGGCCGAGCTCGCCTCCGTCGGTGAAGCGGGTGGAGGCGTTCACGATCACGGCCGCCGAATCGACCTCGGCGATGAAGCGCTCGGCGTTGGCGAGGTCGTTGGTCAGGATCGCTTCGGTGTGGCCGGTGGACCACTTGCGGATGTGCCTGACGGCCTCGTCCAGGCTGTCCACCATGGCCACGGCCAGGTCCAGGTTCATGTATTCGGTGGCCCAGTCGTCTTCCGTGGCCGGCACGGACTGGACCGAGGCCGGCAGGGCGGCGCGGATGCGCTGGTCCACGTGCAGGGTGACCCCGGCAGCCCGCAATGCGGCGGCGACCGCGGGAAGGACGGTGGACTTGGAGTGCACCAGGAGAGTTTCGACGGTGTTGCAGACGCTGGGCCGCTGGGTCTTGGCGTTGAGGAGGATGTCCACGGCCATTTCCTCGCTGGCGGAAGCGTCCAGGAAGATATGGACGTTGCCTTCACCGGTCTCGATGACCGGCACGGAGGAGTTCGTCACGACGGCCTGGATCAGCTCGCGCCCGCCGCGGGGAATGAGCACGTCCACCCGGCCGCGCGCCCGCATGAGCGCGTTGGCGCCGTCGCGGCCGTATTGGTCCACGGATTGGACGGCGTCGGCGGGCAGGCCCACTGATTCCAGCGCATCCCGGAGGATGGTGATCAGGGCGGCGTTGGTGGCAGCGGCGGCGGATCCGCCGCGCAGGATGACGGCGTTGCCGCTCTTGAGTGCCAGTCCGGCGATGTCGACGGTGACGTTCGGGCGGGCCTCATAGATCGCGGCCACCACGCCCATGGGTACGTTGATCTGGCGCAGGCGCAGCCCATTGGGGAGGGTCTGGCCCCGCACGACGTTTCCGACGGGATCGGGCAGGGTAGCGAGGTTTTCCAGTGCGGCGGCGAGTGCCGTGATGCGTGACTCGGTCAGCGTCAGGCGGTCCAGCAGGGCGGCGCTGGTGCCGGCGGCCCGGCCGGCCGCGACGTCCTTGGCGTTGGCGGCCAGGATCTGGTGCTTGTGATCCACAAGCGCCTTGCCGACGGCGCGCAGGCCCCGGTCCTTCCAGGCCCGGTTGGCGCGTGCCATCCTGTGGGCAGCGTGGCGTGAGCGGTCTGCGACCGCGTGGACGGCTGCTTCGGTCTCCGTTGCCGTGCCAGGGGCCGCTGCCGGATCCGGCGCCGCCGCGAACCCTTGGGCGGGCGCGGCGTTACCGGCGGGAACGGTGCCGGCAGGCACATCAGTCACGGCAGCGGAAGTCAGGGCCTCAGTCATGCTTCCAGTTTAGGCGTCGGGGGAACCTAGACCAGCACCAGGTCGTCAACATGAACAACTTCGCGGTCATATCCGCGGCCCAGTGCCTTGCCGAGCTCATGGGTGGAGCGGCCCAGCATCTGGGGCAGCTCGGCGGCCGAATAGTTGACCAGCCCGCGGGCAATCACCGTGTTGTCCAGGGACACCATCTCCACGGCGTCGCCGGCCTCGAAGTCGCCCTTCACCGCGGCGATTCCGGCCGGCAGAAGCGAGGTGCGGCGGTCGCGGACGGCCTTGACCGCGCCGTCGTCGAGCACCAGGGTGCCGCGCACGGATGCCAGGTGGGCCAGCCACAGGAGCCGGATCGGCTTGCGCGCGCCGTTGACGGAGAACCATGTGCCCACGTCCTCGCCGGCCAGCGCGGCGGCCGCATTGGCCGTGGATGTTACGAGGGCGTGGATACCCGACCCCGCGGCGATGCTGGCGGCTTCGACCTTGGTGACCATGCCGCCCGTGCCCACACCGGCCTTGCCGGTGCTGCCGATCGAGACGCCGTCGAGGTCGTGGGGGCCGGAGACGTGCGGAATCCGCTTGGCGCCGTGCGACGGCGGACCGTCGTACAGGGAGTCGACGTCGGAGAGCAGCACGAGCGCGTCGGCGCGGACCAGGTGAGCCACCAGGGCAGCGAGGCGGTCGTTGTCGCCAAAGCGGATCTCGTGGGTGGCTACGGTGTCATTTTCGTTGACCACCGGGACAACGCCGAGGTTCAGCAGCCGGTCCAGCGCGCGGAACGCGTTGGTGTGCTGGCTGCGGCGCATGAAGTCATCGGCGGTCAGCAGCACCTGGCTGACGGTGACACCGTGCGCGCCGAAGGCGTGGGTGTAGCGGGCCATCAGCAGGCCCTGACCCACACTGGCGGCGGCCTGCTGGGTGGCGAGGTCGCGGGGGCGCTTCTCAAGGCCGAGCGGGGCGAGGCCGGCGGCGATCGCACCGGAGGACACCAGGATGATCTCCGCGCCCGCGTTGCGCTTGTGCGCCAGGGCGTCGGCGAGTCCGGTCAGGGCCTCTTCGGAGATCCCGCCCTTGATGGACGTCAGCGAGGACGAGCCGACCTTGACGACGATCCGGCGCGCACCTGACAGCGCGGTGCGGTCCGGGGCGTTGATGGCCTGGGCCTTGAGGTCTTGAGCGCTGAGCGGCTGGGACCGGTGCTCGACGACGGCCTTACTCGTCATCGGCTTCGCCCAGTCCACTCTCCTTGAGCGGCTGCCGCGCGCGGCGGCTGCTGACGGATTCGGTCCAGATGCCGGCCTTGCGTTCGGCTTCGAGCTCGGCGCGGGCGGCGGCCTTGGCGTCGCGGCGTTCCTGCTGTTCGTCGCGCTTCTGGCCACGCGTCGGGCGGTCGCCGATGTCGGCGAAGCGCACGTCGGTGCCGCGGGGCGAGGCGAGCAGCTCAGCACCGGCCATCATGGTCGGCTCCCAGTCGAAGACGACGCCGTCGTCCTCGCCGATGACCACCATGTCGCCCGGCTTGGCGCCCTGCTTGAACAGTTCATTTTCGACGCCGAGCTTGGCCAGGCGGTCGGCGAGGTAGCCGATCGCTTCCTCGTTGGTGAAGTCTGTCTGCTTGACCCAGCGCACGGGCTTGTCGCCGAGGACGCGGAAGAGCGGCTCAAGGTTCTTTTCCTCGCGGCGGATCGTGAAGCCGGTCTCGTTGACGGCGCGGGGGCGCAGCACGGGGGCGTGTACCTTCGGCGGGGTGGCGGCGACGGCGTCGCGGGCGGCCTTGACGATTTCGGCCATGGCGAAGCCAAGCTGGCGGAGGCCTTCGTGGCTCGTCGCCGAGATTTCGAAGACCTTGTAGCCCCGGGATTCGAGCTCCGGGCGGACGAACTCGGCCATGTCCTTGCCATCCGGCAGGTCAACCTTGTTCAGGGCCACGAGGCGGGGGCGGTGGTTCAGCGGAACGACTTCGCCGTCGGACCCGCTGTAGCTCATGTCGACGGCGTACTTCTCCAGCTCGGCCTCGATGATGGCGAGATCGGAGAGCGGATCGCGGTCCGATTCGAGCGTGCCGCAGTCCAGCACGTGCACCAGGGCGGCGCACCGCTCGACGTGGCGCAGGAAGTGGTGGCCCAGGCCCTTCCCCTCGCTGGCACCCTCGATCAGGCCGGGGACGTCGGCAATGGTGAAGCGGACTTCACCGGCCTGGACGACACCCAGGTTGGGGATGAGGGTGGTGAAGGGATAGTCCGCGATCTTGGGCCGGGCGGCGGACATTGCGGCGATCAAGCTGGACTTGCCGGCGGAGGGGAAGCCGACGAGGGCGATGTCGGCGATGGACTTCAGTTCCAGGACGACGTCGCTGGATTCGCCTTCGATGCCGAGCAGCGCGAAGCCGGGCGCGCGGCGCTTCTGGGAGGACAGCGAGGCGTTGCCGAGGCCGCCAATCCCGCCGGCAGCGGCGATGTATTCGTCGCCTTCGGCCACGAGGTCGGCGATGACTTCGCCGGACTTGGACTTCACCACGGTGCCCACCGGCACCGGAAGGATCAGGGTTTCGCCGTTTTTGCCGCCGCGCCAGTCGCCCATGCCAGGGCCGCCGTTGGTGGCGTGCCGGTGGGGCGCGTGGTGGTAGTCGAGCAGGGTGGTGGTCTGGGGGTCCACGCGCAGGATGACGTCACCGCCGTTGCCGCCGTTGCCGCCGTCGGGACCGCCGAGGGGCTTGAACTTCTCACGGTGGACGGAGACACAGCCGTGACCGCCGGTACCGCCGGATACGTGCAGTACTACCCGGTCTACAAAGCTCGCCACGTGGATCTCCTCAGTGCTGTTCCCCGGACCCCCAAAGAGGCCCAAGATGATTGTAATGCGGTTAAAACACCGGTGGAGCGGACCTAATGGCCCGCCCCACCGATTTAGAACTTATTGTTACTCTGCAGCTGCAGCAGCCACGATGTTCACAACGCGGCGACCACGGCGGGTGCCGAACTCGACAGCACCGGGGGTCAGGGCGAACAGGGTGTCGTCCCCGCCGCGGCCTACGCCGGCGCCCGGGTGGAAGTGGGTGCCGCGCTGGCGGACGATGATCTCGCCTGCGGAAACTACCTGGCCACCGAAGCGCTTAACGCCGAGGTACTGGGCGTTGGAGTCACGACCGTTGCGAGTGGAACTCGCGCCTTTTTTATGTGCCATTTGAAATGCCTGCCTTCAAAAATTCTGGGGAATCTGCTGGAACCTGAACAGTAACGAAGAGTTACTTGATACCGGTGATCTTGACCTTGGTCAGTTCCTGACGGTGGCCCTGACGCTTCTTGTAACCGGTCTTGTTCTTGAACTTCTGGATGACGATCTTCGGACCACGGAGGTCTTCGAGGATCTCAGCCGTAACCGTTACCTTGGCCAGGTCCGCAGCAGCAGACGTGACTTTGTCACCGTCCACCAGGAGCAGTGCGGGCAACTCAAAGGTGCTGCCGGCTCCACCGGGGACGCGGTTCAGGGTAACGAAGTCTCCAACGGAAACCTTCTCTTGGCGGCCGCCTGCGCGGACAATCGCGTACACCACTGGGGAACTCACTTCTCTCGACGTTTATTACTAGATTTGCGTGCGGAACCAGGGGCCAAATTGTTTGGACCGGCTCACGCTGTGCCTCAACGCCGGTGGATTCCCCGGGGGAACCCATGAGCTATCCCCGGAACAAATCCATTTGGAATTCCAAGCGGACTGTTCTCAGGGTCATAACCCAAGTGTTGGCGTAAGCACCGAAGATCTAGAATACGCTAATTTTGCCTTCGGCCGCAAATGAGGCTGGTTCCGGCGGGTAGTCCGTGATAGGCGCCACAACATCTTGATGCAAAGTCCCTGCCAATGTTCTTGGCCGGGATCTTGACCATCTTGAGCTGTGTTGCCGCAACGACTTCCGGAACCGTGCCCCACCATCGTACCGGTAGTCCGGACCAGCTCGCGTCAGGCGTACAGCCGCGGCGCGTCGAAGAAGTCCACTTCGTAGCGCGATGACTGCCGGAAAGCCAGGGCCATGGCCTGCCGCTCGCTCTCCGATGCCCGCCCGGCCGCCGTGTCCGTGTACGCGATGGCCTGCCGGGTCGCGGCGGCGAAGTCCTCGTCGGCGTAGGTCCGCAGCCAGCCGGCGTAGGGGTGCTCCCCGGGGGCGCCACCGGCCAGGAACTCCCGGTGCAGCGTTGAACCGACCTCGGCGTAGAGCCAGAAGCAGGGCAGCGCCGCCGCCACGAGGACGCCATAGCTGCCGGAGACCGAGGCGGCCAGCAGGTGGTCCACATACGCTTTCGTGACCGGGCCCAGGGTGGAGGCCGTGGGGCGGGTGCTGAGCCAGGAACGGTGCAGCTCGGATTCGACTTCCAGGCAGGTCTGCGCCGAACGGGCCCAGAACAGCTGCTCGGCCTCGGTGGGGGCAATCGCCGCGGCCCGGGCCAGGACCCGGGAGTAGCCGTTGAGGTAGATGGCGTCCTGGGCGAGGTAGTACGCGAACTCGTGCTCGGGCAAGGTGCCGTCGGCCAGTCCGCGGACGAAGTCCAGGGCGTAGATCGCCTCAAGATCATCCGCGGCTCCTGCGCGCAGGGCTGCGGCGAACCCCCCCGCCGCCGGACCGTGCCCGGCCTGGAGGTGCTGCAGGTGGTGGAAGTGGTGGACCGGGCCGTTGCCCGAGCCGACGTCCAGGGCCGAGGCTCCGCGGAGCGCGCCCAGCAGCCACGGCTTGACTTCCCGCAGCGCCGCTTCCCAGTCCCCCACCCGGGCCTGCACGGTGGCCATGGCCGAGGACAGGGAGCATCCGGTGCCGTGGCTGTTGCGCGTCGCGATCCGCTCCCCCGGCACCACCACCGTTTCCTGGCCGAGCAGGCCGCCGGTGTTGACCAGCGCATCCGGGCAGCCGGTGCCGGCGGCGGCGTCGTGGCCGTCGGCGTCGTGGGCATGCCCGTCCCCCGGCCCGGCGCCCTGGAGGTGTCCGCCCTTAACCAGGACGGTGGTGCCGGCCAGCGCGGCCAGCCGCTTGCCCTGCGCCAGGGCCTCGGACCAGTCGGCAGCGACGGGTTCCTTGAGCAGGATGGCGAGTTCGGCGAGGTTGGGCGTGATGAGGTCCGCCAGCGGCAGGAGGGCCTGCAGGGCGGCCTCGGCGGATTCCTGCAGGAGACGGTCACCACTGGTGGCGAGCATCACCGGGTCCAGGACCACGACGGCGGGGCGCACCTTTTCCAGCCAGCCGCGGACGGCGTCGATCACGGCGGCGTCACCGAGCATGCCGATCTTGACGGCGTCGATGCCGATGTCGTCGCTGATGGCGTCCAGCTGCGCCGTGAGGAACGCCGCCGGGGGAACGTGGACGGCGCGCACGCCCTGCGTGTTCTGCGCTGTCAGGGCGGTGATGGCGGCCATGCCGTAGCCGCCGTTCGCCGCGATGCTCTTCAGGTCGGCCTGGATTCCGGCCCCGCCGGAGGGATCGGAGCCGGCGATGGCCAGCACGCGGGGAATGCGCGGCGGGGCCGGCAGAGACTCGTTGTGCAGAAAATTGGGCGGGAGGAACTCGGACGGATTCGATCTCGCGGACAAGGCAGACATCCCTTCGCCGGTGCTAACCGGACAGGTTCAACGGGTCTGGATCTCAGCCGGCCCGATGCCCGGCACCCCGTGTCAGTGTTCCAGCCTAGCCCTTGCCACCCGGAGGACCCGTTAACGCACGAGCGGGCCCAGGCCTGGTGGACGTATGTTACGTCTGCCCTGACCCGGACCCGCGGCCCGACCAGTCGAAATAATGACCGGACGGGGACGTGGTCAGTCGCGGAGGACTACAGCTCCGACGCTGGCACGCCGACGCCGAGGATGATCGGCTCGTTGCCGGCCGGGATGGACGCAGGCCCGGCCGCAGCGGGAGCCTTGGCCTCGTGGACCGATCCGGCCGCGGCCGGCCGGGTTGCCTCGCGGTGCTCCACGGAGGTTTCGTTGGCTGCGCCCTGGGCGCGGCTGGCACTCCGGTTGCGGCGCCCGCGGCGGCCGCGCAGCGTCGTGGTGTCAGCTGTGCGTGACGCCGGCGCCTCCGCAGCGCGGACGGCCGACGGCGCCTCGGGCGCCGTGTCTTCCGGTGCGGCAACAGCTGCTGCCTGACCGGCCGCCAGGCCGGCGGCCTGGTCCGGCTTGCCGGCCTCGGCTTCGCCCAGGTTTGCGAAGGCCTCGGTCAGCAGGTCCAGGGTCAGGGCCGGTGACGGCGCGTCCTCCGCGTGCTCGACGAAGGGCAGGGCCACCTGCTCGCCGCCAAACGTCAGCACCGTTGCGGGGCGGCCGGCTGCCTCGTCGGCGGCTGCGAGCTGCGTGACGGCGTCGACGGCGGCCTGGCGGGCCCCGGCGTCGCTGGCTGCGGCTGCCTCCCCGTCGTGCAGGTGCGCGGCGTGCGCTGCGGCAGCGATGTTGGCCAGCGCGGCACGGGTGGCCTCGGCCTTGGCGTGGCGTTCGGCCTCGGTGGGTTCGGCGTGGACGGGCGCGGGTGCGGCCGGCGCGGTCTCTCCGCCCTGGCCTCCCCGGCCGCGGCGACGGCTCTTGCGTTCCGGGCGGGCAGCAGGCTGCGCCTCGGTGCGCGGCACATAGTGCTCCGCGGCGACCGTGTTGGCGCGGCGGTGCTCCACCGGCTCGTCGTGGGTGACGATGCCGCGGCCCGCACATGTTTCGCACTGTTCGCCGAAGACTTCCAGCAGCCCGGTGCCCATCCGCTTGCGGGTCATCTGCACGAGGCCCAGCGAGGTCACCTCGGCCACCTGGTGTTTAGTCCGGTCCCGGCCCAGGCACTCCACCATGCGGCGCAGCACGAGGTCGCGGTTGGATTCGAGCACCATGTCGATGAAGTCGATCACGATGATGCCGCCAATGTCGCGCAGGCGCAGCTGCCGGACGACTTCCTCGGCCGCTTCCAGGTTGTTCTTGGTGACGGTTTCCTCGAGGTTGCCGCCGGAGCCGGTGAATTTGCCGGTGTTAACGTCCACCACGGTCATGGCTTCGGTGCGGTCGATCACGAGCGAACCGCCCGAGGGCAGGAAGACCTTCCGGTCCAGGGCCTTGTGGATCTGCTCGTCGATGCGCCAGGCCGCGAAGATGTCCGTGTCCTTGGTCCACTTCTCGAGCCGGCCCACGAGGTCCGGCGCGACGTAGGTGACGTAGGCCTCGATGGTGTCCCAGGCTTCCTCGCCGGAGACGATCAGCTTGGAGAAGTCCTCGTTGAAGACGTCCCGGACCACCTTGATGGTCAGGTCAGGTTCGCCGTAGAGCAGCTCGGGGGCGAGGATCTTGGTGGACGTCGACTGGCTCTCGATGCCTTCCCACTGCGCGCGGAGGCGGTTGATGTCGTGCGTCAGCTCTTCCTCGGAAGCTCCCTCGGCCGCGGTGCGGACAATGACGCCCGCGTCCTCGGGCAGGCGGTCCTTGAGGATCCGCTTGAGGCGGTTGCGTTCGACGTCGGGCAGCTTGCGGGAGATGCCGGTCATGGAACCGCCGGGCACGTACACGAGGTACCGGCCGGGCAGCGAGATCTGGCTGGTGAGACGGGCGCCCTTGTGGCCGACCGGGTCCTTGGTGACCTGGACCAGCACGGAGTCGCCGGACTTCAGCGCGTTCTCGATGCGGCGCTGCTTGCCCTCGAGGTTGACGGACTCCCAGTTCACTTCACCGGCGTAGAGCACGGCGTTGCGGCCGCGGCCGATGTCCACGAAAGCGGCCTCCATGGAGGGCAGCACGTTCTGGACCTTGCCCAGGTAGACGTTGCCGATCAGGGAGTCCTGCTGGGTCTTGGACACGAAGTGCTCGGCCAGGACGCCGTCTTCAAGGACACCGATCTGGATTCTGTCGTCGCGCTGGCGGACGATCATCTGGCGGTCCACGGACTCGCGGCGGGCCAGGAACTCGGCCTCGGTGATGACGGTACGGCGGCGGCCGGTGTCGCGGGATTCGCGGCGGCGCTGCTTCTTGGCTTCCAGGCGGGTGGAGCCCTTGACGGATGTGACGCGGTTGTTCACCGGCGCCTCGGCCATGGCACGCGGCGCACGGACGCGGGTCACCGTGTTGGGCGGATCGTCGCCTTCCCCGCCGGTCAGCTCGAGGTCCTGGTCTCCACGGCGACGGCGGCGGCGGCGGCGGGAGGTCACACCGTCTTCAAGGATCAACTCGGAGCCTTCGTCTCCCTCTTCTTCGGTGCCTTCCGACTCGGTGTCGGACTCGGCAGAGGTGCGGGTGCGGCCGCGCCGGCCGCGGCTGCGGCGCCGACGGCGGTTGCCGGCGTCCTCGTCCTCGTCGCCTTCCTCGTCCTCGGGCTCAGCTGCTGCGGCGGCAACGGGGGCCGGACGCACCAAAGTGCTCAGGTCCGGGGCCTGGAAGATGACGGAAGTGAGGGCACCCGGTTCCATGAACAGCGACGCGGCCGGGCTTTCCTCGGGCCGGGCTTCCGGCTCTTCGGGCTGGGCTGCGGCGGCTTCCGCGGTGGGTGCTTCCGCCGCGGGGGCCTCTTCGGCCGGGAGCGTTGCTGCGGGTGCTTCTTCGGCCTTCGGGGCGGCCTTGGCACGGCTGGCGCGGCGCCGGACCGGCTTTTCCGCAACCGTCTCTGCGGCCGTTTGTGCGGCTTCTGCGGCGGCAGCTGCGTCAGTGCCAGCTGCTGCGGGGGCCTCAGCCGCGGCAGGTGCGCCGGTTTCGGCATCGCCGGCGAAGGCAGGCAACGGTTCCGGGGCTGCTACCGCTTTCCGGGTCCGGGTGCGCCGCGCGGGCGCCTTGGCCGCAGTCCCGGCGGCAGCAGTTTCAGATACAGCAGCTTCGGGTTCAACAGTTTCAGATCCGGCTGCTTCGACGTTGGCCGACTTACGGCGGCCCCGGACGGGCTCATCTGAACCGGCCGCGTCGGCCAGGGCCGCGGCTTCGGCGACAGCCTCGGCCGCCTCCGCGGCGTTGACCTTGGCGACGGGCGCCTTCCGGCGGGTCCGTACGGCCCTCTTCGGCGCTACCGGAGCCTCTGCTTCAGCAGTTCCCTGCGCTTCCCCGGTGACTACTAGTTCTTCGTTTCCGGCTACTACCTGGTCATTATCCATATGTGGCGACACTCCTGCCCCTGATGCGCCGCCACATTCGGCGCCCCTTGGGGCAAATATGCGTCAACACCCGCAGGCATTGACAGAAGTCAATTGGATACCCTCAGGTTCGCACCGGCAGTGGGGTGCGGCAGCCCTGGAGGGCCGGCGAGATTGTTTTGGAACCCGTTGACCTACACGCCACAACCAGGTGCCGTCCAATGGCATTGCGGGACAGCTGGAATCAGAGGATCCGCAGCTCCCTGCTCATCATTGGCGGTCTTGAAACAAAATCGCCGGACCGGAATCCGGATGTGGATCGGGTTCCAGCCACGATCATTGTCTCACAGGAGCCGTGAAAGCAGGGGCAGGCGGGGCCGGAAGTGCAACAGGTTCGGCCGGGCGCGGCGGCCGGGGCCGTTCTCCGGCGCTGCTCAGCCTCCGGCGTTACAATCGGGGCAAGAAGCACCCGGTCAAGACGACTAAAAAAGGACTCAATTTCCATGCCCAGCATCTCCAGCACTGCCGGCGACGCGACCGTGCACCAACCGGGTTCCGGCCCGGCCCCCGCGGCGCGGCCCCTTCCCACGATGACCCGCGACCGCCCGTTCGCCTGGCTCCTGCTGATCACCGGCGTCATCGGCTGGCTCGCATCCGGGGCCCTGGTGCTGGAGAAGCTGGAGGTCCTGAAGGACCCGAACCACGTCACGGTCTGCGACGTGAACCCGTGGATCTCCTGCGGCCAGGTCATGCAGACACCGCAGAGTTCCGTGTTCGGCTTCCCCAATATGTTCATCGGAATCGTCGCCTTCGCCGTGATCATCACCACGGCCATGGGTATCCTCGCCGGCGCCCGGTTTTCCCGGTGGTATTGGCTGGGGCTCCAGGCGGGCGTGACGCTGGGCTTCGCGTTCGTGGTCTGGCTCTGGTCCCAGGCCCTGTACGCCATCCACATCCTCTGCCCGTTCTGCATGATCGTCTGGGCCGTGATGATCCCGCTGTTCGTCTGGGTGAGCGTCCGGAACATCTCCCACGGCGTGATTGCCCTGCCCGCCGGTCCCACCAAGGTGATCGGCGACTCCGGCTGGATCATTACGGCGCTGCTGTACGTCGCCGTCGTCGCGACGATCTTCTTCGCTTTCATCCAGGTTTTCATCGGAACCTCCGGCTACTAAACGCCCCAACCGCATCGAAGAGACAGTTAAGGCCAATGCTCGCGCTGGGCATTGGCCTTAGCCGTCTCTTCGGTGAGAGGGTCCGGGCCCATGTCGGGACTTATGGCACGACCCCGCGCGCGCAGGTTACATAAGGCTGGAGGAAGGAAGACCGGAGGCCTCTTGATGACTGTTCTAATTGCCTACGCAAGCGCCCTGGGCTCCACCCGGGAGATGGCACAACATATGGCATCCCGCATGGCGGGTGCACTGGGCGAGGTAGAGTGCCGGTCCGTGGAGGACGTCGGGGCCCTCTCCCGCTATGAGGCTGTCGTCGTCGGCAGCGCCGTCCACAACCAGGCCTGGCTGCCCCCGGCTTTGCTGTTCTTCAAACACCACGCCCGCGAGTTGGCCAGTCGGCCCGTCTGGGCCTTCAGTGTAGGGATGGCGGATGCGCTGCCCAAGCCCATACGCCGGCGCGGCGCGGCACTGCAACAGGAACGTCTGGCAGAAGTCCTGATCAAAGAAGTTCCACTTCGAGGCCACAAACTCTTCTCCGGCGTCTACCAGGCAGGCCAGATGCCGGCACCGCTCCGGGTGTTGTTCCGGCTCACCGGCGGCCGATTTGGGGATTTGCGGGACTGGGCGGCAGTCGACGAATGGACGGATCAGATTACGGCCCAACTCGCTAAACCTGCTTCGTCCACGTCTTCAGGCAGCATCACAGGCTAATGCCGTCGGGACTGCGCATCCCGGCCGCGGCGCCCGGCTCGGTGGGGCGTGCACGGGAGGACCCATGACCGTTGTGAGCATTGACGCCGAACGAGGGGACATGCCTGCCTACGCGGCGACGCCGGCCGGTACCGGTCCGTGGCCCGGCGTCGTCGTCATCCATGACGCACTCGGCCTGAGCCGTGACACCAGAGACCAGGCCGACTGGCTGGCCGGCGAGGGGTTCCTCGCCGTGGCACCTGACCTGTTTTACTGGGGCACCAGGACGGCCTGCTTGTGGTCCCTCATCCGCGGCTGGCGGCCCCTCGGTGACCTGGACGTCACCCGCGCCTGGCTGGCCGGACAGGACGGCTGCACCGGCCGGATCGGCGTGATCGGTTTCTGTATGGGCGGCGGGTTCGCCCTCATGCTGGCCCCGGACCATGACTTCGCCGCGGCAAGCGTCAACTACGGCGGACTGGATGACGAGACCGCCCGCGCAATGCCCCGCGCCTGTCCCATCGTTGGCAGCTACGGCGCCAGGGACCGCTGGCCCGGAGTGCGCAAGGTGCCGGCGCGTCTGGAGCCGCTGCTCGCCGAGGCCGGAATAGAGCATGACATCAAGGTCTATCCCGACGCCGGTCACGGCTTCCTCAACAGGCATGGCCCGTCGGACCTCACGTTCGGGGACAAGTTGCTCGCGAAGCTGGTCGCTGCCGGTTACCACGAGCCCTCCGCCGAGGACGCGCGCCTGCGCATCCTCGGGTTCTTCCGGGAACACCTGATCACTGAGGGGGAAGCGCGATGATGCACCCTGCACCGAGGGGATCCCTGCTGGCAGCGGGTGCCGTGGCCGTTTTCACCACCGGATACCTGGCCGTTGCGCGGCCACGCCTGCTTCGCTGGGGTGCGACCGTTGACGAAGCGCGGGGACCTTACCCGGGCGCCGGGTTGATTCCGGGCAGCACCCGAAGCGCGACCATGGCGGTGACCATCGATGCGCCCCCTTCCCGCGTGTGGCCCTGGCTGGTGCAGATGGGAACGGATCGCGCCGGCTGGTACAGCTGGGACCGTCTCGATAATTTCGGGCGCCGCAGCGCAGGGCGCATCCATCCGGAGTGGCAGGACATCGCCATCGATGACCGTCTGGCGGCGAAGCCCGACGGCAGCGAGTGGTGGGCGGTCGCGGCGCTTGAACCCGAGAGGTTCCTGGGCCTGCGTATGTCGGTCGATCTCCGCGGGCGTCCCTTCGACCCGGCACGAACCCGGCCGCGCTATTGCACCGACTCGCTCTGGGGATTCGAGCTGCGGGAGGCCGCGGGTGAGCGCACCCGGCTGGTAGTCAGCGGCTACTGGTCGCTACAGCCACAATGGCTGCAACCCATCCTGAGCATCACCATGCTGGAGCCCGCGCATTGGGTCATGCAGACCCGTCAGTTCTCGAATCTAGTGCGCCTCGCCAGCCGATGAGAGGTCTCCGGACCCGGAGCGGCCCGTGAAGCCCCACCCGCAGCGAGGTGCCAGAGCGCGAGGGGACAGTTAAGGCCAATGTCCGGTACGAACATTGGCCTTAACTGTCCCCTCGGTGGCGGAGGGCGTCCGAAATTCGGGCTAGAACCAGATCTTGATCTCGCGCTCGGCGGATTCCGCCGAATCCGAGCCGTGGACCAGGTTCTGCTGGACCTTCAGGCCCCAGTCGCGGCCGAAGTCGCCGCGGATGGTACCGGGCGCCGCCGTCGTCGGGTCCGTGGTGCCGGCGAGGGTGCGGAAGCCCTCGATCACGCGGTGGCCCTCGAAGATCGCGGCGACCACGGGGCCGCTGAGCATGAACTCAACCAGCGGCTCGTAGAACGGCTTGCCGACGTGCTCCTCGTAGTGCTGCTCCAGCAGTTCGCGGCTTGCGTCGACTTTCTTGAGCTCGGCCAGGGTGTAGCCCTTGGCTTCGATCCGGCTCAGGATGGCGCCGGACAGGTTGCGGGCGACGCCGTCGGGCTTGATCAGGACGAGGGTGCGCTCAATGCTCACAGCTGCTCCAATGTGTTGGGGTGGGATTTGGGTCAAGTCTACGGGGTTCGGGCCAGGTGCCCGGGATGGAGGTTCAGGCGCTCTTTCCCGGCGCGGGGCCCTGGGGGTGGGCCGCATCCCAGTCAGCTTGCTCGCGCTCCCGCTGGGCAGCTTCCCGGTCAATCCGGATGCCGGTCCGGATCCCGTACCACCACGCCACGGCGAAGAGCGCGCCGACGAGGTACATCGCCGGTTCCACGATGCCGCCCAGGATCAGCACGAGCTGCAGGACCCAGCCCAGGGCCACTCCCCACGGCTTCGAGAGGACAGCGCAGGTGAAGACGAAGACCAGGCACAGGCCGATCCCGACCGAGAAGACCAGGGCCGCAGGGTATTCGTTCCGGTGCAGTCCAAAGACGGCCAGTGTGCCGAAGAGCACCACGAACGCTTCCAGCAGCAGGACCGTGGAGGCGAACATGACCTTCGTCGACCGTCGTTTTTTGGGCATGCCCGGGCGCCATTCGCGTTGGGCTTTGGTGAGCTTCGCCATCGCTTAAGCGTCCGCCTTTCCGAGCAGGATCCGGGCGTCCGCGACGAGCGTGATGGAACCGGTCACGAGGACCCCGCCGGCGGGCTCGTCATCGGCTTCGGCCCGTTCCACGGCCCATTCGAGGGCATCATCGAGCTTCCCGGCGACGTGGATGTTCTCCTCGCCGAAGCCCAGGTCAACCGCGATTTCGGCCAGGTCCTCGGCCGGGACGGCCCGGGGCGAGTTGGACTGGGTGAAGCAGTATTCGGTGGCGAGGCCGCCCAGGGATTCCTTGAGCTGGCGCAGGATCTCCTCGGCGTCCTTCTCCCGCAGCACGCCGACCACCACCACCAGCTTGGTGAAGTTGAAGGCCTCGTGGATGGCCTCGGCGGAGACCCGGATGCCCTCCGGGTTGTGGGCCGCGTCCACGATGATGGTCGGCGCGGTGCGGACCACCTCAAGCCGACCCGGGGAGGTGACGGAGGCGAAGGCCTCCTGCAGGATCTCGGCGTCGATCGCCTTTTCCCCGCCAAAGAACGCTTCCAGCGCGGCAATGGCGACGGCGGCGTTCTCGGCCTGGTGCGCGCCGTGCAGCGGCACCAGCAGGTCCTCGTAGCGTCCGGCGATGCCCTGGATGGTGACCATCTGGCCGCCGACCGCGACGGTGCGGGATTCGACGCCGAACTCCACGCCCTCGAAGCGGAACGGCACGTTGACCTCTTTGGCCTTTTCCAGCAGGACCTGGGCCGCGTCGACCGGCTGCGCCGCGCTGATGAGGAAGCTGCCGGGCTTGATGATGCCGGCCTTCTCGTAGGCGATGTCCCCGGTGGTGTCGCCCAGCAGATCGGTGTGGTCCAGCGAGATCGGGGTGACGACGGCCACCTGGCCATCGCCGACGTTCGTGGCGTCGGTGATGCCGCCCAGGCCCACTTCGATCACGGCGACGTTGACCGGCTGGTCAGCGAAGACCGCGAAGCCCAGGATGGTCAGGCACTCGAAGTAGGTCAGCCGGGGCTGGCCCGCCGCCTCGAGTTCGCCGTCCACGATCTGCAGGTAGGGACGGATCTCGTCCCAGATCCGGACGAACGTCTCATCCGTCACCGGGGCGCCGTCGATGCTGATCCGCTCGGTGACCTTGGACAGGTGCGGGCTCGTGTAGCGGCCGGTGCTCAGGCCGTGGGCGCGCAGCCCGGCCTCGATCATCCGGGCCGTGGAGGTCTTGCCGTTGGTGCCGGTGACGTGGATGATCGGGAACGCCTTGTTCGGCTCCCCCAGGATTTCCATGGCCCGGTGCAGCGGGGCGAGCCGCGGCTCCATTTTGTTTTCCGGCGCCCGGCCCAGGAGCTCGGCGTAGACGCTTTCAACGGAGAATTCATCGGTCATGGTTTAGGCTCCAACTTTCTTGGCAACGCTGACCTGCGGGTCCTTGATGTCGGCCGCCAGGGTTTCCAGCTCGACGGTCAGGGTTTCGGTCTTGACCAGCTCCGCGTTGGCCAGCAGCGCCTCGACGACGTCCTGCTTCGCCGTGACGGACGTGCTGATCCGGTCGCTGACATTGAGTCCGGCGTCCTTGCGGGCCTGCTGGATGGCGCGGACCATGTCACGGGCCAGGCCCTCGGCCTCCAGCTCCGGGGTGACCTCGGTGTTGAGGACCACGAAGCCGCCGCCGGGAAGCACGGCGGCCGCGCGTGAGCCTTCGCCTTCCGCGGCCTCGGCCACGACGGTTTCCAGGGTGTACTCCTGCGGTTCGAGGTCGAGGCCGCCGGCGGTGACCACCCCGGCGTCGCTGACCGACCAGTCGCCGGACTTGGAGCCCTTGATGGCCTGCTGGACGTTCTTGCCCAGGCGCGGGCCGGCGGCCCGGGCATTGACCACGAGCTTCTGCTCGATGCCGAACTCCTCCGGGGAGGCGCTCTCGGCGTCCAGCAGGCGGACCGAGCGCAGGTTCAGTTCATCGGCGACGACGGCGGCGAAGCCGCCCAGCGCGTCCGCGCCCGGTGCCACGACCGTGAGTTCCTGCAGCGGCAGGCGCACGCGCAGGTTCGCGGCCTTGCGCAGCGAGGAGCCGGTGGAGCAGATCTGCTGCACCCGGTCCATCGCCGCGACCAGGCCAGGGTTGGCCGGGAACAGTCCGGCATCCGGCCAGTCGGCCAGGTGCACGGAACGCCCGCCGGTGAGGCCGCGCCAGATCTCCTCGGAGATCAGCGGCAGCAGAGAGGCGGCCACGCGGGTGACGGTCTCCAGCGCGGTGTAGAGCGCGTCGAAGGCGTCCACACTCTCGTCGAAGAAGCGCTGGCGGCTGCGGCGGACGTACCAGTTGGTGAGCATGTCCAGGTAGCTGCGCAGCTCGTCGCAGGCGCCGGAGATGTCGTAGCTGTCCAGCTGGGCGGTCATGTTCCGGACCAGGTCCCCGGTGTTGGCCATGAGGTACTGGTCCAGGGTGTCGGCGTAGCCGTCGTAGCGGAGCTTCGCGTCGTACCCGCGCCCGCCATCTGCCGCGTTCGTGTACAGCGTGAAGAAACTGTAAACGTTCCACAGCGGCAGTATGACCTGACGGACGCCGTCGCGGATGCCCTGCTCGGTGACCACGAGGTTGCCGCCGCGCAGGATCGGGCTGGACATCAGGAACCAGCGCATGGCGTCGGAGCCGTCGCGGTCCAGGACCTCGGAGACGTCCGGGTAGTTGCGCAGGCTCTTGGACATCTTCTGCCCGTCCGAACCCAGCACGATGCCGTGGCTGATGACGTTGCGGAAGGCCGGACGGTCGAACAGCGCGGTGGAAAGGATGTGCAGCATGTAGAACCAGCCGCGGGTCTGGCCGATGTACTCGACGATGAAGTCCGCCGGGTTGTGCGTGTCGAACCATTCCTCGTTCTGGAACGGGTAGTGGACCTGGCCGTAGGGCATGGAACCGGAGTCGAACCAGACGTCCAGGACGTCCTCGACGCGGCGCATCACGGACTGGCCTTCTTCCGGAGTGCGGGGGTCATCCGGGTTCGGGCGGGTGAGCTCGTCGATGAACGGCCGGTGCAGGTCCACCTGGCCGGCCTTGTTCAGCGGCAGGCGGCCGAAGTCGGCCTCGATTTCGGCCAGGGAGCCGTAGACGTCGGTGCGCGGGTAGTCCGGGTCGGTGGACTGCCAGACGGGGATGGGGCTGCCCCAGTAGCGGTTGCGGCTGATGGACCAGTCGCGGGCGTTGGCGAGCCACTTGCCGAACTGGCCGTCCTTGACGTTGCCCGGGATCCAGTTGATGTCCTGGTTGAGCTCGGACATGCGGTCCTTGAACTTGGTGACCTCGACGTACCAGGAGGACACGGCGCGGTAGATCAGCGGGTTGCGGCAGCGCCAGCAGTGCGGGTAGCTGTGCTCGTAGCTGGCCTGGCGGACCAGGCGGCCCTGGGCGCGGAGCACCTGGGTGATGGGCTTGTTGGCCTCGAATACCTGCAGCCCGGCGATTTCGGCGAGGTCGCCGTGGCCGAAGAGCGGCAGGAACTTTGCGCCTTCGTCGACCGAGAGGACAACGGGGATGCCGGCCTCTTCACAGATCTTCTGGTCGTCTTCGCCGTAAGCGGGAGCCTGGTGGACGATGCCGGTGCCGTCGGTGGTGGTGACATAGTCGGCCACGAGGAAGCGCCAGGCGTTCTCGGTGCCGTACTTTTCGGCGTCGTGGAAGTAGTCCCAGAGCGGCTCGTAGCTCAGGCCGTTGAGCTCGGCGCCGGTGTGGCGGGAGGTGATGGCGGCTTCCGCGGCGGCGGCGCCCTCGGCCCCGTCGCCGTAGCCAAGGTCCTTGGCGTAGGCGGCCAAAAGGTCGGCGGCGAGCAGGAAGCTGCCCGTGACGGGGGCGTCGGCTGCCGCGGCCTTGATCCCGTGCGGGCCGGCCGGCAGGACCACGTAGCTGATGTCGGGCCCGACGGCGAGCGCGAGGTTGGTGGGCAGCGTCCAGGGCGTGGTGGTCCAGGCAAGTGCCTGCACCCCGGCGAGCTGCCTGGACAGCTCCGACTCCCCCGCCGTGATCGGGAACGTGACCGTGACGGTCTGGTCCTGGCGGTTCTTGTAGACGTCGTCGTCCATGCGCAGCTCATGGTTGGACAGCGGCGTCTCGTCCTTCCAGCAGTACGGCAGGACGCGGTAGCCGTTGTAGGTCAGGCCCTTTTCGTGCAGCTGTTTGAAGGCCCACAGCACGGACTCCATGTACTCGACGTTGAGCGTCTTGTAGTCGTTCTCGAAGTCCACCCAGCGCGCCTGGCGGGTGACGTAGCTCTTCCATTCGTCGGCGTACTTCATCACCGACGCGCGGCAGGCGTCGTTGAATTTGTCGATGCCCATGGCCTCGATCTGGGTCTTGTCCGTCATGCCCAGCTGCTTCATGGCTTCCAGCTCGGCGGGCAGGCCGTGGGTGTCCCAGCCGAAGCGGCGCTCCACGCGGCGGCCGCGCTGGGTCTGGTAGCGGCCCACGAGGTCTTTGGCGTAGCCGGTCAGGAGGTGGCCGTAGTGCGGCAGGCCGTTGGCGAAGGGCGGGCCGTCGTAGAAGACGAACTCGTTGGACCCGTCCTGACCAGCATCCCGCTGGTCGATGCTCGCCTGGAAGGTGCCGTCCTGGTCCCAGTATTTGAGGATGCGCTCTTCGATCTCCGGGAACTTCACGGAGGCAGACACACCGGAGGTGTTGGAAACTGCGTTGGAAGCCGCGTTTGACGCAGAGGTGGTGGAGCCGGCGCCTGTGGCGGAGGCCTTGGGGTAATAAGTCATCTCGACATCCTGGGTTGAGCTGGTGAACACATGCATTCAGGATGCGAGGACGGCCCTGTTGTCTTCCGACACCACGGACCGCGGTACCACCTCACTTACCGCCACCGGTCCGCTCCCCTTCGCGAAAGGTTCTGCACCGGCGTCGGCCGCTCATTACTGCTGTGACGGGCTTACCCGTCCGGTTCTACTGGCCCGTGCACGCACCGTGGCGACTAAATCTCCACCTCACGCGAGGGTGTTCTTCCGGAAGCTCACCGGTGATGGCCGGGTCAAAGCTGCTACGTCGATGGTACCGGAGAAAATAGTGCGTTTCACTGCCCCGCTGCAGAGACGGGCAGTGCGACTGCATTTCACAGCTACTAACTCCGCTGTGAGGGGCGACGCCGGCGGTCCGACTGCATAGACTCATGCCATGACCGTCCCCCGGCCGCCCCGGGCCTACCCGTGAAGCGCCGCAGCGCCAGCCGCCGGTGGCAGGTGTCCTCTGTCCTCTGCGCCGCGCCCGTTGCGGTGGTATCCATCTTCCGGGCGGTCCCGGGGCCCTGGCCGGCCCCGGTGGTCCAGCTCGTGGCCTTCACGCCCTGGTTCGCGCTCCCTGCGGGCGCGGCCCTCCTGCTCGCGCTGCCGGGGCGGCGTCCCTGGGCGGCCCTCCCGGCCGGCGCCCTCCTGGCCCTCCAGCTGCTGTGGCTGTTCCCGCCGGACCGGGTGGCGGACAGGCTTCTGCCCCGGCAGGCGGATTCGCTGCCTGGCGAGCAACGGAGCACGGGGCAGGCACAGTCCACAGCCCCGGCGCCGACGGCGGAACTTACGGTCATGAGCCTCAACGCCTGGAAAGGCCAGGCGGACGCCGCGGAAGTTGTCCGGCTGGTGCGTGAAAACGGTGTCGGGCTCCTCGCCGTCCAGGAACTCTCCCCGGACCTGGAAAAACGGCTGGACGCGGAGGGGCTGGACGCGCTGCTTCCGCACCGGATCAGCCGCTCGAGGGACGGCGCGGGCGGCGGCGCCGTGTACTCCTCACGCCCGATCATTCCGGTGGACTCCGTGGACGGTTCCGCCTTCCACATGCCAACGGTGCAGCTGGAGCTCGACGCCGGCGGCCGGCCGGCCCCCCTCACCGTGACCAACGTGCACACCAAGGCTCCGGTGTGGGGCCGGGCCGGGCAGTGGCGGAGTGAATTGGCTGCCCTGGGCCGCCTTGCCGCCCGTCCCGGCAGCATGCTGCTGCTGGGCGACTTCAACGCCACCCTCGACCACGCCGAGTTCCGCCAGATCCTTCAGGGCCCTGACGGCACCGGGCCCGGCGGCCCCCGCGTCGACGCGGGCGCCGCCGCCCTGGCACGGCTGGTTCCGACCTGGCCGATGGCCGGGCCCCCGCTGCCGGGCGTGGTGATCGACCACATCGTGACCAGCCCGCAGGTGGGCAGCAGCGGCTATGCCGTGCTGCCGGTGGCCGGGACGGACCACGCGGCGGTCCTGGCCACGTTGTCCGTCCCCGCGGCGGACTAGCTGCGCGGCAGTTTCATGCCGGACTCGGCCATCACGTCCCGGAGCCGGTCCGGGTAATCCGTGATCAGCCCGTCCACGCCGGCACCGATGAGCGCCCGCATGGTGGGCTTGTCATCAACGGTCCACGGAATGACCTGCATGCCTGCCGCATGGGCACGGCGGACCATGTCGGCGGTGACGTAGGGAACATAGCCCGGATCCGTCACGGCGCCGTCCTGCGGCGTGCCGTGCACGGGAGAGATGGCGTCGAAGCCCAGGGACGAGGCTGCGGCGACGAGGTCACCGCCGAAGTCATCGGCGTCGATGCCGCCCAGCCACGGCGACTTGCCGGGCTGGCCTGCCTGGAGGAAGTCCTTGTTGGTCAGGGCCACGGTGCGGATCTGGGGATCGCGCTGCTGGACCAGGCGCAGTGAGCCCCAGTCGAAACTCTCGATTGAGACGCGGCTCTGCATGTCGGCGGCCTTGATTTCGCGGAGCGCGACGTCGACGAACTGCTCCCGCGGGGCCGTTTCCTGCGGCGCCCCTGCCTCGACCTTGGTTTCGATGTTGAACTTCACCTGGCTGGCGCGGTGCGAGTCCGCCAGGGCGAAGACCTCGGCCAGCGTGGGCATCTTGGCGCCCGGCGAGGCCACCTGGCCCGGGAACTGGGGCAGCGTGAGGGTGCCGCAGTCCAGGCTGCGGACCTGCGCGAACGTCAGGTCCTTGATGTATTTGCCCACGTAGGGGAACTGTGGGTCGTTCGGCGTGACAGGAGCCGTATCCAGGCACTTCTGGCCGCTGATCTTGCGGTCGTGGGTGATGACCTCGTGGCCGTCCTTGGTGATCTGGAGGTCCAGTTCGAGGGTGGAAACGCCGGTCTCGATCCCCTTGGCGAAGGACGCCAGGGTTGACTCGACAGTCAAGCCGATGCCGCCTCGATGGGCCTCGAGGTCAAAGTGGTTGCCCTGGCTGTTGGGGTTCGTGTCGGCCGCGTGGGCCTCGGCGGCGTTTGCCTGGGCGGCGTTTGCCTGGGCAGCGTTTGCCTGGGCAGCGGCGGCGAGGAGCAGGGCTGCGCTGAGTACGGCAGCGCCGAGCTTCGTCGGGGTTCGCATGGGAAAGTTCTCCACTCTGGTGGTGTGCAGTTGCATGCGCCACCTTGCCCAACCCCGGCCAACTCCGGACCAGCGCAGCCTGACCTGCGCCCCACGCCTCGGTGAACGTCAGGTGTCGCAGCCGGATGTCCCGGCCCCTTGCCCCGCCCTTGGCCCCGCTCCTGGCCCCGCCCTACTGGTTCTTGCGGATCAGCTTGTAGTTGGCCGCCTGCGCCACCGGGCGGATCACGATCTGGTCCAGGTTGATGTGGTGCGGCGCGACGACGGCGTAGCGGACCACATCGGCCACGTCCTCGGCGGTCAGTGGCTTCTCGACTCCCTGGTACACCTTGGCCGCCGCGTCCTGGTCGCCGAGGCGGTTCAGGGCGAATTCCTCGGTCTGCACCAGCCCGGGGGCCACCTCGATCACGCGGAGGTTGTGCTCGGCCTCTTCGAGCCGCAGGGCGCCGGTCAGGGCGTGCTGGGCGAACTTGGCCGCGTTGTAGCCGCCGCCGCCCTCATAGGCCGCGAGCCCGGCCGTGGAGGTCAGGTTCAGCACGGTTCCCTCGCCGCAGGCACGCAGCATGGGCAGGAACGCGCGGATCAGCTTCATGCTGCCCAGCACGTTGACCTGGAACATCCATTCCCAGTCCTCGGTTTTGGCCCCGGCGACCTTGTCGGCGCCGCGGGCACCACCGGCGATGTTGATCAGCGTGTCGATGCCGCCGGCGCGGGTCACCTCATCGAGCAGCCGGGCCACATCGGCGTCGTCGGTCACATCGGCGGGAAGGGCGACGGCGCCGGTTTCGGCGGCGAGCGCTTCGAGCCGGTCGGCACGGCGGGCGACGGCGAACACGGTCCAGCCTTCCTTGCGGAGCGCACGCACCGTGGCCTCGCCGATTCCGGTGCTGGCGCCGGTGACTACTGCTGCTTTGGCTCCTGCTGCAGTGAATTCTTGTGTGTTGTTGTCGATTCCCTCAGTCATGGCACCACAGTAACGGCAATGCCGGGCTCATTTCCTGCTGCTGCTGCCGTGCTCCAGGAACTCCTGCAGCACCCGGGCATGGGCGGTCTCCGGGTCCCGTGCACCGAACAGCAGCGTCACTTTCCCGTGCTCCGCCGCGAGTCCGTACAGCGTCTGCACGGCCGGGTTGCCCTCGAGCTCGGCTTCGTAGGCCGCCCGGAAGTCCGCGAACCGTTCCTGCATGTGCCCGAATTCCTTGCGCAGCGGTGCAGACGGTGCCACGTCCTTGAGCCAGAGCTCCAGGTGGGCCCGTTCCTTGCTGACTCCGCGGGGCCAGAGCCGGTCCACCAGGACCCGGCAGCCGTCGTCGTCGGAAGGGTCGTCGTAGATGCGCTTGATCACGAAGGTTCCGGCAGAATTACCCTGAGAATTGCCCATCTGCGCATGCTACTTCACGTTACTTGGGCGGCGCCCACACCCGGAGATCCCGCCGCCGGCCGCATCCCGTACATCAGGGGATGGGAGTTAGTGGAAGAATTGGCCCATGGCTGAAGACAATCAGGGTACAGACACGCCCACCACCGCCCCCATCAACGTTCCGGACAAGCCCGCCCTGGAGGGGCTGGAAGAGGCGCTTACGCAGCGCTGGCTTGGCGAAGGGACCTACAAGTTCAACCCGGACACCACCCGGGAGCAGGTCTACTCGATCGACACTCCCCCGCCCACGGCATCGGGATCCCTCCACGTGGGACACATGTTCTCCTACACCCAGACCGACGTCCTGGCGCGCTATCAGCGCATGACCGGCAAGAACGTCTTCTACCCCATGGGCTGGGACGACAACGGCCTGCCCACCGAGCGCCGCGTGCAGAACTACTACGGGGTGCGCTGCGATCCCGCGATCGCCTACGACGCCGGCTACCGCCCCCCGGCCGAGCCCGCCAAGAACCAGCGCGACTTCGACGTCATCTCCCGCAAGAACTTCATCGAGCTGTGCGAGGAGCTCGCGGTCGAGGACGAGAAGGTCTTCGAGCACCTGTTCCAGACCCTGGGCCTGTCCGTGGACTGGGATCTGACCTACCGGACGATCGATGACAAGTCCCGCGCCATCTCGCAGCGCGCTTTCCTGGCCAACCTGGCCGCAGGCGACGCGTACATGGCCGAGGCCCCCACCCTGTGGGATGTCACGTTCCGCACCGCCGTGGCCCAGGCCGAGCTCGAAGACCGCGAAGTCGCTGGCGCCTACTACCGCTACCCCTTCTTCACCGAAGACGGCGAAAAGATCTTCATCGAAACCACCCGCCCCGAGCTGCTGGCCGCCTGCGCCGCGCTCGTGGCCAACCCCGACGACGAGCGCTACAAGCCGCTGTTCGGCAAGAAGGTCACCTCTCCCCTGTTCGGTGTCGAGGTAGAGGTCAAGGCCCACCCGCTGGCCAAGGCAGACAAGGGCTCCGGCGTCGCCATGGTCTGCACCTTCGGCGACCTCACCGACGTCACCTGGTGGCGCGAACTGCAGCTGCCCACCCGCGCGATCGTGGGCCGCGACGGCCGCATCATCGGCGAGACCCCGGAGTGGATCACCACCGAAGAAGGCCGCGCCAACTTCGCGGCCATCGCCGGCAAGACGGTGTTCAGTGCCAAGGAGTCCGTGGTGGAGCTCCTGGCCGCCGCGGAACTGCTTGACGGCGAGCCCAAGAAGATCATGCACCCGGTGAACTTCTTCGAGAAGGGCGACAAGCCCCTCGAGGTCGTCACCTCACGCCAGTGGTACATCCGCAACGGCGGACGCGACGAGGACCGGCGCGAACGGCTGATCGGCCGCAGCAACGAGATCGAGTTCCACCCCGCCTTCATGCGCTCCCGCTACGAGAACTGGATCTCGGGGCTCAACGGCGACTGGCTCGTGTCCCGCCAGCGCTTCTTCGGCGTGCCGGTACCGGTCTGGTACCCCCTGGATGCCGACGGCAACCCCGAATACGACGCACCGATCGTCCCGTCGGACGCGCAGCTGCCCGTGGACCCCGCGGCAGATGCGGCCCCCGGCTACGAGGAAGCCCAGCGCGACGTGCCCGGCGGCTTCACCGGCGACGCGGACGTCCTCGACACCTGGGCCACGTCCTCCCTGACCCCCCAGATTGTGGGCGGCTGGAGCACCGACGAGGCGCTCTTCGCCAAGGTCTACCCCTTCGACGTGCGCCCGCAGGGCCATGACATCATCCGGACCTGGCTGTTCTCCTCCGCCGTCCGCGCCGACGCGCTGCAGAAGACCGCACCGTGGAAGCACGCGGCCATCTCCGGCTGGATCCTGGACCCGGACCGGAAGAAGATGTCCAAGTCCAAGGGCAACGTCATTGTGCCCACGGATGTGCTGGAGGAGTACGGCTCCGACGCCGTGCGCTACTGGGCTGCCTCGGCCAAGCTCGGCGCGGACACCGCCTACGAGATCGCGCAGATGAAGATCGGCCGCCGCCTGGCCATCAAGCTGCTCAACGCCTCCAAGTTCGTCCTGAACCTGGGCGCCACCGAGGACTCGGTCGTCTCCGGCGACCTGTCCGTGCTGAGCAACCCCTTAGACCGGGCCGTCCTGGCCCAGCTCGCCGACGTCGTCGAGCAGGCGACCAAGGCATTCGAGGGCTACGACTACGCCCGGGCGCTGCAGATCACCGAGAGCTTCTTCTGGAACTTCACCGACGACTACGTGGAACTCATCAAGGACCGTGCCTACGGTGCGGCAGGCGAGGAGCAGCAGGCATCCGTGCTGGCCGCCCTCGCGACGAGCCTGGACACCCTCCTGCGGCTCTTCGCGCCGTTCCTGCCGTTTGCCACGGAGGAAGTCTGGAGCTGGTGGCGCACCGGTTCCGTGCACCGCGCCCAGTGGCCCTCCGCCATCGCGGTCGACGGCGACACTACCCTCCTGGCCACGGTCGGCACCGCGCTCAGCGGCATTCGCAAGGCCAAGTCCGAGGCCAAGGTCAAGCAGCGCACCGAGGTGCTGTCCGCGACGATCACGGCCTCGGAATCCCTCACGACCCAGCTCAAGGCCGGCCTCGCCGACCTCAAGGCCGCGGCCAACGCCCGTGAACTGGCGCTTGTCGCCGGCGAGGGTGAACTGGCCGTCAGCGACGTCGTGCTGGCACCTGCCGAGCCGCCCGTCCAGGCGTAGTCTCCGGCGGAAACAACACGAAGGGGCCCTCGGCCCGGTTCAGAGAAGCAATTCTGATCCGGCGGGGCCCCTTCGGCGTCGCGGGGAGGCTCAGACCGCGAAGGACGTCTCGAAGTGCGTCAGCACCGGCGGGGCGGCCAGGAGTTCTGCCAGCCCGCTAGCGCCGTCGCCTGCGCGCCAGGCGCGATAGGCGGCGTCGTGTTCCATCGATACCCACTGTTCGACCACGAGAAAATGCGCCGGATCCGCGCTGTCGACCAGCACGTCGACCCCGAGGCAGCCGTCAAAGGCGCGCGTATCGGAGAGAATATCGCGGAGCACCGCGGGCGCCGTGGGCAGGGCTTCGGCTTTGACGTTCAAGTCGAGATGGGCTGTAACGGGCATGGCGCTCCAATGTTCGCAGGTGGGGACAGGACAAAACCGGGTACAACCGGGCGGGTTGCCCGGAGATCACGGCACGGGGACCGCTGCCCCGTCATTGGAAGCAACAGCCGGGCCGCCGGGCTTGTTCCTTCGGCCCGGAACCCGGGGCAGCTCAAGCAGATCTACCGCTGAGGCGTGAGGTCACCCGGCACGGGTGAGGCGCCGCACCTCACCGGGGGCACAGAATGAAGGTGCAGCGGTCCGTCGGATCGCCTCGAACCCCAAGAAGAAGCGGAGGTCATACGCATGACTGAGACACTCGATGAACTGGGGCCGGTCGACTGGATCGTCGTTGAATTCCCCGGACCCGATTTCGGCAAGGGCCAGATCGCCCCATTCCTGGAGGACCTGGTCCAGCGTGACCTCGTCAGGGTGCTCGACATGGTGTTCCTGAGGAAGATGGAGGACGGCACTCTCGAGACGGCGGAGATCTCCGATCTGGACCCGAGCGAGCTCGGCGAGGTGCGCACGGCCGAGGCCGACCTGGCCATGGTGCTCTCTGAGCAGGATGTCATGGACCTGGCCGAGACGATCGCCCCCGGCCACTCCGCCGCGGTGCTCGTCTGGGAGAACCTGTGGGCGGCCCCGTTCGGCACGGCAGTCCGTAAGGCCGGCGGCCAACTCGTGGCCAGCGGCCGGATCCCGACCCAGGCCGTCATCGCCGCCTTCCAGGCCGACGCCGAAGACCAGTCCCCTGAAGAAGCGATAGAAGGAGCCTGACATGCCACTGGCAGCACGACGCAGACGCAGGACCGCAGCCGCCGTCGGCGGGGCCGTTGTCGTCGCCCACGGGATCAACCGTCGCGGCGACCGGCGGGAAGACCGCCGTGACGACCGCGGCGACCGCCGGGAAGACCGCCGCGACTAACACCCGCGGCTGACCCCCGCGACTGACAACGCGGAGCCGGCCCCGGGCACCCGCAGGTGCGCATGACTCCTCCCGGGTCGTGCGCACCTGAACAATGCCCGCTCTGCACCCCGGAAGCGCCCCTGGACGGCGATCTGACGAATTTGGTCACACTGCTTTGGGCCGCACTGTTTTTGGGCAAGGTGTTTTTGGGCAAAGCAAAGTGTTTTTGGGCAAAGGGGAAGCCCCATCAGCGTTAGCCGTTGGTGGGGCTTCGACTTTTCGATTGTCACGTGACGTCTTAGACAATCTGGCGGGATCCTTAGACTTCCAGGTCTTCCTACCTCGTCACTGGTAGCCATCATCTGACTTTGCCGAAGGCTGCGTCGGATGAGTGTCACTGAATCTTTGGTTCCTGCGTCCCTCTCCTTTCGAAGTGGGTAAGTTCTATTGTTGTCCTCCGGCCTGCTGTGCACAAGAGCCCCGGCAGAACTACATCGGAGTAGTTCTGCCGGGGCTCCCGGGAGGCCGGGCAGCGGCCCGGCCCGGCGTGTTCAGGCCTAGTTAAAGACCGGGCTTTCGGTACGGCTGCGCTTGATTTCGAAGAAGTACGGGAAGGATGCCAGGGTCACCGTGGCGTCCCAGATCTGTCCTGCTTCCTCGCCGCGCGGGATGCGCGTCAGGACCGGGCCGAAGAAGGCCGTGCCGTTGAAGGCGACGACGGGTGTGCCCACGTCCTGTCCGACCAGCGAGATGCCTGCCTCGTGGCTGGCGCGCAGCTTTGCATCGAATTCGTCGCTCTGGCCCGCGGCGGCAAGCTCGGCCGGCAGTCCGGCCTCGGCCAGCGACTTGGCGATGACCTCGTCAATGTCCTTGATGCCTTCGTTGTGGATCTTGGTGCCCATGGAGTCATAGAGCGCCTTGATGAATTCGGCACCGTGCTGTTCAGCGGCGGCGGTGATGACGCGGACCGGAGCCCACGCCTTCTTCATGAACTCGCGGTACTGCTCGGGCAGTTCCTCGCGGCCCTCATTGAGCACGGCGAGGCTCATGACATGCCACTCGGTCTTGATGTCGCGGACTTCTTCGACTTCACCGATCCAGCGGGAGGTGACCCAGGCGAAGGGGCACATCGGGTCGAACCAGAAGTCGGCTTTGTTGGTCATGGTTTCAGACACAGGTGTTCTCCTTAGGGAAGTCTGCGGGGAAAGCGCCGGCGCGGATCACGCACACGGCGCGCTAAAAACTACAGCGACCTTGGCCGCGTTAATATTCCGGATCAGGCGGATTTGCGCCGTTTGACCTCGTCGTGGGCGATCATCGTGGGCGTCGCCTTCTTGGTCACGACCTCTTCGGTGATCACGACGCTGGCGACGTCGTCGCGGCTGGGGAGGTCGAACATGACCGGGAGCAGGACTTCCTCCATGATGGCGCGCAGCCCCCGGGCCCCGGTGCCGCGCTCCAGCGCCTGGTCGGCAATGGTGTTGAGGGCCTCGTCCTCGAAGATGAGCTCGACGCCGTCGAGCTGGAACATCTTCTGGTACTGCTTGACGAGGGCATTCTTCGGCGTCGAGAGGATCTGGATGAGCGCGGCGCGGTCCAGGTTGGAGACGGTGGTGATGACGGGCAACCGGCCGATGAACTCCGGGATCAGCCCGAACTTGAGCAGGTCTTCCGGCATGACCTCGCCGTAGGAATCCGTGGTGTTCTTGACCTCGTTGAGCGGGGCGCCGAATCCGATGCCCTTGCGCCCGGACCGCGAACCGATGATGTCCTCGAGCCCCGCGAAGGCGCCGGCCACGATGAAGAGCACGTTGGTGGTGTCGATCTGGATGAATTCCTGGTGCGGGTGCTTGCGTCCGCCCTGCGGCGGGACCGAGGCCACCGTGCCCTCGAGGATTTTCAGGAGCGCCTGCTGCACGCCCTCCCCCGAGACGTCCCGGGTAATGGACGGATTCTCGCTCTTGCGTGAGATCTTGTCGATTTCATCGATGTAGATGATGCCCTGCTCGGCCTTTTTGACGTCGTAGTCGGCGGCCTGGATGAGTTTGAGGAGGATGTTCTCAACGTCCTCACCGACGTAGCCGGCTTCGGTCAGGGCCGTGGCGTCGGCGACGGCGAACGGGACGTTGAGGCGGCGGGCGAGGGTTTGGGCCAGATAGGTCTTGCCGCAGCCGGTGGGTCCGATCAGCAGGATGTTGGACTTGGCGATCTCGACGTCGTCGTGGTGCACGCCGTCGGCGAGGCTGCCGCTCTTCGGCGCGTGGCCGGCCTGGATCCGCTTGTAGTGGTTGTACACCGCGACGGCGAGCGAACGCTTGGCGGGTTCCTGGCCAATCACGTATTCCTGCAGGAAATCAAAGATTTCGCGGGGCTTGGGCAACTCGAAACTGCCCAGGTCAGCTACTTCCGCGAGTTCCTCTTCGATGATCTCGTTGCAGAGTTCGATGCACTCGTCGCAGATGTAGACGCCGGGCCCGGCAATGAGCTTGCGGACCTGCTTCTGGCTCTTTCCGCAGAAAGAACACTTCAGCAGATCTGTGCTCTCGCCAATCCGAGCCATGTGTGAACCCCTTTAGTAGCTTGCTGCTGGCTGTGACATGTTCCACTCTAGGTCACTTTGGGCCCGTTGGGTGGAAAGCGGACGCCGGTGCGGCCAAGTAAAAATGCCGCACCGGCGCCGCGGATTGCTGATTAGCGCGCGATTGCCTGGGGCTTGATCTTGCGGGAATCGAGGACCTGGTCAATGAGGCCGTACTGCATGGCCTCGGCGGCCGTGAGGATCTTGTCCCGCTCGATGTCGTTGTTGACCTGTTCCGGCGTCCGGCCGGAGTGCTTGGCCAGCGTGTCCTCGAGCCAGGAGCGCATGCGCATGACCTCGGCGGCCTGGATCTCGAGGTCCGAGGCCTGCCCGCCCTGTCCGCCGGACAGCGAAGGCTGGTGGATCAGTACGCGGGCGTTCGGCAGTGCGAGGCGCTTGCCCGGCGTGCCGGCCGCGAGCAGCACGGCGGCGGCGCTGGCCGCCTGGCCGAGGCAGACGGTCTGGATCTCGGGCCGGATGTACGTCATGGTGTCGTAGATCGCGGTCATGGCGGTGAAGGAACCGCCAGGCGAGTTGATGTAGAGCGTGATGTCGCGGTCCGGGTCGGTGGACTCGAGCACCAGCAGCTGGGCCATGACGTCGTCGGCCGAGGCGTCGTCGACCTGGACGCCGAGGAAGATGATGCGGTCCTCGAACAGCTTGGTGTACGGGTCCTGGCGCTTGAAGCCGTAGGGGGTGCGCTCTTCGAACTGGGGCAGCACGTAGCGGCTGCTCGGCAGGTTGCCGGCAGTCGAACCGAAGTTGTAGTTCATGTTCATTGCTCCTGAATTCATTGCTGTCTACCTGCCGGTCAGTTCTCGGTGGCTGTCGCAGCGCCGCCGCTGTTCCCGGAGCCGTTGGCGTTGGTTCCGCCGCCGCCTGCCACGGATCCGGCGTGTGCGGCGATCTTGTCGAAGAAGCCGTATTCGAGGGCTTCCGGGGCCGTGAACCACTTGTCGCGGTCGTTGTCCTTGAGGATGGTGTCCACACTCTGGCCGGTCTGGTCCGCGGTCAGCTCGGCCATGACTTTCTTCATGTGCAGGATCAGCTCGGCCTGGATCTTGATGTCCGACGCCGTGCCGCCGATGCCGCCGGAGGGCTGGTGCATGAGGATGCGGGCGTTGGGGGTGGCGTAGCGCTTGCCCTTGGTGCCGGAGGAGAGCAGGAACTGGCCCATGGACGCGGCGAGGCCGGTGGCGACCGTGACAACATCGTTCGGGATGAACTGCATGGTGTCGTAGATGGCCATGCCGGCGGTGACGGAGCCGCCGGGTGAGTTGATGTAAAGGTAGATGTCCCTTTCAGGATTCTCCGCCGAGAGCAGCAGCAGCTGGGAGCAGATCGCGTTGGCGTTATCGTCGCGGACCTCGGAGCCGAGCCAGATGATGCGCTCTTTCAGCAGGCGGTTGTAAATGTAGTTATCCTGGGCTGCCGGATCGACCGTGGCCATCCGGGGTGCCCCTGCTTGCTGTGACATATGTACTTACCTCTCGCTGGCGACGGTGACGCCACTGGACGACATCACTGAACTTTCCTACAGCGACACTAACCGTTTTCACGCCCGCTTTGTTCGCTGGCGCCGGGCTGTTCGCTGACGGCGCACGATTGCCGGGACCCCGCGCGCCGGGTCCTGGATGCGGGCCCTTCCCGGCTCCCGAACAGACCGTGCCGGCCGGGCATGGCCGCAGGCGGGGGCTTAAAACAGACGGCCCCCGGATCGGTGATCCGGGGGCCGACTGTTCTAAGTCTCAGTGACTGCTAGAACTTCACTGCTGCGGGGTCATCGCTCGGCGTGGCCTCGGTGCTGGCTTCTGCCGAAGCCGCTTCGTCCTCAACGGTCTCGGCGGCCGGGGCGGCTTCGTCGCCGGGGCGGACGAAGTCGCTCAGGTCAACCTTGTTGCCCTCGGAGTCGGTGACCTCGGCCTGGCCCAGCACGACGGCCAGTGCCTTGCGGCGGCGGACCTCGGAAACCATCATGGGCACCTGGCCGCTCTGATCGATGATCTGGGCGAACTGGTTCGGATCCATGCCGTACTGGCTGGCGGTGGTGACGATGTAGTCGATCAGCTCGTTCTGGCTGACGTTGACTTCTTCCTTCTCCGCGATGGCGTCGAGGATGATCTCGTTCTGGAAGGCGCGCTCGGTGTTGGCCTTGACCTCGGCGCGGTGCTCCTCGGTGTCGTGCTCGCCTTCACCGTGGGCGTTTTCGGCGTTGAAGTGCTGCTCGAGCTGCTCTTCGACGATCGACGCCGGGACGGGAACCTCGACGAGCTCAACGAGCTTGTCCAGGACCTTGTCGCGGGCCTCGACGCCCTGGTCAACAATCTTGGACTCGGCGGCCTGCTTGGCGAGGTCCTCACGGAGTTCGGCGAGGGTGTCGAATTCGCTGGCGAGCTGGGCGAAGTCGTCGTCGGCGACGGGGAGCTCGCGCTCCTTGACGGCCTTGACGGTGACCTTGACCTGAGCGGACTCGCCGGCGTGCTCGCCGCCGACCAGCGTGGTGTCAAAGATGGCGTCCTCGTCGGCGCTGAGGCCGGTGACGGCCTCGTCGAGGCCTTCGAGCATGGTGCCGGCGCCAACCTGGTAGGACAGGCCGGAAGCGGAGTCAACATCGGCGCCGTCGATCGAGGCTGCGATGTCGATCGTCAGGAAGTCGCCATCGGCGGCCGGGCGGTCCACGGACTTCAGCGTGCCGAAGCGGCCGCGGAGCTCGTCCAGGGCCTTGTCGACGTCGGCGTCGGAGGACTCGGCGGCGGCGACCTCAACCTTGATGCCTGCGTAGTCGGGCAGTTCGATTTCGGGGCGGATGTCAACCTCGGCGTGGAACTTGAGCTCGCCGTCGGTGGCGGACGGGTCCGGAACCTCGGTGATCTCGACCTCGGGACGGCTCAGCGGGCGGATGCCGGTTTCCTGCACGGCGGCCTGGTACCAGCCGTTGAGGCCTTCGTTGATGGCCGTCTCCAGGACGTAGCCGCGGCCAACGCGCTGGTCAATGAGCTTGGAGGGGACCTTGCCCTTGCGGAAACCGGGGACCTGGATCTGCGAAGCAACAGTCTTGTATGCCTCTGCGATGCTGGGCTTCAATTCCTCAAAGGGGACCTCAACATTGAGCTTGACCCGCGTGGGGGTGAGGTTCTCGACAGCGCTCTTCACAGTCTAAGTACTCCTGGTGTGGGGGGTATGGGGTTCTGCATTGCCACGTGCTGGCAGTGCTTGCAGAGTCGGGGTGACAGGATTTGAACCTGCGACTTCCTGCTCCCAAAGCAGGCGCTCTAGCCAAGCTGAGCTACACCCCGTAAGTGCACAGAACAGTCTACGGTCATACTGTGCCGATTTGCACATTTGACACCGGGGCCTTGAATTGGGTTTAGTTGTATCCGGCTTGAACAGCCGCCCGGAAGTTTTGCTGGAGTTCCAGTGAGATCCCCGGGGACGTAGCTTAATGGTAAAGCCTCAGTCTTCCAAACTGATTACGCGGGTTCGATTCCCGTCGTCCCCTCAGAAATATGACGAAAAAAGCCCCTCTCCGGAGGGGCTTTTTTCGTTCCTCTCCAGGCCCCGGCGGCCGGAGCTTGGAAGGGCAGGCGTGCAAGGGCAGGCGTACCGGCTCAGGCCGGCTGGCAGGCCGGGCACCAGTAAAGCTTCCGGGCGCCGAGCTCGGTCAGCGCCACCGGCGTTCCGCAGTCCCTGCAGCCAAGTCCGTGCCGCCGGTAGACGAAGTGCGCCTCCTCCGGGGCCGGCAGGACGCCGCGGGATATGCCGGCTCCGGCCCCGTTCCAGTACTGCGGCGGCGTCGTGATGATCCGGCCGTCCCGGACGCCGTCGGTCATCATGGCCGCGGTGTCGTCCCAGAGCCGGCGGGCCGCGTCCGGTGACAGTTCGGCGCCGGGCAGCCAGGGGTTGAGCCGCTGCCGGAACAGGAGTTCGGCCCGGTAGACGTTCCCGACGCCGGCAATCACCTTTTGGTCCATCAGCAGGGCCGCCAGCGGTGTGCGTTTGGCCGCCACGGTGGCGCTGAAGGTGTCCCGGTCTCCCGGAAGGTTCCGCAGCGGGTCCGGGCCGAGCCGCGCCAGTACGGCCGCCGCTTCCGCGTCCGTGATCGCCTCGCACGTGGTCGCGCCGCGGAGATCGGCCCAGCCGTGCGCGCCGGCGAGCCGGACGCGGACGGCACCGACCGGCGCGGGCGGGCCCTCATATGCGGCGGGACCGGCCGCCTCAGCGTCGTCGTAGACTTCCCGCTCCCCCACCTTCCGGGGCGCGCCAATGCTGGAGGCGCCGCGGAAGGTGGCGTCACCGCCGAAATCCCAGGCGCCATAGAGGCCCAGGTGGACGTGCAGGAAAAGCCCGTGCCCGAACTCCAGGAAGAGGTGCTTCCCGTGCGCCACGGAACTGACGAGGGTGTGGCCGTCCAGCAGCGCCGCGCCCTGGGCAAACCGGCCCTGCGGACTGGAGACCGCGAGCCGCTCCCCCGCGAAGACGTCCCCGAACTGGCGGGCCAGCCGGTGGACGGAATGCCCCTCCGGCACTAGTCGATGACCTCGCCGGTGCGCTCGTACGTGGCGATCTTGCCGATCCGGCGGACGTGGCGCTCATCGTTGCTGAAGGGTTCGGCCAGGAACGCCTCGATGATTTCCGTGGCCTCGTCGACGCTGTGCTGGCGGCCGCCGACGGCGACGACGTTGGCGTCGTTGTGCTCACGTGCCAGCTGGGCGGTGGACAGGTTCCAGGCCAGCGCGGCACGGACGCCCTTGACCTTGTTGGCGGCGATCTGCTCGCCATTGCCAGAGCCGCCGAGGACTATGCCGAGGGCGTGGGTTCCGGCCTCCTGGTCCGCGACGACGGCGAGGGCGGCGTTGATGCAGAACGACGGGTAGTCATCCAGGGCGTCGTAGACCTTCGGTCCGTGGTCCACCACCTCATAGCCCTTGGCGCCGAGGTGGCTGACCAGGTGGGCGCTGAGCTCCATTCCGGCGTGGTCGGTGGCAATGTGCACGCGGGGCAGGTCAGAAATGGTCACGGCTGTTCCGTTCGGTTGCGGCGCCGGGCGGCGGCCGGGGCGGTTGGGGTCTGGCCCAAGCCTACTAGGCCGGGCCTCCCGGGACCTTGCTGCAGCCCGCCGAACCCCTCACTGGACGGTCGTGTTACACAGGCCCGGCACGCCGTCGTACTCCGCCGTCCTGCTCCACCGGGGACCGACACCGGGGACCGACACCGCCGTGCTACACGGCCGTGCTACACGGCCGTGCTACACGGCGGTGGTCCCGCCGTTCCGCCGGGCCCTGTCCGCCACCCGGGACAGCGTTTGGGCGATATTGTCCGCCGCGGTGGCACTGCCGCCGCTCACCGCCAGCCGGCGCCCGTCCGAGCGGTCGATGACCACCGCGGGGCCGCTGCTGACCAGCATCGCGGTGGTATTGCCATGGGTCCGGTAGCCCCACCCGCCATAGTCCGCCGCCGTGACGTCCCTGGGCGTCGCGGCGTCGATGGCCGCGGCCGGAACTTCCATGACCCGGACGAAGCCTGCCGCGAAGACGTGCAGCCCGCCGCGGTCAACCCGGATCCGGGCCACCAGGAACGCCGCGGCCACCAGGGCCGCCGCCACCAGGAGGACAGACAGCCACGGCACGGCAACGGTCAGGAGGGCGGCCGGCAGAAGCGTTGCGATGCCGAGCATGACGAAGATGGAGCTGCGGGCGTGGACCCAGAGGCTGACCCGGTCCCTGGCCAAATCCGGATCCTGTTCGCGTTCAAGCGCCTGTCGGACGGCGACGTCGTCATCGACGGACCAGCGCTCGTCGGCCTTGAAGACAAACCCCATCACGATGCCCAGGCCGAGGGCCGCGCCGCTGCCGAGGGCCAGGACCGAGGCATCCACATGGGATCCCCGCGCATCGGGCAGGCCCAGCTGGCCCACGAGCACGGCGGCGAGGACTGTGGTGACGAACAGGCTCATGGACAGGCCGGCGCCCATCATTATGCGGCGCATCATCGCGGGGCGCGACAGCGGCACGGCCTGCAGCAGCACGGCCCAGCCAATCACCACGATCAGCGAGGCTCCGGCTCCCGCGACCGTCACGAACGGCGCGAAGTCGGCGGCACCGGCGGCGGTCCAGCGGACGGCCAGCGGCTCGGGCAGATCCGGGCGTACCAGAAGCGCACACACCACGAATCCTGCCGCCAGCATCAGGGGGAAACCGATGGCAAAGCGCAGCGCCCTGGCATCGACGGAGTCACGGATCTTTCCCATGCTCCAACGCTACCGCGGACGCCCCTTGATGGATCTGGGGACGTGCGCGCAGGTCAGGAGGTGGACGGGAAGCAAATGTGGGATCAGGCACGTAGTGCGGCGCCCGGACCTCGCCACGAGCAAGAAGAGACCGCCGGGGCAACGTCAACGTGGCCGCCCCAACCGCACCCATCTGACACGAATGGCCGCCAAGGGCATCGGCTAAGCGGCCATTCGTGGCAAATCGTGGACTGGGCGGAAAGGCCTTGGGGCCGGTTGTGACCGGGCTAACTTGCCAAGGGCCGCTAACGTGAAAGAATAATTTCACAGTATCGCCGGCGGCCGCGGCCGGCCGGCAGTATCCATCTTCTTCTGGAGGCCCCTTTGCCCGGTATGAACCTGACCCGCGCCGAAGCCCGCGAGCGCGCCGCCCTGATCGACGTCGACTCCTACGAGGTCAGCCTGGACCTGACCCGCGGCGAGAAGGTCTTCGGCTCCACCACGGCCGTGAAGTTCCGGGCCAAGCCGGGCTCGTCGACCTTCATCGACGCCGTCACCCACGCCGTGCACAGCGTGAGCCTCAACGGCCGCGAACTGGATCCGGCCGAGGTCTCCGACGGCGTCCGGATCCAGCTCCCGGACCTCGCGGCCGAGAACCACCTGCTGGTGGTCGCCGACGCCCCGTACATGAACACCGGTGAAGGCCTGCACCGCTTCGTGGATCCGGTGGACAACGAGGTCTACCTGTACACCCAGTTCGAGGTCCCGGATTCGCGGCGCATGTTCGCCGTCTTTGAACAGCCCGACCTGAAGGCCAGCTTCACGTTCACCGTCACCGCCCCCTCGCACTGGGATGTCGTGTCCAACTCCCCCACCCCGGTGCCGGTGGAGACCATCCCCGGCGCGGATGGGGGCGCCCGCTCTGTCTGGGAGTTCACGCCGACACCGCGGCTGTCCTCCTATGTCACCGCCCTGATCGCCGGGCCGTACCAGTCGGTGCGCAGCGAGGTCATTTCGGCGGCGGGCAAGGTCACCCCGCTGGGCATCTTCGCCCGCAAGTCGCTCATGCAGTACCTCGATGCGGACAACATCTTCGAACTCACCCGGCAGGGCTTCGAGTTCTTCGAGGCCCAGTTCGGCTGCCCGTACCCGTTCGAGAAGTACGACCAGCTCTTCGTGCCGGAGTTCAACGCCGGCGCCATGGAGAACGCCGGGGCCGTCACCATCCTGGAAGGCTACGTCTTCCGCGGCAAGGTCACCGACGCCCAGGTGGAACGCCGCGCCATCACCGTGCTGCACGAGCTCGCGCACATGTGGTTCGGCGACCTCGTCACCATGCGCTGGTGGAACGACCTCTGGCTCAACGAGTCCTTCGCCGAATACATGTCCCACCTGGCCGCCGTCGAGAACACCGAGTTCGGCCACGCCTGGACCACGTTCGCCTCCGTGGAGAAGTCCTGGGCCTACCGGCAGGATCAGCTGCCCACCACGCACCCGATCTTCGCCGAGATCAACGACCTCCAGGACGTCGAGGTGAACTTCGACGGGATCACCTACGCCAAGGGCGCGTCGGTGCTGCGCCAGCTCGTCGCCTGGGTGGGCCCGGAGCAATTCATGTCCGGGGTGCGGGAGTACTTCAGCAAGCACGCCTGGCAGAACACCGAGCTCAGCGACCTCATGGCCGAACTCGAGAAGGCCAGCGGCCGCGACCTGGAACGGTGGGGGCAGCTCTGGCTGGAGACCGCCGGCGTGAACACCCTGACACCGGAAATCTCGGCGGCCGCGGACGGCACCATCGAGTCCTTCGCCATCGTGCAGTCGGCGATCGAGAGCGAACCGACCCTGCGCCCGCACCGCCTCGCGGTCGGCTTCTACAACCTCAACGGGGCCGGCAAGCTGGAGCGGGTGCACCGCGAGGAGCTCGACGTCGACGGCGAGCGCACCGAAGTTCCGGCCCTGGCCGGCCTGGCCCAGCCGGACCTGATCCTGCTCAATGACGACGACCTCGCCTATGCCAAGGTCCGCCTGGATCCGAAGTCCCTCGCCACCGCAACGGCGCACCTGAAGGACTTCAGCCAGAGCCTCCCCCGCACGCTCGTGTGGGGCTCGGCCTGGGATGCGGCGCGCGACGGCGAGTCCCCGGCCCGCGGGTACGTGGAGCTGATCCTCGCCAACATTGCCGAGGAATCCGATTCCTCCGTGATCCTGGTCCAGCTCCGGCAGCTGGCCACCACGCTGACTTTCTACGTGGCCGAGGAGCACCAGGAGGCGACCGCCGTGGCCGCGGCCGACAAGCTCTGGGAGCTCGCCTCGGCGGTGCCGGCCGGCTCGGACGCCCAGCTGCAGTTCGTGAAGTCCTACGCCCTGCTGGCCCGCAGTGCCGGGCAGCTGGACACGGTCTCGGGGCTGCTGGACGGCTCACTTTCCCTCGATGGGCTGAGCGTGGACCAGGACCTGCGGTGGGAGCTGCTGGCCTCCCTCGTGGCCGGCGGCCGCGCCGGGCAGGAGCGGATCGACGAGGAACTGGAGCACGACAACACCTCCAACGGCCAGAACGCGGCGGCCCTGGCCAAGGCCGCCATCCCCACCCCGGAGGCCAAGGCCGCGGCCTGGGAATCGATTGTGGTCAAGGGCGATCTGTCCAACGCCCTGCAGGGCTCCGCGGTGACCGGCTTTACCCGGGTCCTGGACACGTCCCTGCTCGAGCCGTACGCCGAGAAGTACTTCGAGGCCGTCCCCGGCATCATGGCCAGCCGCACCCACGCGCTGGCCTCGCAGATCGTCGTCGGGCTCTACCCGGCCCAGCTGACCACGCAGGCCACGGTGGACCGCACGGATGAGTTCCTGGCCTCGCTGCCGGAGGGCAGTGCGGCGCTGCGCCGGATGATGCTGGAGAACCGCGACGGCGTTGCCCGCGCCCTGCGCGCCCGCCAGGCCGACGTCGGCTAACGACCAAGGCACCGGACCCCCGAAAGCCTGGAACCCCGGTGCCGCCCCTGTGCGGCGCCGGGGTTCTGTCGTTCTAGGCTGGAGTCATGAGCCTTGACGAACATCACTATGCGCTGACCGTCCGCTGGACCGGGAACCGCGGGGCCGGGACGTCCTCGTACCGCGGTTACTCACGGGACCACGACGTCGAGATCCCCGGGCTGCCGGTGCTGCGCGGCTCGGCCGATCCGACCTTCCACGGGGACCGGGAGCGCTACAACCCCGAACAGCTCCTGCTGGCCGCGCTCTCGCAGTGCCACATGCTCTCCTTCCTGCACGTGGCCGTGAAGCGCGGCGTTGTGGTGACGGCCTACGAGGACCGGGCCGAGGGCCTGATGCGGACCAACAGGGACGGCAGCGGGCAGTTCGAATCCGTCACGCTGAGGCCCCGGGTGACGGTGGCGGAAGCGGCGGCTCCGGATGTCCTCGAGGAACTCCACGTGGAGGCCAACAAGGTCTGTTTCATCGCCCGCAGCGTGAACTTCCCGGTGTTGCACGAGCCGACGGCTGTGGTGGAGGGCCAGGCTGACTGAATAGTTTTCAGGCGGCGCCGTCAGCCGGGTCGGCCGAGGCCTCTGTCCGGTACTCGGACACGAGCCGGCGCTCCGTCTCCGGGCTCATTCCGGCCTTGCGTTCACGGCCGAGTCCGCGGCGGCGTTCATCCGCCAGGGTGTCCCGCAGCGTGTCCATCCAGGGCCGGAGCCGCAGCCCTGCTGTCCGGGCAGCGTCGTTGCTGCGGGTCGCGAAGCCCTCGTGGCCTGGCGGCAGCCACAGCGGCAGCGAGTCCGGGCCGGCCCAGTAGTTCGCACCGTGCGACGCCAGCCAGTCCTCGGGGGCGACAACCACCTCTGAGTCGGCGTCGGCGAGCTGGCGGGCTTCCTCCAGGTAGGCGGCAAAGGGCACCGGCTCACCGACGGCGTTCAGCGCCCCTGTGGTTCCGTTTTCGGCGGCGGTGAGGATCCAGGCCGCGAGGTCGCGGACGTCGATGATCTGGGTGGCGTCGGCGGGGATGTCCGGGACCAGGACGGGATCGTTGTCCCGGGCGAATCGGGCCGGCCAGTACCCGTAGCGGTCGGAGCCGTCCCCGGGGCCGCCGATCAGGCCGGCGCGGCACAGATGCGTCTTGTCCCCTGCCAGTTCCCGGGTCAGGTGCTCGATCGCGGACTTGGCCTCGCCGTAGTTTTCCATGGTCAGTTCCGTGCCCGGGGCCAGCGGCGGGAGCATCTGGGCGTCTTCGGCCTCGCCGGCCACTGAGTGGTCAGCGTAGACCGAGCAGCTGGAGATGAAGGTCCAGTGCCGGGCCGAGCCGGCCAGCGTCTCGAGGGCCTCCCGTGCCTGGGCGGGGTCCCGCGAGACGTCGACGACGGCGTCCCACCCGCTGCTGCCGGCGGCCCCTTGGTACGCGGCCTTCCCCTGCGCGCGGTCCGCGCGCAGCCAGGTGGCGCCGTCGGGCGGCGCGGCGGCGGTACCGCGGGCCAGGCACGTAACGTCGTGACCGGCGGCGAGGGCCTGCCGGGCTATTTCAGCTGACAGGAAGACGGTGCCGCCAACGACCAGGATGCGCATGGGGCCACGCTACGGCGCTAATGTTGAAGTAGACCAGAGCGTTATGCGCCCGGCGAACGCCAGCCGTCTTTCCGGACGCCCAGCCCTGCTGCCGGCCGGCAGCAGGGCTGCAGTAAACAAGGAGTTTTCCCTCACCGATGATCAGCCTGACCACCATCGAACCAATCACCGCGCCGGACATCTCGGCTGTCAACCTGCCAGGTGGCCTCATCAGCCTGGGCATCGGCGTCGCCGTGTGGCTGGTGGCATCCTTCGTGATCACCGGAATCACCAAACGGGTCGCGGCGGGCAGCACACTTTTCAAGAAGTCGCACTTCCGCTGGGTGGCTCCGGCGTTCCGCGCCCTGGACCACGAACGCCGCGTCCAGCGGGCAGAGACTATCGGCGCACTGCTCCGCAGCGTGGTCGGCGTCCTGATCGCCGTCCTCACCATCGTGTACGTGCTCAAGTACCTGAACGTGGACGTGGCTCCCATCCTGACGAGCGTCGGGATCCTCGGTGTGGCGATCGGCTTCGGTGCCCAGCAGTTGATCCGCGACTTCCTCGCCGGCATCTTCATTACCTTCGAGGACCAGTACGGCATTGGCGACATTATCGAGACTTCCGAGGTGGTGGGCACGGTCGAGGCCATGAACCTGCGGATCACCCGGGTCCGGGCCGACGACGGCACCATCTGGTACCTGCGCAACGGCGAAATCCTGCGCGTGGGCAACCGCTCCCAGGGCACATACATTCCGCCCGAGACGTCCCCGGCGGACGAGGCCGACAGCGCACCCCAGCAGAAGGCCGGAGAATAGTGAAATGACGATTCCCAGCGCCAGCGACCCCAGCCAGCCCAGGCAGCTGCTGCAGAACGATCCGTTCAGCCAGCCCGGCTACACGGACAACTTCTATGACGCCGTGGGCGGCCACGAGACATTTGTGAAGCTCATCGACGTCTTCTACGACGGCGTCGCAACAGATCCGCTGTTGCGCGCCATGTACCCGGAAGAGGACCTTGGCCCGGCCAAGCGGCGCTTCCTGATGTTCCTGGAACAGTACTGGGGCGGGCCGACGACGTACGGCGAGGAGCGCGGGCATCCGCGGCTGCGGATGCGCCACATGCCGTTCCGGGTGACGCCGGAGGCCAAGGAGCGCTGGCTGTTCCACATGCGTGCCGCGGTGGATGCCCTGGAACTGCCGCCGCTGTATGAGGGAACGCTCTGGGATTACATGGAGCGGGCAGCCCTGTCCATGGTGAACAGCCCGTCAGAGGCCTGAGTGCGGAGGGCGCCGGAGCTTCCTAGAGCCCGGTGCCGGTCCGGACCAGCACGTGGCCGCGGGTGCCGCTGAGCCGGAACCAGCGCCCGGCGCGGTAGAGCCGTTGTTCGCTCTCTGCCAGGAAACCCAGGGTGAGCGCGGCGAACGCGGCCCCGGCCGGCAGGCCGCCGGCGTCGGGCAGTTCCCGGCCCCAGACCGTTGCCCTGGCGTTGTTGACGATCAGCGCACCGGGCTTGTCCGGAATGATCGCGGCGATCTCCCTGATCCCGGCCTCCGCTGCGGTCCGCAGGGCAGTGTCCTGGACGGTGCCGAGCAGTTCCCAGCCGGCCCGCGGCGCGCCGATCCCGGCCCACGACTCGCTGACGGTCACCGGCGGGACGGGAAGTTCGACGTCGTGCTCCCCCGCCCGTGCCAGGCGGTCCAGCACGGCGGACAGCGGCACTGTCACGTCAGTGTCCGCCGGCTGCGCCAGCGCCATGGTCCGCAGGCCCAGGATGGTGGGGGTGGATTCGCCCAGGAGCCGGGGCCGCAGGACGCAGACGTAGGCGGCCAGGACGGGGCCCGCGGCCTGGAGCCGGATGGCGCCGTCGTCAATGGACCTGGCGCGCGTCGCGAAGGTGCGCAGGTCGTCGAGGTCGCGGGGATCGGTGAACTGCAGGGGCTGGGTTAGGACATCAGACACACTACTGACTCTACCGGCTGCGCTTCTTTGGAGCGGCGCTGGACGCCGTCTAGAGTCAGACCATGACTGAAGCCGAAGCCGGACTGCTGGGGCTCCCGACCCAGGACCCCACCTCCTCGCTCATCCAACTTCTCAACCTCGGCGAGCTCGAGGGCGCCCGGACGGACGAGGACATCTTCATGGGTCCCTCCCAGCAACAGCCCAAGCAGCGCGTCTTTGGCGGCCAGGTGCTGGCGCAGTCCCTGATAGCCGGCAGCCGCACCGTCGATCCGGATCGCAGCGTGCACTCCATGCACGGTTACTTCCTCCGGCCCGGAGACGCCAACAAGCCGATCACCTTCGGTGTGCAGCGACTGCGCGACGGGCGGTCCTTCTCGGCCCGCCGGGTCCACGCCTATCAGGAGGGCATGCCCATCCTGTCGATGATCGCGTCCTTCCAGGCCGAGGACGACGGGATCGAGCACCAGTCCGAGATGCCCGCCGGGATCCCGGACCCCGAATCGCTGCCGAGCACGGCCGACCTGCTGGGCAAGTTCGATCACCCCGTGGCCCGGCACTGGGCCTACGAGCGGCCGTTCGACATCCGCCACGTCGATCCGGCGCTGTATGTCTCGGCCAAGGGACCCCGGGAAGCCCGCAACGCCGTGTGGATGAAGACGTTCGGTCCGATGCCCGACGACGCCGGCCTGCACCGGGCGGCCCTGGCCTACGCGAGCGACTACACTTTGCTCGAATCCATCCTCCGCAAGCACGGCATGAGCTGGATTACGCCGGGGATGTCCGTGGCAAGCCTGGACCACGCCATGTGGTGGCACCGGCCGGTCAGGGTCGACGAGTGGCTCCTGTACGTCCAGGAATCGCCCAGCGCGCAGGGCGCACGGGGCCTCGCGACGGGCAAAATCTTCAGCCGGGACGGCCGGCACGTGGCGACGGTGGCCCAGGAAGGCATGATCCGCGTCCCGAACGACTTCAAAAACACCGACCTGAAGAACACGGAGAAGGGCGCCGTGCAGGCCGCCGTCTGATCGAGGGCGCTGCAGCACCAGATCCGCAAGGCCAAGGGCTGCCAGTACTCCCCAGCAGCGGCTGGCACACGGCGTCAACGGCACACAGGCCCACCGCACACAGGTCCACTGCACACAAAAAGCCGGCTCCCCCTGAAGCAGTTCAGGCGGGAGCCGGCTTTTTCGTGGCGCTGTAAGCCTTGCGGGCTTAGTCGCGGGTGAGGCGGCGGTGGGTTACGCGGTGCGGCTTGGCCGCATCCGGGCCCAGGCGCTCGACCTTGTTCTCCTCGTAGGACTCGAAGTTGCCCTCGAACCAGTACCACTTGGACGGGTTCTCCTCGTCGCCTTCGTAGGCGAGGATGTGGGTGGCCACCCGGTCCAGGAACCAGCGGTCGTGCGAGACGACGACGGCGCAGCCCGGGAATTCGAGCAGGGCGTTTTCGAGGCTGCTGAGGGTTTCGACGTCGAGGTCGTTGGTCGGTTCGTCGAGGAGCAGCAGGTTGCCACCCTGCTTGAGGGTCAGCGCCAGGTTGAGGCGGTTGCGCTCACCACCGGAGAGCACCCCGGCCTTCTTCTGCTGGTCCGGGCCCTTGAAGCCGAAAGCGGCCACGTAGGCGCGGGACGGCATTTCGACGTGGCCGACCTGGATGTAGTCGAGGCCGTCGGAGACGACTTCCCACAGGGTCTTGTTCGGGTCAATGCCGCCGCGGCTCTGGTCGGCGTAGGAGATCTTGACGGAATCGCCGATCTTCAGTTCGCCGCCGTCGAGCGGTTCCAGGCCCACGATGGTCTTGAAGAGGGTCGATTTGCCGACGCCGTTGGGGCCGATGACGCCGACGATGCCGTTGCGGGGCAGGCTGAAGGACAGTCCGTCGATCAGGGTGCGGTCATCAAAGCCCTTCTGGAGCCCCTTGGCCTCCAGCACGAGTCCGCCCAGGCGCGGGCCCGGCGGGATCTGGATCTCTTCGAAGTCGAGCTTGCGGGTACGGTCTGCCTCGGCAGCCATTTCCTCGTAGCGGGCCAGACGGGCCTTGGACTTGGTCTGGCGTCCCTTGGCGTTGGACCGGACCCATTCGAGTTCCTCGGTCAGGCGCTTGGCCTGCTTGGCGTCCTTCTTGCCCTGGACCTCCAGACGGGCGCGCTTCTTCTCCAGGTACGTGGAGTAGTTGCCCTCGTACGGGTACAGGTGGCCGCGGTCGACTTCGGCGATCCACTCGGCCACGTGGTCGAGGAAGTACCGGTCGTGGGTGACGGCAAGGACGGCACCGGAGTAGCTGGAGAGGTGCTGCTCCAGCCACAGCACGCTCTCGGCGTCAAGGTGGTTGGTGGGCTCGTCGAGGAGCAACAGGTCCGGCTTCTGCAGCAGGAGCTTGCACAGCGCGACGCGGCGGCGCTCACCACCGGAGAGCAGGGTGACGTCGGCGTCGGCGGGCGGGCAGCGCAGTGCGTCCATGGCCTGTTCCAGCTGGGAATCGATGTCCCAGGCGTCGGCCGCGTCGATCGCTTCCTGCAGCTGTCCCATTTCCTCGAGGAGGGCATCGTAGTCAGCGTCGGGGCTGGCCATTTCCTCGGAGATCGCGTTGAAGCGCTGGATCTTGCCGTAGATTTCGCCGACGCCTTCCTGGACGTTGCCCAGGACGGTCTTGTCTTCGTTCAGCGGCGGCTCCTGCAGCAGGATGCCTACCGTGTAGCCGGGGCTGAGCCGGGCCTCACCGTTGGAGGGAGTGTCCAGGCCGGCCATGATCTTGAGAATGGTGGACTTACCGGCACCATTCGGGCCGACAACGCCAATCTTGGCCCCCGGGAAGAAGGACATGCTTACGTCATCGAGGATGAGTTTTTCGCCGACAGCCTTACGGGCCTTGGTCATTGTGTAGATAAATTCCGCCATGCCTACAAATCTAGTGGTTCGGGCGGGATATCTCACATTCCGTGAGCCCGGATCGGCCACTTAACGGCGTCCGGGGGTTCGGCTCAGTCCCGGACGCCCACGAGGCAGCCGCCGGAGGCCAGACCCGGCAGCACAGCTACGGTGACGCTGCCGGTGCGGATCTGGGCCACGATGCAGTCGCTGCCGTCGCGCACTCCGGCCTCGACGGCGTCGACAGCCAGGCCGGTGGGCGTCCGCCCGGCTGTGACTTCCACAGCGTCGGCCGGAATCCCTGCCTTAACCAACGACGCGCGGAGGCCCGCCGTTTCGGGCTGACCGCCGGCGCGGATGGCGGCGTTCAGGACCGCCTCGACCGTGGACTTCATGGCGGATTCCCTGTCGGGTTTCAGGCCGGGTTTCGCCACCGGCGACGTCGTGGCTGCCGGTGCCGGCGACGCAGTGGCTGCCGGTGCCGGGGCCGGCGACGTTGCGGAAGGTGTCCCCTGAGAATCCGCCGCTTCAGAAGCCATGGCTCCGCTGCTGCCGGCCGGCGTCGCACAGGCGGAGGCCGAAAGCAGGAGCACCAAGGTTGCGGCGGCCGGAACGGCCCAGCCGCCGCGACGGGCGTCCCCTCCCGCAGTGCGAGTGGGGCCCGCCCGTCCCGCAGCGATCCTGGCGTGTTGCATCGGGCAATTCTGCCACGCGGCAGTGCCGCGTTCCGGTGCCCAGTCCCGGCGTCCACGGCGCTGCCCGCCGGTCTAGCGGATTCAGGCTGCGGCCCCTTTCAGTTCTCCGGTTTCCTGGTCCACCTCCTCCTCCTCACCGCTCTCGTCATGGATGAAGGTCCCGTGGTCGTGGTGGTCGGCACCGTGGTCGCCGTCCCCGTCGTCGTCCCCTGGCTGGCTCTGCGGTCCGCCGCCGTCGCCGTCACCGCTACCGGGCGCGTCTGGGGAACCGGATCCGGCGGCCGCCTGGCTTCCGGCTGCGGCTGAGCGGGTGAAGTTGGCAGAGCCCCACATGAGGTCGTGGCCAACTGACTCCGCGTCAATTTCGGCGACGTGGTAGACCCTGCCGTCCTTCTCCCAGCTCCGCATCTTCAGCCTGCCAACCACGATGACCCGCTGGCCCTTCTTGATGCTGCAGCCAATGTTGCCGGCCAGCTGCCGGTATCCCTGGACGGTGAACCAGTTGGTGTTGCCATCCACCCAGGTGCTGGAGCCGCGGTCGTACCGGCGCTCGGTGGCGCCGAACCGGAAGGACGCCGTGGCCACGCCACCGGGTGTGGTCGAGCTTCTGATCTCCGAGGCGACGAAGCCACGGACCGTAATGTTGTCGCTCATTCTCATGTCCTGTCTCGAATTGTCGTGCCCTGCCGGGCAGTTCCAGCATCCCGCCGTGGACCGTGGCCGGGGAGGACCCGGCTGTGCCATGTGGATAACCGGCTGCCGGCAACGGTGTGGGGACCGTGTTGGGGAGAAGTCAGGGCCGGCAGGGCCAGCCAACCGGACGGCGTTGACCTCCACCGGCCGTCCGGCACTGTAAACTTTTTGAGGCGTCACCGGCAGCAGCCGGTGGGCGCCAGCGCGCCCCAGTAGCTCAGGGGATAGAGCAGCGGCCTTCTAATCCGCCGGTCGGGGGTTCGATTCCCTCCTGGGGCACAAGAGAGCGGCTCTGACCTGCGACAACGCAAGGTCAGGGCCGCTTCCTACGCCAACTCCGATTTCAACCAGAACATCAGATCCACTTGTTGTGTTTGAACGTCAGGAACAGGATCCCGCCCATGCCGAGCATGAGCGCGAGTGCCATCGGATAGCCGAAGATCCAGTCGAGCTCGGGCATGTCGCGGAAGTTCATGCCGTAAATCGACGCGATCAACGTCGGCGCAAACAGGATGGCAGCCCACGACGAGATCCGCTTGACCTGCTCGTTCTGGGCGAAGCTCGACTCCGTCAGGAGCCGCATTTCGTCGTTCTGCCGCTGGGCAACCAGGGCCGCGTTGACGGCCAGGGCGTTCTGCAGCAACGCCCGGAAGGCAGACACCCGCTCCCCCAGCCTGATGGCGTGGTCCAGGACGTCGCGGAAATGATCCTGCAGTTCGGGGTCCGGCACGCCGTCCGGTCCGCCGCCCATGAGGCTCTGCAGGATTCCGGCCAGCGGGGCCGTGGCACGCTGGAACGTGATGACCTGGCGGGAGAGTTCATAGATCCTGCGCGATACGCCGGGGTCGGCAGCGAACAGGTCGTCTTCGATTTCATCGATATCGTTTTCCAGCCCTGCCGCCACCGGCTCGTACTCGTCCACCACCTGGTCCAGGATCGCGTACAACACCGCATCCGGTCCGAGCGCCAGGAACTCCGGCTCGGACTCCATCCGCCGGCGCACCCGGGCCAGGTCGGGAGACTCCGCCCGGCGGACGGTCACCACAAAGTCCGGGCCGGAGAACACATGGATCTCGCCGAACTCGACCTTCTCCACATCGTCCAGGTACCGCGCGGGCCGCAGCACCAGGAACAGCGTCTCGCCATAGTGTTCCAGCTTGGCCCGCTGGTGGCCGGCGAGCGCGTCCTCCACGGCCAGGTGGCTCAGGTCAAATTCCTCGGCCACGGAGCGCAACTCCTGGGCTTCGGGCCGGTAGAGCCCGATCCAGGCCATGCCCTGGCGCTGCCGCAGCAGAAAGTACGTTTCCTCGAGCCCTTCCGGGTCGGCGGTCCGGTGACCGTCCACATAGACGGCGTTGTCAATAATCGTCACGGCCGCGCCTCCTCTTCAAGGCATTCGCTTTGCTGTGACGTTATACCGTCCCCGGGCCGGTGCCAACAGCCTTCACTGCCCCACGAGCGCCGCTGGTTTTCCGGGAAGGACCCCGGAAAGATTGCCTGGAAGAACGACGCCGACGGCGGCCGCCAGGGAGCGCCAAAGCACGATTGCTGGCGCGGGGCGGATCGCCGGACCGTGCCGCCCACTGCCCTGAGCCCCGACAGCCCTCAGCACGCTTAGTATTGAGTGGACTGGCAGGCCGGCAGGGATAGCCTGTGCGCCCTGCCCGCAATCGAAAGGTACGGCCGCCATGACCGAGACACCCCGCAGATTCGACCCCACCAATCCAGACGACGCCCCCACCTCCCCGCACGCGGGGTCCGCTGACGCCACGCCCGCGTCCGCCGAGCAAGGCCTCAGCACCGATGTGGCCGCAACCGGCACCGATGTGGACGCCACGACGGCGGGGCGCGCCGAAACCTCCCGCCCCGAGGAACCCACGGCTCAGGCTCCCGCGCCGGCGCCCGCGCCGGACACGCGCCAGGTCACCCGTGCGGGAATGGTCTGGGCCGCGGTAGCCTGCGCGCTCGTGGTGCTGATCCTGCTGATCGCTTTCATCCTGCAGAATCAGGAGTACGTGCAGGTGAAGTTCTTTGGCCTCGAAGGCTCGGTCCCGCTGGGCATCGCCTTGTTCATCGCGGCCGTCGGCGGCGGCGTTCTGGTCGCCATCGCTGGAGCCGCCCGCATCATCCAGCTCCGGCTCGCCGCGCACCGCGTCCGCCGCCAGGCCAGCCCGGGCACGCACACGCGCTGACGCGGAAACCGCCAGGCGCTACCCTCTTTCCATGCGCGACGCAGAACCCCGGGCCCAGGCAGCCTTCACCACCGCCGCGGCGGACTGGCCCGACGTCGAGCGTCTCTTTGGCGTCCGCGGCGAGCCCTCACGATGCTGGTGCCGGTTCTTTGCCTTGACCGGCCCGCAGTGGTCCGCGTCCACCCCGGAGGAGCGGAAGAACCAGTTGCGGGACAAGTTCGACGGCGCCCAGCCGGCGCCCGGGGTCCTGGCCTTCCGCGACGGTAATCCGGTGGGCTGGTGCGCCGTCGAGCCCCGCGGGTGCTACCCAAGGATCCTGCGCTCGAAGGTGCTGGCGTCGGCCCCTGACGCCGCCCGGGATCCCGGCGTGGACCATGTGTGGTCCGTCAGTTGCTTTGTCGTCTCCCCCGGCCACCGACGGACCGGCGTGGCGGGGGCGTTGCTTGCCGCCGCCGTCGAACACGCCGCCGCGCACGGCGCCACGGTGGTGGAGGGTTATCCGGTCGACCCCGCGCAACGGCCCAAGGCCGGCCCGGCAGACCTCTACCACGGCACGCTGGGACTCTTTTTGGCGGCTGGCTTCACAGTAGTCAGCGGCGAAGTGGTCAGCGGCGCGGTGCCGGGACGCGCCGTCGTCCGCCTGACGGTGCCCCGGCCCGGCAGGGACCGCGGGCGCTAGGGCAGGGTCAGGATCACCGGCCCGTCGGCGGTGATGGCCACGGTGTGTTCGCTGTGCGCGGCGCGGCGGCCGTTCGCTGAGCGGAGGGTCCATTCGTCGTCGTCATGGTAGTAGTCGTCCTTGCGGCCGAGAATCAGCATTGGCTCGATGGCGATGACCAGGCCCTCGGTCAGTTTGATGCCGCGACCGGGACGTCCGTCGTTGGGCACGTGCGGCTCGGCGTGCATGGTCCGGCCGATCCCGTGGCCGCCGTGGTCGGCGAGCAGCCCGTAGCCTGCCCGGCGCGCTGCCCCGCCGATCGCGTAGGCGAGATCCCCCATCTTGTTCCCGATCCTTGCCGCTTCGATCCCCCTGGCCAGGGCGGCGTCCGTGGCGTCGATGAGGGCCTGGTCCACCGGGTCCACGGTCCCCACGATGAAGCTGACTGCCGCATCGCCGCACCACCCGGCCAGGAACGCGCCGCAATCCACGCTCAGGAGGTCCCCGTCCTGGAGCCGGTACTCATTGGGGATGCCGTGCACGACGGCGTCGTTGACGGACGTGCAGATGACCCCCGGGAACGGCACTGACGCCCACCGCGGCCGGTAGTTCAGGAACGCCGGAGTGGCTCCCGCGTCGGCGATTGACGCCGCGGCGACATCGTCCAGTTCCTTGAGCGAAACGCCGACGGCGGCCGCGTCGCGGACCCGGGCGAGGGTGGTGGCGACCACCCGGCCGGCCTCGCGCATCAGTGCGATCTCTTCGGGACTCTTGATCATGGACATGGCTTTCCCTTCCGACGCGGAGCCGCGGCTTGCTGGCTTCAACTCTAAAGCCCGGCGCGGCGTGTCTACAGTGGCCTCATGACCACCACGGAACTCATAGACGCGATCCGCGGCAGCCTCCAGGCTGCTGCCGATCCTGGCCGCGCCGCGGGGGCACAGGCCTACATGAAATCGCAGATGCCATCCCTGGGCGTGCGGGTTCCCGAGGTTCGCAGCATTGTCAGGGCCGCGGCCGCGGACCACCCGCCGGGCAGCCTGGCGGAACTGCAGTCCGCGGTTCTTGTGCTGTGGCGCAACGCCGGCCACCGTGAGGAACGCTACGCCGCGATCGAGCTCACGGGGCTCAAGCCCGCAGCCGGGGAACTGAGCATGCTGGCCCTCTATGAGGAAATCATCCGCACCGGAGCCTGGTGGGACCTGGTGGACGGGGTGGCCCACCGGCTGGGCGCCCTGTTGCAGGCCCACCGGGCAGAACTGACGCCGGTGCTCGAACGCTGGAGCCGGGACGAGGACTTCTGGGTCCGACGGGCCGCGATCACCGCACAGCTGGGGGCGAAGGGCGCCACGGACACGGAGCTCCTGGCCGCTGTGATCGAGGCCAACCTCGAGGACCGGGAGTTCTTCATCCGCAAGGCGATCGGGTGGGCGCTGCGCCAGTACGCCAGGACGGATCCGGCCTGGGTGAAAGCATTCGTGCGGCGGCATGCGGACCAGCTCAGTCCGCTCTCGCGCAAGGAAGCGCTCAGAAATCTGGCGGCTTAGCCAGAATCAGCGCTAGATGATCGGCCGAGTGGTGACCGGCTCGTCCGACTTGGTGAACAGCAGCTTGGTCTTCGGGTCAAGGAAGATCAGGTACAGCGCGAACAGCAACGCAATGATCGCCGCGGCGTTGCGGGCCAGCGCCAGGGCCAGGCCCAGATCCGCGGTCTGCAGGTACGGGAAGACGTCGAGCTGGTCCGAGATCGCGTACACCATGAAGAAGGACACGATGAAGTAGAGCGCCTTGACCTGCCAGTCGTCGCGGATGCCCGTGACGGCGAAGAGCGGGATGAGCCAGACGATGTACCAGGACTGGATCATCGGGGACAGCAGTACGACGGCGGCGAAGGCCAGGGTGAGCCGGCGCATCAGGCGGTCGTAGTCGCCGCGGAAGATCTGCCAGGCGACGATGCCGACGGCGAGCAGCTTGCCGGCGTCGAACGCCCACTTGGCCAGTCCCCAACCGTCGAGCCCGAAGGCGTTGGAGATGGAGGCCACGATCAGGCCCACCAGGCCAACAGGCGCGTACCAGATCCAGATGCTGCCCGGGGCGGACAACCCGTTGATCCAGCCGAAGCCGAAGCCATTGACCCGGCTCATGAGATACAGCAAGGCCAGGCTGATGCCGGCCGTGAGGGCCCAGAAGACGAACTTGCGCGGCCAGCTGGCGCCCTTGCCCGCCCAGAGCAGGCCGATGAACGGCAGGAAAACCACCGTGATGGGCTTGACCGAGATGGAGAGCGTGACCAGCACGATTCCGAGGATGACCCGGCGCGTGGCGCAGTAATAAAGGCCGGCCAGGGCCAGGCCGATCATGAGGGCATCGTTGTGGACGCTGGCGATGAAGTTGGTGAGGAACAGCGGGTTGGCCGCCGTCAGCCACAGGGCCCGGTTCGGGTTCACTCCGTGCAGTTCGGCCAGTTTGGGCACGTAGATCACGCAGAGGACCACGCCCACCAGGGCCGCGATCCGGAACAGCATGATGCTGCCTTCAGGGTGCACGTTGGTGGCCCAGACCACGAACTGTTCGATCCACAGGAACAGTTGCCCGTAGGGGACGGGAGCTTCGGTCCACATTCTGTCGGCGCCCAGCTGGAAGTAGTTGGACAGCGCCGAAATGCCGTTTTCGTAGGGGTTGAAGCCCTCCACCATGAGCCGGCCCTGGCCGATATACGCGTAGACGTCGCGGCTGAACAGCGGCACAGAGAACATCAGCGGCAGCCCCCACGCCGCCGTCGCCTGGAGCGTGGCCTTGCGGGCGCCGGCCCCCCAGACCCGGACGCGCTGGCCGAGCCGCAGCCAGGCGCGGACCAGCAGCATGCCGCCGAAGGCCAGCAGGACAATGCAGAGGGCGACGCCCAGGGCCTCGGTGCGCATAAAGATGAACAGCGGGACGCGGCGGAGTTCGGACGCGGGGGCAAGCCAGCCGACGCCGATCGAACCGATCGTCATGAACAGCGAGCCCAGGAACCCGGCAAGGATCGGGGACCGCGGGTTGTCGACGTCGCCGACGGCCCCTTCCCCCTCAGTGGAGGCCGCAGCCGGGGTGAGCGCGGTCCGGCCGGACGCGGAGGGGCGGGACGTGGACGGGCGGGACGTACCGGCAGCCGTTTCCCCCGCCGCAGGCACAGGCGACGTCATGTCAGGATCGTCCAATCTGTTGTGGGCCACAATTCCGCCCACAGCCGGCCGCAGTGTCCGGCCCGGGGCGCCGCGTCGAAGAAATCAGTGCCGAAATAATTCGGCGGCCGCGTATTCGAAATCCTAGCACCGGACGGCTCTGTGGCGTCGGAACGGTAGGCTGGGCGGGTGCCTATTACTAACGAACGCATCGTCTGGATCGACTGCGAAATGACCGGCCTGGACACCAAGAATGACGCCCTTATCGAGGTGGCCGCGCTGGTGACCGATTCGGAGCTCAACATCCTGGGGGACGGCGTCGACGTCGTGATCAAGCCCGACGACGCCGCGCTGGCCCAGATGAACGACTTTGTCCGCGACATGCACACACGCTCCGGCCTGCTGGCGGAGCTTCCGCAGGGCAAGACGATGGCCGAAGCGCAGGCAGCGGTGCTCGCCTACATCAAGAAATGGGTGCCGGATCCCCGGAAGGCGCCGCTCGGCGGCAACTCGGTGGGCACCGACCGCGTGTTCCTTGTCCGCGATATGCCCGACGTGGTGGAGCACCTGCACTACCGGGTCATCGATGTGAGCACCATCAAGGAACTCTCCCGCCGCTGGTTTGCCCGGGCCTACTTCCAGTCCCCGGCCAAGCTGGGCGGCCACCGGGCGCTCGGCGACATCAAGGACTCCATCGACGAACTCCGGTATTACCGCGAGGCCGTGTTTGTCCCCGCGCCGGGCCCGGACAGTGCCACGGCGCAGCGGATCGCCAAACGCGTCATGGGCGGCGAACCAGCCGAGCCCACCCCGGCGGAGTAGCGGCCGCACACCTACCCTCCGCGCAGCGGGGCCGGTGAAACGTCGCCGGGGACGTGGCGCGGAAAAGTAATCTGCGCCACGTTTCGCGGAAATTTCGGCGAAAATCGCAAAAGTGGCAAAACCACCCCCAAACAGCAGGTAAGCTATTTGTCGTTGCCTTTCCAGCCAGCCGGTTCGCCGGAGGGCCTGATATGGCACATGGTGGGCGTAGCTCAGTTGGCAGAGCGCCTGGTTGTGGTCCAGGAGGTCGCGGGTTCAACCCCCGTCGCTCACCCTCATGAAGGACGGCAGTGATTGTCCGACCTTTTCCAAAGGCCGCACCGGTTATCCGGTGCGGCCTTTGTTGTCTGTATGGGAAGGAATCGCAGTGAAGCGCAAGCTGTTTGAAGAAGACCACGAGATGTTCCGTGAGATGGCCGCCGAGTTCAACGCACGCGCGGTCGCTCCCCACTACACCCAGTGGGACGAGGACCACATGATGCCCCGGGAACTGTGGTCCGCTGCCGGCGAGCAGGGCCTGCTGGGCCTGGCCGTGCCGGAAGAGTTCGGCGGCATGGGGATGTCCGACTACCGCTTCCGGACAGTGCTGGACGAAGAATTCGCCAAGAGCAACCACCTCGCGGTCGGCCTGGCCTTCCACCTGCACGATGACATGGTCCTCCCCCACCTGCTGGCCTACGGCTCCGATGACCTCAAGGCCCGCTGGCTCCCGGGCATGGTCTCGGGCGAAAAGGTCACCTCGGTCGCCTGGACCGAACCGGGGGCCGGCTCCGACCTGCGCGGCATCCGCACCAAGGCGGTCCGCGACGGCGACGACTGGCTGATCACTGGCCAGAAAACGTTTATTGGCAACGGCATCTCCGGCGACGCCTCCCTGGTTCTGGCCCGCACCGACGGCGGCACCGGACGCGGAAACCGCGACTCGTTCTCGCTTTTCATGGTCCAGAAGGGCGAGGGCTACAACACCGGCAAGCAGCTGGACAAGATGGGCCTCAAGGCTTCCGACACGGCCGAGCTGTTCTTCGACAACGTCCGCGTCCCGCACGCGGACCTCGTCGGCGAGGAAGGCAAGGGCCTGCAGTACGCGGCCGAACAGCTCCCCCAGGGCCGGCTGGCGATCGCCGTGGCCAGCTCCGCCGTCGTGCGCGCCACCTATGAGGCGACTGTCCGCTACACGAAGGACCGCAACGCGTTCGGCGAGCGGATCATCGACTTCCAGAACAGCCGCTTCGAACTCGCCGACATCCTCACGGAGGTCGAGGTCACCGAAGCGTATGTGGACCAGGCCATCCTGGCGTTCAACGCCGGAGAGCTCGACGCCGCAGGTGCCGCCCGTGCCAAACTGTGGGCGTCCGAGCGCGCCAAGTCCGTCACGGACCGCTGCCTGCAGCTGCACGGCGGGTACGGCTACATCATGGAATACCCGGTGGCCCAGGCCTATCTCGCCGCCCGGCTGCTGACGATTTTCGGCGGCACCAACGAAATCATGCGCGACGTCGTCGGCCGCACCATCGCCGGCTGAGACGCCGCGACTCCACCTGCACCCGAGGAATATTCCTGATATGACCGTCCTGCCCATCACGATCTGGGGCGAGCCCGTGCTGCACCGCCGGGCCGCGGAAGTCGAAGTCTTCGACGACGAGCTCCGCAGCCTGATCGCCGACATGTTCGAGACCAACGACGCCGCGAACGGCGTCGGGCTGGCGGCCCCCCAAGTGGGGGTCGGCAAGCGGCTCTTCGTGTACAAGTACGACAACGACGACGGCGCCGCGCCCACCGGCGTCGTGGTCAACCCTGTCCTGACACTTTCCAAGATCTCCGGCGCCCTGCCGGACCCCGACGAGGAAGAGGAAGGCTGCCTGTCCTTCCCCGGCGGCCAGTATCCGCTCAAGCGGGCGGAATGGGCGAGGGTCCAGGGCTTCGACGGTGACGGGAAGCCGGTGGAATTCGAGGCGACCGGCTGGTTCGCCCGGGTCATCCAGCACGAGTACGACCACCTCGATGGCAAGCTCTACGTCAACCGGCTCATTGACCGCTATGCCCGCCGGGCCATGAAGCAGGCCAAGCGCAGCGGCTGGGGCGTTCCCGGCCTGACCTGGATGCCGGGAGTGGACCCGGACCCGTTCGGCCACTGACGGCCGCGGCTGGGCGCTGCTGCACGCGGATTTCCCCCACGTTTGACGCCGATGCGCAGGAAATCGCCGGCGGTTTGGCGGGACGCGCCGGCGGCGGGTCCCAAAGGTGGGGAATTTCGGCGGGATTTCCCCAGTTCAGCAGTGACCCGGCCAGCCGGTTCCTTTAGGTGCGGTCGACGGCGGCCAGGATCGCGGCGCCGAGCTCGGCCGGCCTGGTGAACTGCGGCCAGTGTCCGGTAGGCAGGTCCACATAGTCGACCTGGCGGATCCGTCCGAGCTCCGCCACGAACGGGTGGCCGCCGGCAACCATTTCCGTCAGCATCGAGGACGGGAATTCGCAGGCGATGATGGTGACCGGAACCTCGAAGCGGCGTTCATCCGAGAGCTGCTGCCGGTCCTGGGCCACGCCGCGGGGCTGCGGGATGGCACGGGCACGGAACATGGCGCGCAGCTCGTCGGTCAGGTCGGTGAGGTCCTGGTCCTCGAAGAGCTCCCACGGCGGCAGCGGCACCTCGTCGCCGTCGGCCGGGAGTTCGTCATTGATGACCCCACCCTCCCCCAGCGGTCCGCTGTCCACGTAGACAGCCCGGGCCACCCGGTCCGGGCGGGCGTCGACGGCGCCGTGGATGATGGCCCCGCCGCCGGAGTGGCCCACCAGGACCACCGGCGCGTCGAAGGAATCGATCTTCTCCACGACGGCGTCGATGTGGGTGCGCAGGCCGATCCCGGCGCGCGGCGCATCCGCCGACTCCAGGCCCGGCAGGGTCAACGGATGGACCTTGTGCCCGGCCGCGGTCAGCGGCGGGGTGACGTCCGCCCACGACGAGGCGTCCAACCAGAATCCGGGTACGAGGATGATGTCCATGCCGGTACCCTACCGGTCGAGTACCAGCTCCACCACCTGATAGGGGTCCTCGCCCGGGACCAGGTTGTGCATGGTGATGCGTCCGCCCGAGCCGTCCGCCGGGTGCAGGTGGATCTGCCAGCCCCAGTCCGGGCCGGTCGGCGCCGCATAGGAGCCGTTGAGCCGGAGGACACCGTCGCCGCCCACAGTGCCGGAGAACTGCATCAGCGCCTTGCCCGTGTGCCAGGAGTCCAGCCACACAGCGGTGGCGGGATCCGCGCCGGACGCGCCGCCGGCCAGGATCAGGAGGCCTTCCTGCGGGCTCTCACCGTCTGACCAGGTGTAGGCGACACTCGCGAAGTGTGCGGCGGTCACCGTCACCGTGGCGGTGGCCGCCGAAGCCTTGTAGTCGTCCGTGGGCATGAGCCGCAAGCGGTTTTGTCCCTGCCAGGCGCCAAGGAACGGTGTCACGTATTTCACAATGTCCATGCTGCAGTCTACTGAGCCAATCGATCCTGCTCAGTCCTTGGCCGGCTTTTCGAGGCTCGCCGCGAAGTCCGGGACGTAGCGGAACAGTTCCCGCGGCGGGCGCGTGTAGTTGATGGCCTTCGGCCGCTCCGGCAAGGTCACCTGTTCTGTCCGTACTTCGGTGTAGTCGATGCTGGAGAGCAGGTGGGCGATGAGGTTGATCCTTGCCCGGCGTTTGTCTTCGGCTTCCACGACGTACCAGGGAGATTCCGCGGTGTCTGTCTGCACGAACATGTCGTCTTTGGCCCTTGAGTAGTCTTCCCAGCGCAGGATTGCCTCCCGGTCCATCGGCGAGAGCTTCCATTGCCGCATCGGATCATCCATCCGGGATTTGAACCGCCGCTCCTGTTCCCCATGGCTGATCGAGAACCAGTACTTGAAGAACAGGATGCCGTCCTGGATGAGGAGCCGTTCAAAAACCGGGCACTGGGCCATGAAGCGTTTGTGCTCCGCCGGGGTGCAAAAGCCCATCACGTGTTCGACGCCGGCGCGGTTGTACCAGGAGCGGTCCATCAGGACGATTTCCCCGGCGGCCGGCAGATGCGCCACATAGCGCTGGAAGTACCATTCACCGCGTTCGCGCTCAGTCGGCGCCGGCAATGCGACTATCCGGGCAAACCGCGGATTCAGGTACTCGGTGACCCGCTTGATCGCACTCCCCTTGCCGGCTGCATCCCGCCCCTCGAAGATGATGAGGACCCGCGCCCCGGTGCTCCGGACCCACTCCTGGAGGGCAACCAGTTCCGCCTGGAGCCGCAGAAGTTCGGCCTCGTAGATTCCGGCATCGAGCCGGGCCGGCCGCCGTGCGGAGCCCTTCTTGTGGCCGGCGTGCCCCTTGCCTGATTTGTCCGTGCGATGTGCCATGGTTTCCGTTCCAGCATTTGGGGCGCGCGGTTTGTCCCGCCGCGCCCATTCTCGCCGTGCATCAGAACGGCTGCAAGGGTCCTCCAGCCCGGACGCCGGGACGGGCTCGTCAGCGCGGCACGATCGTCTGTTGCCCTGGGCACGAGGCCAGGATCCGTTTCATCGCCTCCTTTTCTGCCGCAGTGACCCACAGCCGGTAGGCCGCCTTAACCGAAATTTGGCGGGCGACGTAGTGGCAGCGGAAAGCCTTGTTTGGCGGCAGCCAGGTGGCGGCGTCGGAGGCACTTTTGTCCTGGTTGGCGGGACCGTCGACGGCGATCAGGTTGAGCGGATCGTTGGCCAGGTGTTCACGCTGCAGCGCGGTGAGCTGCTGGGCGCCCTTTTGCCACGCGTCCCCCAGCGCCACGACGTGGTCGATCTGCACCGCAGCACTGGTTTCGGCGCCGCGTCGGAACACGATCATGCGGCCGGTGTACGGTTCCTGGAACGTGCCGCCGGCCACCTGGCAGCGGGAGCCACTGACGAATTCGGCGCCCGCCAGGTCGCGGCGGAGGATGTCGTTGCGCGTATCGCAGCCGTTGCGGTCGACGTCGAGCCACGCCTGGCCGAAGGCGCCCCGGTCATAGTTGTTCTTCGCCGACCGTCCCTTGACCGCGAGGGTGTCGAGCACGCCGGCAGCGCTTCCCTGCGGCACGGCCCGGACGGCGTCCACCGCGTTCATCCACCCTCGGGCAATGACGGGGGCCTCGCGGGGGCCGGCGATTTGCGGCTCCGCGGCGGCAAACTGGCCAGCCGTGAAGAACCAGACCAGACCGCCCAGGACGGCCAGGCAGGCCGCGGCCAGGAGAATCCAGGCCTGGCGGGAGTGGCGGCGGGCGCGGCGGAAATCCATCCAGGTGACGGTCATGTGGGCGGCCGCTCGCGGCGTTTTGGCTGCACGCCCTGAGCCTATGTGGACGCCAAGCCACTCGGGCGGTTGTCCACAGTGTTGGGGACCGGTGGCGGAACGCGGGGGCCTATTGCTCCCGTGTGACCCGTTTCAGGTCTTCGTTGGCCAGATCCAGCAGGCCCTGGAGCTGGGTCACCCGGTCGTCGTTGACCTCACCGGACTGGCGTTTGACGAGGGCGTCGTCCAGCAGCCGCTTCGCTTCTTTCGCGTTGCTCCGCGCGACGTCCAGCGCGTGTTCCAGGGTGGTCTCGTGTTCAACAGCCGGGTTCGGTTCCATGGCTCCATTGTGGTTCCCTTTCCCGGCCGATTCCAGTGCATCGGCCGGGAAAGGAGGAACATGTCCCGGTCAGGGACATTCGCCCTGACTAGACCTCGACGGGCAGCCCTGCGGCCTCGAGGATGGACGCAGCGTCCTTGGCGGGGAAGGACGGCGGGTTGACCCCGGCCATTTCTTCCATGACGCGGACCACCTGGCAGCTGTAGCCGAACTCGTTGTCGTACCAGACGTACAGGACGAGGTTCTTCTCGTTGGAGATGGTGGCCAGGCCGTCGACGATGCCTGCCCGGCGTGAGCCGACGAAGTCCGTGGAGACAACCTCGGGCGAATCGATGTAATCGATCTGCTTGCGCAGCTCGGAGTGCAGCGACATTTCCCGCAGGTAGTCGTTGACCTCGTCCTTGGTGGTGCCGTTCTCCAGGTTCAGGTTCAGGATGGCCAGCGAGACGTCCGGGGTGGGGACGCGGATGGAGCTGCCCGTGAGCTTGCCGAGCAGTTCCGGCAGGGCCTTGGCCACGGCCTTGGCGGCACCGGTCTCGGTGATCACCATGTTCAGCGCGGCAGAGCGTCCACGGCGGTCGCCCTTGTGGAAGTTGTCGATCAGGTTCTGGTCGTTCGTGAAGGAGTGGACCGTCTCCACGTGGCCGTGCACCACGCCGTAGCGGTCGTTGATCGCCTTCAGCACAGGGGTGATGGCGTTCGTGGTGCAGGACGCCGCCGAGACGATCGTGTCCGAGTCGTCGATGGTGCCGTGGTTGATGCCGTGCACGATGTTCTTCAACTCGCCCTTGCCCGGTGCGGTGAGGAGAACGCGGGCAACACCGTTGCTCAACAGGTGCTGGGACAGGCCCTCGGCGTCGCGCCAGCGGCCCGTGTTGTCCACGACGAGCGCGTCCTGGATGCCGTAGGCGGTGTAGTCCACTGTGGAGGGGTTGTCCGAGTAGATGACCTGGATCTGGACGCCGTTGGCCGTGATGGTGTCGTTTTCGAGGTCAACCTTGATGGTGCCTTCGAAGGAGCCGTGGACGGAGTCGCGGCGCAGCAGGCTCGCGCGCTTGGCAAGGTCGTTGTCTGAACCGCGGCGGACCACGATGGCACGCAGGCGCAGGCCGTGGCCGCCGCCTGCCTTTTCGATCAGGAGCCGGGCCAGGAGCCGGCCGATGCGGCCGAAGCCATAGAGGACGACATCGGTGCTGGTGCGGTCGTCGCCGCCGCGCTTGCCGACAACCTCGGCGAGTTCGGCGCGGAGGAACTCATCCAGGCTGGCGCCGTCGCCCTCGGCGCGGTATTTCTCGGTGAGGCGGGCAATGTCGATCGCCGCGGCGCCGAGGTCCAGCTTGGTCAGGGCCTCCAGCAGCGGGGCCGTCTCCTCAAGGCGCAGTTCTTCCTTGCTCATCCGGCGGGCGAAGCGGTGGGCCTTGAGGATATTCATGGTGGACTTGTTGATCAGGCTGCGTCCGTGGATGGAGGTCACCACGTTGTTCTCGCGGTACAGCCGGCCGATCACGGGGATCATCGCCTCGGCGAGTGCCTCACGGCCCATCCACGTATCAAGACAAGAATCTGACGTCTGGCTCACAGAACTACCTTCCTAGAATCCACCCCCTACGTCCTCGTAGGGGGAAGTCGGCCGCCGGAGGGTGTCCGGTACCGGGCACCGGCGGGGATTCGGTCCACCCCGGGCGCCTCATCGAGCGCAAAGAAAAACCGCCGGCTGCGAACGCAGACCCGGCGGCAGAACTTCTACGTTCACCATCAATTCTACGGGCGGCCAGGCAGGGTCGGGTGCCTGTTGCGCGTGAATTGACTCACACACTGTCCGGGGCCACGTCGAAGTCGGCAAAACCATCCGCGCCGGGCGTCAGCCCCGCCGCGTCCTCAAGGATCATGTCGACGGCCTTTTCCGCGATCATGATGGTGGGTGCCTGGGTGTTGGCACTGACCAGCCGGGGCATGATCGAGGAGTCAACGACCCGCAATCCCTCCAGCCCGTGGACCTTGAGCCGCGGGGAGACAACGGAATCGTCGGTGGTACCCATGGCGCAAGTGCCGACCGGGTGGTACGAGGTCCGCCCGTAGGAGCGCACGAAATTCACGTACTCGTCGCGGGTTGCCACCCGGGAGCCGTCGCCGATGTGCTCCTTCTGGATGAACGCCGCCATCGATGACTGCTCCATGATCTGCCGGCTCTGCTGCACCCCGGCGATCGTCATCTCCAGATCGTACTCATCCGCCAGGAAATTCGGATCGATGAGCGGTGTCATTGTGGGATCTGAGGACGCGACGCGAACTGTCCCCCGGCTGCGGGGGCGCAGGAAGTACGAGTTGAGCGTCGCCCCGAATCCGGGCCGCAGCGACGCAATGCCCGGCTCCGACCTCGCCGCGGGCAGGAAGTGGAACTGCAGGTCCGGGGTCTTCTCATCCGTGTTGGCGTAGCTGAAGCCACCGGCCTCGACGAGGTTGGACGCGAACGGTCCCGAGCGGAAGGCCAGATACTCGAGGCCCGCCAATACTGTCGCCGGGCGCACCCGATTGAACCGGTCCAGACTGTGGTCATCGGTGAGTTCGTAGATGATGTCCAGGTCGAGGTGGTCCTGCAGGTTCTTCCCTACCCCGGGCAGGGCGTGGACCACGTCGATGCCGGCGGCAGCAAGGTCTGCCGGGTCGCCGATGCCTGAAAGCTGCAGCAACTTGGGCGAGCCAAACGCGCCGCTGGTGATCAGCACCTCGCGCCGGGCACCGTAGGTTCGCGCGACTCCGCCTTCAATCGCCTGGATGCCGACGGCGCGGCCATTCTTGATGACCACCTTGGAGACGGTCACGTTGACGCGGACAGTGAGATTGGGCCGCCTGCGCGCGGGTTTCAGATAGGCGACGGCTGCGCTGCACCGGCGCCCATTCCTGGTGGTGGTCTGGTAGAAGCCAACGCCGAGCTGCTTCGCCCCATTAAAATCGCTGTTGTAGGGCAGCCCGAACTCCTGGCCCGCCTGAACGAATGCCGCCGAGAGCGTGTGCGGACGCCGGAGGTCAGAGACGCCGAGCGGCCCTGTGGTTCCATGGTGGGGTCCTGAGAGCCTGGTGTTTGACTCCGAGCGAATGAAATACTTGGACACCTCGGCAGCGGACCAGCCCTCACATCCATAGTCCCCGGCCCACCCGTCGTAGTCCCCAGCCACGCCCCGGGTGAAGACCTGGGAGTTGATGGACCCGCCGCCGCCAAGCCCGCGGCCTTGAGGGAGTGGGATGCTCCGGCCGTTGCTGTGCTTTTGCGGAACACTGCTATACGCCCACTGGTACGGTCCTCCCTTCAATCTCGGGAAGCCCGCGGGCATATGGATGAAGGGATGGCGGTCGGACCTGCCCGCCTCGAGCAGAAGCACACGGACTGAGGGGTCTTCACTCAATCTGCCAGCCAGAACGCTGCCGCCGGTACCACCCCCGGCGATCACATAGTCGTACTCAGCATCGTCCGGCACTATGACTCCTCAACCATCGCCGAAGCTACCGCTCCTTGAAGCGTTGATTGAAGTGTGTTAGTTCCGCGGCCATGATGTCAAGCATCCGGGGCTGGCGTGCACAGCCGCCGGTAGGCGGCACACGGCGGAACGGACGGGGCCAAGTGGGTGGATGGGTTGACCGATACGCCGGGTTCTGTGTTCCCGCGCTGTTGCCGGCGCGAGAGTAGCGGCCATCCATCTACGGACGCCGTTGCCGACGCCCTCCAGCGGCCTACCCGAACACTCGGGCGAGCAGCCCTCAAACGTGTCCTGTCTGGCCTTGCTCCGGGTGGGGTTTACCTAGCCTTCCCGGTCACCCGGGAAGCTGGTGGTCTCTTACACCACCGTTTCACCCTTACCTGCCCTGTGGCCTGTGCACGCACACGCCGCATGCAGGCGGTCTGTTCTCTGTGGCACTGGCCTGCGGGTTACCCCGAGTGGGCGTTACCCACCACCCTGCTCTGCGGAGCCCGGACGTTCCTCGAGCCACTTGCGTGACGCGCGGCCGCCTGGTCAACCCATCCGCCGTCCATTCTACGTTCTCCCGGCCGGCACAGCCGCACCGCGGCCTTTCGGGGCTGCCGGTGGGAGAATTTAAGCAGGGTTTCTGCTAGTCAAGGAAGAGTGATTCCGATGAACTGGACCGCCATCATCATCTGGCTGTTGGCCATCGTCCTGGTGGCTATTCTCGCCAAGATGTCGATCAAGATTGTGCGCCAGTACGAACAGGGCGTCCTGTTCCGCCTGGGCCGGGTGGTCGCGGTACGGATGCCCGGCCTGCGGTTCATCATCCCGGTGGTGGACCGGCTTCAGCTTGTGAGCCTGCGGATCGTGACAATGCCGATCCAGTCACAGGGCATCATCACCCAGGACAACGTCAGCGTCGATATCTCGGCAGTGGCGTACTACCGGGTGATCGACTCCGTGAAGTCCGTCGTGGCGATCGAAGACGTGGCCGCGGCCATCAACCAGATCGCCCAGACCACCCTGCGGAAAGTGGTCGGCCGCCACAGCCTGGACCAGACGCTGTCGGAGACTGAGCGCATCAACAGCGACATTCGGATAATCCTGGACGCGATGACCCTGGAATGGGGTGTCGAAGTGACGCTCGTCGAGCTCAAGGACATCCAGCTCCCGGAGAGCATGAAGCGGGCGATGGCCCGGCAGGCGGAGGCCGAGAGGGAGAAGCGGGCCAAGATCATTTCGGCCGAAGGAGAGGCGATCGCCGCCGTGGCGCTCGGCGCGGCATCTGACACGATGATGGCCCACCCGGTCGCCCTGCAGTTGCGGAATCTTCAGTCCCTTGTGGAGATCGGGGTGGACAAGAACTCAACCGTCGTCTTCCCGGCGCCCCTGATGAGCACCATCGCCGAACTGGCCGCTTTCCTGGCACGCGAGGACCATGTGGCCAAGACGGCGATGACGGCGACGGCGACGCCAGAGGCACCGACAACGACGCCGGCACCACCGATCAAGGCCGCGTAGCCCCGACCGCCAGACCTAATTATCGCGGAACCCACGGCACGCGCCGCCGGTAGGATCGTACGGTGCTAATTCTGTTGCCGCCCTCCGAGGGCAAGACTCCCGCTGTGCGCGGGGACGCCGCCGACTGGGGCGCCTTGAGCTTTCCCGCCCTCAACAGCTGCCGCGCCAAGGTCCTGGAGGCGCTCGGCACCGTCAGCGCCCACGAGGACGCGCTGGCGCTGCTGGGCGTCGGCGCTTCCCTGAGCGCCGACGTCGAACGCAATACGCGGCTGCACGCGGAACCTGCCGCCCCGGCCCACCAGGTGTATTCCGGGGTGCTCTTTGACGCCCTCGGCTACAACTCGCTGACCCCGGCGCAGCGGAGGAAGGCCGACGAATCGGTGCTGGTGGTCTCCGCCCTGTGGGGCGCCATCCGCTTCGCCGACCGTGTGCCCGCCTACCGGCTGTCGATGGGGACTTCGCTGCCCGACGTCGGACGGCTCGCCTCATTCTGGAAGCCGCAACTGAACGACGCCCTGGCGGCGGCCACTACGGGTGAGCTGTTAGTGGATTGCCGGTCCAGCACCTACGCCGCGGCCTGGACTCCCCCGCCGGAACAGACGGTGGCCGTGAACGTCTTCACCGAGACCGCCGGCGTGCGCAAGGTGGTCAGCCACTTTGCCAAGCACACACGGGGCGAACTGGCGCGGCATTTGCTCAGCCGCCGGGGCAAGGCGCCCCAAACCCCCGCACAGCTGCAGAAGGCGGCGGCGGAGAAGTGGGTTGCCGAACTGGTTGAGGGCACTGCCCGGAAGCCGCACACCCTGAACATCATCCTGCCGAACTGACGTGCAGGCGGGTGCTTAGGCCCACTCGGACGAGCGCACCAGGATGCAGCCGGAGTCCGGGCAGAACACGATGTCGTCCTCGGCCGCGGCCTTGATCTCGGCCAGGTCGCCCGGGCTCAGGTGCATGCCGGAGCCTTCCGAGGTGCCGTGGAAGAGCCGGGCAGCGCCGACGCCACGCTTGGCCAGGGTCTTCTCGTAGACGGCGAGCATTCCGGCGTCGAGTCCGGCGGCGAACTCGGCACGCTGCCCGCGCACCACCGTGGCTTCGGCGGCGATCTCGGCCAGCTGCTCGTCCAGCTCGGCACGGATGGAGCCGAAGGAGCCCTGGATGTCGTTCACAATCTGCTGCTGGGCCGCCTGGCGGGCGCGGAGCGAGTCGAGCCGTTCGAGGACTTCGAGCTCCACGTCCTCGAGGTCCGAGCGGCGCTTGTTCAGGGAGACGAGGTCCCGCTGCAGGGCGACGAGGTCCTTGGACAGCCCCGTGCCGCTGTTGAGCCTGGCCTCGTCGCGTTCGATCCGGGAGGCGACCTGCTCGACGTCGGCCTCTGAGCGTTTGAGCTCCAGTTCAGCATCGTGGACGGCCACCTTCGCGGCACCGAGCTCACCGTTGGCCACGCTGAGGGCGGCTTCCAGGTCCGTGATGCGGGAATCGCTTTCAAGGCTTCGCCGGCGGTTGGACAAGGACTTGAGCTTGGCATCGAGTCCCTGCAATTCGAGCAACTTCAACTGTTCCGCCGGTGCTGCCTTGGCCACTATTTACCTCCGCTAAATCCAATCCGGCCGAAGCCGGGCACCGTCCCGGCGCTCCTTAGACTCTAGCGCCTAGCGTACTCCCCGGCCTCGCTACGCTCACCCGGGGCCCCTCGCACGCCAGGCTTAGCCCGGAGTCAGAATGAAGTCCCACGGGTCGCTGTTGGTTGTGCTGACCCGGATCTCGACGTCGTGGCCCTGGTCGGTGAGCACATTGCCCAGCGCTTCGGCGGCCGCAGGCAGCCACAGCCATTCGCTGGCGAAGTGGGAAACGTCGATCAGGTACGGCCGGTCGTTGACCGCCGCCTCCCGGGCTTCCGATGCCGGGTGGTGCCGCAGGTCCGCCGTGACGTAGACGTCCGCGTTGCTCGCCCGCACCTCGCCGAAGAGGGAATCGCCGGCGCCGCCGCAGACAGCCACCCGCCGGATCAGCCCGTCCCGGTCCCCCGAGACACGCACGCCGCCGGCCACCGAGGGCAGGATGCCGTACACGCGGGCCGCGAAATCACCCAGCGTCAGGACCTCGTCGAGGTCACCGACGCGGCCGATGCCCTCCTCGGGGAGCCCGTTCGCGGCCGGCGTCAGCGGGGCCACGTTCTGCAGGCCCAGCGCTTCGGCCAGGACGTCGGAAACGCCCCCGACGGCGGAGTCACCGTTGGTGTGCACGGTCAGCAGCGCGGTCCCGGACTCGATGAGGCGGTGCACGGCCTTGCCCTTGGCCGTATTCGCGGCCACGGACGTCACGCCCTTGAGCAGCAGCGGATGGTGCGTGATGAGCAGCTCGGCACCGAAGTCGATCGCTTCCTCGATCACGTCAATTGTCGGATCGACCGCGAACATGACCCGGCGCACCTCGGCGTTCGGGTGGCCGGCCACCAGACCCACCTCGTCCCAGTCCTCGGCCAGGGATTCGGGCCAGAGCTCCTCCACCGCCAGCTGGATCAGGCCCAGCGTCGCGGCGCCGGTGTCCTCCCCGGGGCCGGCACCGGCGTCGACGGCGGCAGCAGGGCGGTCGGATTCCGCTGAAACATCGGTGTTCACAGGTTCCATACCCCCATTTTTACCCTATCCGCGGGCGGCCCGGTCACTCGTAACACTCTCGTAAGGTGGGTGGGGAATCATCGGAGCCCTCGAACCATTGAAGAGATCATGAGAACTTTTGTCCTCGGCGGAGGCTGCTTCTGGTGCCTCGACGCCGTCTACCAGAAAACCAAGGGCGTCAGCTCGGTCGTGTCGGGCTACACCGGAGGCCATGACCGCAGCCCCGACTACTACTCTGTGTGTTCCGGGACCACAGGCCACGCCGAGGTGGTGGCAGTGACGTTCGACGAGGACGTCATTCCCGCCGAGGTCATCCTGGACATGTTCTTCGCCCTCCACGACCCCACCACGCTGAACCGGCAGGGCTACGACGTCGGAACCCAGTACCGTTCCTCGATGTTCTACGAGACCACCGAGGAAAAGATCCTGTTCGAGGAGGCGATCGAGCGGAACCAGGCCCTGTGGCGGCACCCGATCGTCACCGAGGTCAGCCGGCTGCCCCAGTTCCATGTGGCCGAGGAAATCCACCAGGACTACTTCGCCAAATACCCGGAGCAGGGCTACTGCCAGGTCATCATTAACCCCAAGCTGGCCAAGGCGAGGAAATATTACTCTGCATGGCTTAATGCTTAGCTAGGGCCTGTAGGCGCTCGTTAGGCTGACCTCAGTCAACCCTCTTCAAAGACAGGCATACATACATGGCACCGATCTATGACGATGTAACCCAGCTGGTAGGCGGAACTCCGCTGGTCCGTCTGAACCGGCTGACCGAAGGCCTTGACGCCACCGTGGCCGTCAAGCTGGAGTTCTACAACCCGGCCAACAGCGTCAAGGACCGGATCGGCGTCGCGATCGTTGACGCTGCCGAGAAGTCCGGTGCACTCAAGCCCGGCGGCACCATCGTCGAAGGCACGTCCGGCAACACCGGAATCGCGCTGGCCATGGTGGGCGCGGCCCGCGGCTACAAGGTCATCCTGACCATGCCGGAAACCATGTCCACCGAGCGCCGGGTCATGCTGCGCGCGTACGGCGCCGAGATTGTCCTGACCCCCGGTTCCGAGGGCATGCGCGGCGCCGTGGAGAAAGCCCAGGAGATCGTGGCCAACACGGAGAACTCCATCTGGGCCCAGCAGTTCGCCAATGAGGCCAACCCGGAGATCCACCGCCGCACGACGGCCGAGGAAGTCTGGGCCGACACCAACGGCAAGGTGGACATCTTCGTCGCCGGCGTCGGCACCGGCGGCACCGTCACCGGCGTCGGACAGGTCCTGAAGGAACGCAAGCCGGAGGTCCAGATCGTGGCCGTCGAGCCGAAGGACTCCCCCATCCTCAACGGCGGCGCCCCGGGCCCGCACAAGATCCAGGGCCTCGGCGCGAACTTCGTCCCCGACATCCTGGACACCAACGTCTATGACGAGGTCATCGACGCCACGCTGGAAGATTCCGTCCGGGTGGCGCGCGAACTCGGCATCAAGGAAGGCATCCTGGGCGGCATCTCCTCCGGCGCCATCGTCTGGGCGGCCCTGGAGCTCGCCAAGCGTCCGGAGAACGCCGGTAAACTCATTGTTGCTGTGGTTTGCGACTTTGGTGAGCGCTACATCTCCACCGTGCTGTACGACGACATCCGCGGCTAAGTCCGCTGACCCACGATTGCCCAGAAAGGTCTTTGTGAGCTTCTTCGCAAGACTGAAGGAAGACCTCGACGCCGCCCGGTCCCACGACCCGGCGGCTCGAGGTTCTTTTGAGAACTTCTTCGCCTATTCCGGCCTGCACGCGATCTGGTTCCACCGCCTGACGCACCGGCTGTGGCAAAACCCGGCGCTGCGGTTCCCGGCGCGGCTGATCTCCCAGCTCGCCCGGTTCCTGACCGGCATCGAGATCCACCCCGGCGCGACGATCGGCCGGCGCTTCTTCATCGACCACGGCATGGGTGTGGTCATCGGCGAGACGGCCGAGATCGGCGAGGACGTCATGATCTACCACGGCGTGACCCTCGGCGGCCGCTCGCTCGCCAAGATCAAACGCCACCCCACCATCGAGGACCGTGTGGTGATCGGCGCGGGCGCCAAGATCCTGGGCCCCATCACCATCGGCCGGGACAGCGCCGTCGGCGCCAACGCCGTGGTGGTCAAAGACGCTCCGGCCGAATCAATCGTCACCGGCGTGCCGGCCACCTGGCGGCACCGCGACGCGCAGCGCGAGACCAAGCCCGCCGTCGACCCGGCCGAGTACCTGATCGAATACCGGATCTAGACCGGGCTCTGGACCGGCTCCCGACCGACTCCCGGCTGAACCGGTATCTAGGCAGCCCTACCCGGGAACCGCTTGTAGATGTTCCACAGGACGGCGTCGAACGCCCGGTCCGGCAGCAGGTGGCGCAGCAGCAGGATCCCGCGGGCGCTGGCACCCACCGGGTAGCGGGTCCTGGGCCGCCGGGCGGTCGCTGCATGCAGGATCGCCTCGGCCGCGAGCTCGGGCCGCGACGACGTTGCGGGGTTGTCCGTGGTGCCCAGCGCCGCCGCCACCACCTTGGCCTGGGCCGCATATGGGCCGTTTCCGGAGCTGGCCAGCAGCCCCTGCGCCGCAATGGCGCCCCACTCGGACTGCGTCCCGGCCGGCTCGATGACGGCCACATAAATACCGTGCGGTTTGAGCTCGAGCCGCAGCGAATCGCTCAGGCCCTCCACGGCGAACTTGGTCGCGTGGTACCAGGCGCCCAGCGGCTCGTACATCTTGCCGCCGATCGATGAGATGTTAATGATCCTGCCCGCACGGGCGGCCCGCATGGCGGGGATCACGAGCTGCGTCATGCGCGCCAGGCCGAAGACGTTCACGTCGAACTGCCGCCGGCCCTCAGCCAGTTCGACCTCCTCGAGCGAACCGTACGTCCCGTAGCCGGCGTTGTTGACCAGGACGTCGATCCGGCCGTGCGCGGCCAGCACGTCCCCGACGGCAGCGCTCATCGAGGCCTCATCGGTCACGTCCAGTGCCACCACCTTTACCCCGGATGCCTTCAGCGGCTCCATCAGCTCCACCCGGCGGGCCCCGGCATAGACGGTGAAGCCGGCCGAGGCAAGCTTTTTCGCGGTTTCGAAGCCGATGCCGGTGGAGGCACCGGTGACAAACGCTACGGGCTGGGGCATGAGTTGAACTCCTTGGGCGCTGAACTCCTGGGGTCGGAGCGGTGCGGAAACACGGACGGCCGGCGCCTCCCAGCGTATCTGGAAGTACCGGCCGTCGCGTCGGAACGGGCTGGGTCAGTGGGTGTCGACTGCCTCGATCTCGGACTTGTCCTCGCCCCAGAGGGTGTGGAACGTGCCCTCGGCATCGACGCGGCCGTAGGTGTGCGCCCCGAAGAGGTCACGCTGGCCCTGGATGACGGCAGCCGGCAGGCGCTTGCGGCGCAGGCCGTCGTAGTAGGCCAGCGAGGAGGAGAACACCGGCACCGGGATGCCGAGCTGCACCGCGGTGGACACCACCCGGCGCCAGGCCGGGAGGACTTCGGCGATCGCCTTGGTGAACGCCGGGGCGAAGAGCAGGTTGGCCGGCTTCTCCGCAGCGGCGTAGGCCTTGGTGATCTCCTTGAGCAGTTCCGCACGGATGATGCAGCCGCCGCGCCACAGCGAGGCGATTTCATCCAGCTTCAGGTCCCAGCCGTATTCCTTGGCCGCGGAGGTGAGCATGTCCAGTCCCTGGGCATAGGAGACCAGCTTGGAGGCGTAGAGCGCCTGACGGACGTCCTCGACAAAGCTCTCGGGGACCTCGACGGCGGCCTCGCCGCCGGCCAGCAGCTCCTGTGCCAGCACGCGCTGCTCGGCCTGGGAGGACAGGGCACGGGCGAAGACGGACTCGGCGATGCCCGACGTCGGGGAGCCGAGCTCAAGGGCGGAGATGACCGTCCAGCGGCCGGTGCCCTTCTGGCCGGCGGCATCCACCACGACGTCGACGAACGGCTTGCCGGTCTTCGCATCGACGTGGCCGAGGACCTCGGCGGAGATTTCGATCAGGAAGGAGGCGAGGTCGCCCTTGTTCCACTCTTCGAAGATCTTGGCCTGCTCGGCCGGTTCGATCCCGGCGCCGGAGCGCAGGAGGTCGAAGGCCTCGCCGATGACCTGCATGTCGGCGTATTCGATGCCGTTGTGGACCATCTTGACGAAGTGGCCGGCGCCGTCGGTGCCGATCCAGGCGCAGCAGGGCTGGCCGTCGACGTGCGCGGCGATCTTTTCCAGCAGCGGGCCCAAGGCGTCGTAGGACTCCTTGGAACCGCCCGGCATGATTGAGGGGCCGTTGAGGGCACCCTCCTCGCCACCGGAGACACCGATGCCGACGAAGTGCAGGTCCTTCTTGGCCAGCGCAGCCTCGCGGCGGCGGGTGTCCTCGTAGTGCGAGTTGCCGGCGTCGATGATGATGTCGCCCGCTTCCAGCAGCGGCTCGAGCTGCTCGATCACGGAGTCGACCGGCTTGCCGGCCTTGACCATGATCAGCACGCGGCGCGGCTTCTCCAGCGAATCAACGAGTTCCTGGAGGGTCTCGGTGCGGACGAAGTCGCCCTCATCGCCATACTTGGCTAGCAGGGTGTCTGTCTTTTCCACGGACCGGTTGTGCAGGGCAACGGTGAAGCCGTTCCGGGCCAGGTTGCGTGCGAGGTTGGCCCCCATCACCGCGAGGCCGGTAACACCGATGTGTGCTGACATCAAAAACTCCAATTCATTTTTGTACACGATGATTTCTGTAGACCACGTGTACGGCGATTCGTCTCAGACGTTCATCTAGGACTCGGCAGGTTGCGCCGCGGAGGGCGGAACCCACTCTTGAGGATTGTGGCTGTCCTTAAACCATATGTATTTCCGCGGGCCGCGGGAAAGCCGCGCCCACGGAGCGGAATGCTGCGCGTCATAAACAGTCTATGATCACCGGCGTCCGCCCCTCCGGTCGGCCCGGACCGGGCCCACCGCATTATGCTTACGACTATGTCAACCAGCCTCCACCACCGTGCCATTGAGCACCTCGGGACCCGGATCGTGGCCGGCGAGCTTCCGGCCGGGCACGTCATGCTTGCCGAGCACCTTGAGGACGAACTCAAGGTCTCCCGCTCGGTGGTCCGGGAGGCGGTCCGGGTCCTCCAGTCCCTGGGCCTGGTGGAGACCATCAAACGCGTCGGCATCCGGGTGCTGCCCTCGAACCGGTGGAACCCCTTCGACCCGCTCGTGATCCGCTGGCGGCTGGCCGGCGAAGGCCGCGGCGCCCAGCTGCGCTCCCTGGCCGAACTCCGCACCGCCGTCGAGCCGGTGGCCGCCGAGCTGGCCGCGGCCAACGCCCCCGAGGAGCTCCGCCGCGAACTCGTGGAGATCTCGCACGCCATGCGCGACGCCGGGCAGGCCGGGGACGTGCCCCGGTTCCTCGAGCTGGACATCCTGTTTCATTCCCTGCTGCTGACCGGCTCGGGAAACGAGATGTTCGCCAACATGGTGGGCCAGGTGACCGAGACGCTGACCGGCCGCACCATCCACGGCCTGATGCCGGACCACCCGCGCGAGACGGCGCTGCGCTGGCACGTGGAGGTCGCCGAGGCCATCGCCGCCGGGGATGCCGCCGCCGCCCGCGAGGCCTCGAACCGGATCATGCGCGAGACCATCTCGGAGATGGAGCCGAGCTGGAAGAACCAGCCGCGGGTGTTTGTCCCGGTCGAGCGCCACTAACCCGCCACTGGCCGTCCCGGGCCCGACGGCGGCGCTCCTCACGCAGGGGCCCGCCTGAAGTCCAGCAGCACCTTCCCCGAAACAGCCGAGTTCCTGGCGACCTCGAACGCTTCCAGTCCGCGGTCCAGGCCAAAGGTGTGGGTCACCACGGGGTCCACCCGCAGGGAGCCGTCGGCGAGCGCCGCTATGACCTCATCGATTTCGTCATTGAAGCGGAAGGAGCCCACCAGCTCCAACTCGCGCGTAATGGCCAGGGAGATCAGGACCGGCTGCGGGCCCGAAGGCAGCAGCCCCACCATCACCACCCTGCCGCCACGGACCGCGCCCGTGATCGCCGAGGCCAGGCCCCGGTGGCTGCCCGAGGACTCGATGACGACGTCCGCCTCAACCGCGGCGATCGCCCCGGCGTCGTCCCCCTTGAGGACCGCGTCGGCCCCCGCAGCACGGGCTATCTCCAGCGGCAGCTCGTGCATGTCCACGGCCACGATCCGGCCGGCGCCGGCGCGTTTGAGCACGGCCACGGCCAGGGCACCGATGGGACCGCTGCCGATCACCAGCGCCGTCTTTCCCGCCACGTCGCCGGCGCGCGACACGGCGTGCCAGGCGACGCTGGCCGGTTCCGCCAGTGCCGCGGTCCGCAGGTCCAGCCCCGCCGGCAGCGGCCGGAGCATCCGGGCCGGCAGGTTCACATACCGGCTGAACGCTCCGTCGGTGTGGGGAAAGCGTGCGGCGCTGCCCAGATACGTGCAGCCCGGCGACAGATTCGGACGCTCCGCCGGGTACCGGGCGCCGCCCGGGCCCGGCGTGGCGGGATGCACCGCGACGGCCGTGCCGGGCCCCGGCCCGGAGCCGTCAGCGGCGGCGCGGATCACAGTCCCTACGATCTCGTGGCCCAGGACCATGGGAGCCTTGAGGACGGATTCGCCCGCGGCACCGTGCAGCCAGTAGTGCAGGTCGGAGCCGCAGATGCCGCCGAAGGCCACGTCGATGACGGCTTCACCGGGCGCCGGCGCGGGCACGGGGATGTCCTCGATCCGCAGGTCGCCCGCGGCGTGGGCCACCACCGCCGCGGCCGTGGCCGGAAGTGCTGCCACGCCGCCCATCAGACCACCACCGTCATTCCGCCGTCGATGAAGATGGTCTGGCCGTTGACGAAGTCGGACCCGTCGGAGGCCAGCCACACAGCGGGTCCGGCCAGGTCCTGCACGGTCCCCCAGCGGTGCGCGGGGGTCCGGCCCAGGATCCAGGCGTTGAACTGCTCATCGTCGACGAGGTTTTGGGTCATCTCGGTGTGGATGTAGCCCGGCGCGATCCCGTTGATCTGCAGGCCCGAGGCGGCCCATTCCGCGGTCATGGCCCGGGTCAGGTTCCGCAGGCCGCCCTTCGCCGCGATGTAGGGCGCGATGGTGGGCCGGGCGAGGTCGGTCTGGACCGAGCAGATGTTGATGATCTTGCCCCGGCCCCGAGGGATCATGTGCCGGGCCGCTTCCCGCCCCACCAGGAACGCGCTGGTCAGGTCCGTGGAGATGACCCGTTCCCAGTCGGCCACGTCGAGCTCGAGCATCGGGACCCTGTGCTGGATGCCGGCGTTGTTGACCAGGATGTCCAGCGGGCCGACGTTCTCCTCCACCCAGGCGATGCCCCGGGCGGCCCCGGTGTCGCTGGTGACGTCGAAGGCGCAGCTGTGCACCCGGCCCGGCGCGTAGTCCGCGGCCATCGCGGCCTCGGCGGCCTTGAGCCGCTCGGGGTTGATGCCGTTGAGCACCACGGTGGCGCCGGCGCCGGCCAGGGCCCGGGCCAGGGCGTTGCCGATCCCCCGGCTCGAACCGGTCACCAGGGCCACACGCCCGGTCAGGTCAAAAAGTCCACTCATGGTTCACTGATCCTCATCGGTCTTTGCTGCTGTGTTGGCTGTTGGCTTATCGCTGGCGTTGTCACGTGCGTTGTCGCTGAGATTGGCGATGGTTTGCCGCACGACGGCGAGGTCCCGGTCCCCCAGCCCCTGGCGCAGCAGGGCAGCGTAGAGCTCGGCGCCGGCGGCCGCCATCGGCACTGCGGCACCCGCGGCCGCGGCGCTCTCGAGCACGAAGGAGAGGTCCTTGTGCATGAACTTGGCGGGCCCGGTGGGCTCGTAGTCCCTGGCGGCGAGCCGTGGGCCCACGATGTCCAGGACCCGGCTGCCCGCCAGTCCGCCCGCGAGCACCTCGTAAAGGGCGTGCACCTCCATGCCGGAGCGTTCGGCGAGCTCCGCGGCCTCGGCGAGCGCCGCCGTCGTGGTTCCCACGATCAGCTGGTTGCACGCCTTGGCGAGCGACCCCGATCCCAGCGGTCCCAGCCGCCGCACGGTGCTGCCCATCGCGCCAAAGAGCGGCAGGAGCCGGCGGAAGTCGCTGTAGCTGGCGCCCGCCATGATGGCGAGGGTACCGTCCGCCGCGCCTTTGGTGCCGCCGCTGACCGGCGCATCGACGACGACGGCGTTGCCCCCGCTCGCCTCCGCGACCCGTGCCCCGAAGTACCGCACGCCGGACGGCGACACGCTGCTCATCACCACGACGGCGGTTCCGGGCGCGGGCGGGCTGGCGGTCCAGCCGGCCAGGAGCGCGGCACTCGCATCCTCAATGTCGGACAGATCCGGCAGCATGAAGACAATGACTGGCTGGTCTCGAAGCGCTTCGACCCTGGCCACACGCGAGCCGCCCAGGGTCTCGAAGGCGTCCAGCGCCGCCGGCGAACGGTTCCAGGCCGTGACGGTCCATCCTGCCGCGAGGAGGTTGGCGGCCATCGGCGCGCCCATCAGGCCGAGGCCGACAAACCCGGCCTCCCTGCGGTCCATCTCCATGCGTTGCCCTCACTTCGTCGTGGTTAATCTTGGAATTCTGTTCAGCATCCTAGCCTCCATTCAGTATGATGAACACTATGACGACCAAAACCACCGTAGCGATCGCCGTCCCGCTCGAAGCAGAGCTGGTGGACCGCATCCGCGCCGTAGATCCGTCCGTGACCGTCCTTTACGACCCCGAGCTCTTGCCGCCGGAACGCTTTCCCGCCGACCATGCGGGTGACCCGGACTTCCTCCGGACGCCGGAGCAGGAAGAGCGCTACTGGGACATGCTCAACAAGGCCCAGGTCCTGTACGGGCTTCCCAACGAAAGCCCGGCAGGCCTCGCCTGGATCGCCGGCAGCAATCCCCGGCTTGAGTGGATCCATGCCATGGCGGCCGGCGCCGGCGGTGCCGTGAAGGCATCGGGGCTGGACGCCGCGACGCTGCAGAAGTTCAGGGTCACCACCTCGGCCGGGGTGCACGCCCTGCCGCTCGCCGAGTTCGCCGCCCTGGGCATCCTCAACGGCTTCAAGCGCAGCGCCGAGCTGGCCCAGGACCAGGCGGCCAAGCTCTGGCCCGAGCTCCGCACCCCCACCCGCCTGGTCAACGGCTCCCGCCTGGTGGTCACCGGGCTCGGCGAGATCGGGCTCGAGACCGCACGGATCGCCCGCGCCCTGGGCATGAGCGTCAGCGGGACCAAGCGGACCGTGGAGGCCATCGACGGGATCGAGACGGTCACGGACAACGACGGACTCGCCGGCCTGCTGGGCACCGCAGACGCCGTCGTCAATACCCTGCCCGGCACGCCGTACACCGAGAAGCTTTTCAGCCGCGACGTCTTCGCCGCCATGAAGCCCGGAACAGTCTTCGTCAACGTGGGCCGCGGCACCGTGGTCGATGAAGAGGCGCTTCTGGAGGCTCTGGGCAACGGCCAGGTCTCCTATGCCTGCCTCGATGTCTTCGCCGTGGAGCCACTGCCGCAGGACAGCCCGCTGTGGAACCACCCCAGGGTGATGGTGTCCCCGCACACCTCGGCGCTCAGCGCCGCCGAAAACCGGCTGATCACCGAACGCTTCTGCAGCAACCTGCGGACCTACCTCGACGGTGGCGAACTCCCCCACCTGGTGGACACGGTGCACTTCTACTGAGTCCACCCTTTCGCACTGCACCAGCGCCGCAGCGCACACAGGGCGGCCCACCGGAAACGGTTGGGCCGCCCTTAGCGTTGGGCGAGGAAGGTTCCGCCCAGCAACGCGGGACCGTGCCTGCGAGGCCGGCATTCGGGCGCGCCGGGTATTTTGCCCGTCGACGCGGGTATTCCGTGGCGCAGAAACGGCCGTGGCCCCTTCCTGGGTGGAAGGGGCCACGGCCTGTGCGGCGCGGACGGAGGGTCTGCAGCCCGGATACCGCCTAGCGCGCATCCTCCGTCAGGAGAAGGTCGCGTCCCACCGTCTCGGGCGTGAAGAAGGTGGTGACAAACGAGATCAGCGCCAGGACCAGCGAGTAGATGGCGAGCACCAGCCAGGAATGGTCCGTGGCGGCCAGCAGCGCGGCGCCGACCAGCGGGACCAGGCCGCCGGCCAGGACGGCGGAGAGCTCCCGGCTCATGGCCACGCCGGTGAAGCGGTACTGCGAGCCGAAGAGTTCAGGCAGCAGCGGGCACTGCGGGCCGAGCATGGACTGAACGCCGAGGGCGATGCCCACCACCATGACAATCCAGACCAGCGTGACATTGCCCAGCGTCACCAGGTAGAACGCCGGCAGCGCGATGAGCGCCTGGAACAGCGCGCCGTAGCGGTAGACGGGCACCCGGCCGAACCTGTCGGACAGCGCACCGAAGGTGATCACCATGACGGCCGCGAAGCCCGCGGCGATGAGCAGGCCGACCGGACCGATGAACTTGTCGCCGGGAAAAACGCCGTCCTTGGCCGCCAGGAACGCGATGAGCAGCGCGGAGTAGATCGAGGAATTGCCGTTTTCGCCCATCCGCAGGCCGATGCCGATCAGCACGTTCTTCTTCGAGTGCTTCCACAGCTGGCCGATGGGGTTCTTGACCACGCTCTTGTGCTTTTCCAGTTCCTGGAAGACGGGCGTTTCCTTCAGCCGGAGCCGAATGAAGATGGCCACCACAACCAGGAGCACGCTGGCCAGGAAGGGCACCCGCCACAGCCAGCCCTCCAGGACGGCCTTGTCTGCCATGGCAATGAGCGCGAACGTTCCGGCGCCGAGCAGGGTCCCCAGCTGGATGCCGACGAACGGGAGCGACGCGAAGAAGCCACGACGGCGGCGCGGCGCGACTTCGGAAATGAGCGTGGTGGCGCCCGCCTGTTCAGCGCCGGCACCCAGTCCCTGCAGGATGCGCAGCGTCACCAGAAGAACGGCGCCGAGCATGCCGGCCTGTTCGTACGTCGGCAGCAGGCCGATGGCGAAGCTGGCGGTCCCCATCAGGCCGATGGTGAGGATCAGGACCATCTTGCGGCCGAACCGGTCGCCGATGTAGCCGAAGACCATCCCGCCGAAGGGTCGGGCCGCGAAGCCCACACCGTACGTGGCGAAGGATGCAATCAGGGCCCCGTCCTCGCCGAGCGGCTTGAAGAACAGCGGGCCGAAGATCAGGGCGGAGGCCAGCCCGTAGATGTAGAAGTCGTAGTACTCCAGCGCGGAGCCCACAGAGCTGGCAAGCGTTGCCCGTCGCAGCTGTTCCGGATCGACGACGGCGCCGTCCGCTTCAGCGAGCGGTGTATTAGTACTAGTTGTCACAAGCACTCCCTCAAGAACACTCCAGACCCCCGTTGGTCTGGTGGGTGTGAGCAACCCCAAGGAGTCGATCACTATGCTGAACAGAGTACAGCATAGTGATCGGCTAGCCAATGAATAATCAGATTATTCCGGGGCGTCCCGAAACGCCCAGCGGCGCGGGCCCCTAGCCCATGGGATTGCCGAGGGACCGGGCGAGGTCCTGGAGTTCCTTCACCATCAGGGCGCCCTGCTCCTGCGAGTAAGTCGCCTTCAGCGCGGTGACCGACAGGCCTAGGCTGGGCCCGTGTGCGCCCCGGGTCGGGACGGCGACGGCCAGGCACACGACTCCGGTGGTGGATTCCTCGTCCTCGAACGCATACCCCTGCTCCCGGATGAGCGTGAGCTGCGCCTTGAGCTCGGCACCCGTGCGCAGCGACTTCGGCGTCAGGACCGGAAGAGTGGCGTCGTCGGGAAACATCTCGTCGACGTCGTGGTCATGCAGCCGCGCGATCAGGGCCTTGCCCACGGCACAGAGGGACACGGGCATCTTGTCGCCAATATTGGACGTCAGGCGCACCGCCGGGTGCCCTTCGTAGCGGGCCAGGTAGATGACATTTGTTCCGTCCAGCATGGCGATCCGGACCGTCTCTCCCGAGAGCGTCGGGGCCTGTTCACAGAAGCGGTAGAACTCCTGGACCTCGTCGAGGCGGCTGAGGTAGGCAGCACCGAGCTCAACCAACTTCCGGCCGAGGGTGAACTCCGCGCCCTGGCGGCTGATCAGCCTCGCCTCCTCGAGCGCGAGCAGGAGGTTGGAGGTGGAGGACTTCGGGATTCCCAGTTCCCGGGACAGATCACTGAGCGTGAGGCGTCCGGTCGCGGATGCCGCCAGGGCTTCCAGCACGGCGGCGGCACGGGTGACAGCCGGCGCGGGTGACGCGCTCCCCAATCCGTCGGAGGGTCGGGAAACTCGGGAATCGGCCATGATTCTCCTTCAGGTATCGCGCGCAAGTCGCCGCGCCACTCGTTCGAATGCCGTCCAGTCAGCTGAACACTAACCATCATAATGTCTGGCGCCCTGAACCGGGACCGGCAGGGCCCGCGCATCCATTGCTCCCCGTCGGCGGGCCTCGTCGGGGACCGCAGGCCCCTTAGGCGGCAGACACCACGGGATTCGTCAGCTCGCCGATGCCGGCAATGTGGCAAGTGACGGTGTCGCCGGGGACGATCGGCGCACACTCGGCGGGGAATCCCGTCAGCACCAGGTCACCCGGGTGAAGGGTCATGAAGGATGTGAGATAGGCGAGGATTTCCTCGACCTTCCAGCCAAGGTCGGCGGAGCTGGCTGCCTGGAGTTCCTGACCGTTGTGTTTGATGCCGATCGCCAGGTCGTCACCGTTCAGGTCCGTGACAATCCAGGGCCCCACGGGCGTGAACGTGTCCTGGCTCTTGGCGCTGATCCACAGCTGATCGGATTCCTGCAGGTTCCTGGCGGAGACGTCATTTCCTATGGTGTAGCCCAGGACCGCGCCCATGGCGTTGCCGGGCGTCAGTCCGCGGGCGCTGCTCCCGATCACGAGGGTCAGTTCGGCCTCCGGCTCGACGCGGCCCACACCCGGCCGGAGTTCAACCGCGTCCCCCGGGCCAACCACACTGGTGGCCGCCTTGTGGAAGGCCTGCGGCGGAAGTCCGCGGCCCGCGGCACCCGTATTGTGCGCCATGCCCAGGACGTTGGCCGGGACACAGGGCGCGAGGAACGTGAACGACGCTTCCTCCACTGCCGCGCCGAACTCCCAACCGCTGCGGGGCAGGCTGCCGGCATTGGCGGCAGAACCCGGGAACGGAGAGGGTGTCACCGTCCACACCCTGCCCGCCGCACTGCCAAAGTCCGCTGCGTCGTTGGCGACGAAGAAGTTTTCGTCCCCGGCAGCCGGGGAAAGCGGGCGGACTCTGGCGATTCGGCGGGCACTCGTGGCGGTCATGAAAACATCCTAGGCGGCGGACTCCCGGGGCCCGCGATTAGGCCATCGACTGGCGTAATTCTGGCGCGCAGAAACGCCGCCGGTGTTTCACATTTCCAAGTGTTCACGGTATATTCATTACAAGCCTTCCACCGCGGCATCCCCCAATAGTCGCGGTGGAAGGCTTTTCCAATGCCCGGGTGATACCAGGGTCCGGGGTCCCCTTTTGAGCGGGCCGGGCCGGGCGATTGTTGCCCGCGCAGGCGGACTACGCGGCGTCCGCAACGGCCCCCCGCAGCCGCCAGCCCCCACCGAGGCCGTCCCGGATCAGTTCCATGGTGGTCAGGGCAGATCCGCGGTTGCGGCCGAGCCTCGCCTGGACCTGCCAGACCTCGACATCCACGCGGCTCAGGCCCTTGGGCATCCGGCGCTCGGCCTCCCACCAGCTGACCCGCTCGAACCAACGCACGGGCTCGGCGCCGATCAACCATTCCCTGCCCCCGCGCACTACCGCCAGGGGCCGCCCGTCCGGGGCTGTTTTCACCATCACGTGTTCCATGCCCGTCACAGTAGGGCGGAGCCCTGACATTTTCGGGGCGTGCAGCATCCCCCGCCGGGACGCACAAAACCCCGCCCTGGGGGGCCTCCGGTCTTTAGTCGGCGGCGTGCACCGCAACGACGCGCGGCTGGCGCAAGCGGATGAAAACGTCTGCGGGCTGGCGATTCTTGCCCTTGAGTGTGATGCCGGAGATGCTGACCCCTTTGGGCAGCAGAAGGCTTTGACGCACCACGCCGCGCGCATTTTTCGACCACACCTGACGATTCAACCCATAGATGGAGCTCTCCCGCAGCCCGAGTTCCTCGGGATCGATGCCCTCCGCACCTTGAAGCTGATAGGAGACCACGCCAAATCCTCCCTGGAGCCTGCTCCTCGACTCGAACTCAAACTCGAACTCGACCAGCCCCGCCTCAATTGCCGAATCCAACGGAAAAGTCAGCACCGTGTCCTCGGTCAGGCGCAGGGGTTCCGCGCCCGGCGCGGAAAGCTCGTGCAGCACAGGTTCGCCGCGGACGATGTCCTCGATGAGACTCGGCCATTTTTCCGCAGAAATGTCGGCCGATCGCACAGCCGGCAGTTTGTCCAGCCGCGCCAGAGAGGCTGCGACGCGCTCATGCGGGGTTTCGTTCAACGTCGAGTCCTGATCGCTGTGACGGACTTGGAAGAACATGTGTTCCCGGGAGTCAAGGATGGTCGGCATCACCTGGTCTACACCATGGTGCGGCCCGGGCGTAACGATCGAGAGGCTGCGCTGGCGCGGGTCGAACGCGGACACGAAGGCCATCCCTTGGGCGGACTTCGGGTGGTAGAACTCTCGGAGGTTCACCAGGTCATGCTGGCCCTTGTAGGCCGTCAGGCCGAGTCCGAATGAAATGGCCATCCCCACGTGGTTCAGCGTCCGGTACACCTCAAGATGGGTCAGATAGTCGGCGGCGAGCAGGTCGTCGTCATCGAGACGGAACCACGCGACCGGCTGCACGCCGGCGTCGGCGTCAAACTTGCTGGCGAGGTCCTGCTCAATCAGGGGCTTGACTTCTTCGATGCCTGTTCCCCGGACGACGTCGTTCCATTCCACCGGAACCAGGAACGGGTATCTGGCCGCGGCCGCGAACAAAATTTCCTGATGCCGCTTCGGGAGCAACTCGGAATACATCACGAAGTGTTTGTAGTCATGGTTTTCCGCCATGGCGGAAAGGGCAGGCACGGCCTTCTCGAAGAACATCTCAGCTCGAAGACTGAGGCGCTTTTCCGAGAACAAGTACTGCATGTAGTCTGCCGGGGTCTTGAAGACGCCGCTCCGCGACGTTTTCCAAGAGTGTGATCCGGGAGAGAAAAGGCTGTAGCGCGTGACGCCATAAAACATGGTGGTCCCCATGGTCTTTCGAAGCTGAACAAATCACCTAACTGTACTCTGCAACCACCATGCCTTAGGGACGGGTCCGCCCCCTACCCTCCCCTCACTGATGTCAGGCATTTCGGACCGCGGTGCCCGCACCCGCGCACAGGCACCGCTTGGGTCAACTATCGTTGTCAGAATGAACCTTGCCACCCAGACAATTCCGCGTTTCAAGGAGTTTGCACCCGGCGAGAAGCCGAACGTCGTTGATCCGATCAGCGCCCGGCAGCGGGCGGCATGGAAGGAAATACCCGATGTCTTGGATCGGTCCTGCGAGGTAGTTGTTGCCGGCGGAGGACTGTCGGGGGCAGCTGCGGCCATCGCGGCAACGAGGCGCGGCGCCTCCGTGATCATGGTGGAACCGACCCACATGGTCGGTGGGCAGGCGACAGCCGGCGGCGTCAGCGCGTTCGACATCACGTTCCACTACGACCACGCGCTCAATGACTTTGGCATCTGGTCAGAGATCCTCGCCCGGATTCAGCACATCTACGACGTCGAGTTAAACCGGCCAGTAAATGTCGGGCACTACAGGAAAATCTCGTTTACGCCCAACGTAGTCGTCGTTGAACGGGTGCTCACCGAGATGCTCGATGCCGCGGGCATACCCGTGCTCCGTAACACCGGGATCAGTGCTGCGTGCCGCGAGGCCGGCCGGGTCACCGGCCTCCTCACCACCGCGGGACCGATTGAGGCTAAGGTCGTCATCGATGCCACCGAGGACGGGCAGGTTCTCGCCCTCGCCGGCGTCCCGCACAGGCTGAGTAACGGAGTCTCCAACGGAACCAGCACCCGCGGGATCACTTCCAAACGGCAAGCCATTCAGGACATCACCTACACCGCGATTATCCAGGCCTATCCCGGCGGCATCCCCGACGAACTCCGCGTCACCGTGGCGCCGGAAAACTACGGCACGTATGCGACGGAATTCCGCAGCGCATACCCGCCAGAAGGCGGCTTCGATAGCCTCAAGAAAAAGCCCGGGCCGTTGGGATTTGCAGGCTTCCGTGCCGCCCCGGACCTGAGCTCCGAGAACATGCAAACGGGCGACGACTACAACGCAGTCACCCGAACGAACCTGAATCATTACAACGACTTCCCCGTCGGCGCCGACTACCTCACCGATCCGGATGCACGCGCCCGCTACGAGGCGGAGGCGAAGCTGAAAACCATCTGCATCATCTACTACCTGCAGAACGAACTCGGCCTGCCCTGGTCTGTCGCAACGGACGAGGGCTACGCTGACGGGCCCACGCCGCCGCGCAACCCCTACGTGCCCGACATTTACATTCCGATCGAGCAGCACATGCCCCTCATCCCCTACATACGCGAATCACGCCGCGTGATCGGGACAGCAATCATCACGGGCAAGGACATCATCCGGGAACCGAACCGCACCGAAGCGCCCTGGCGCGACGACAGCGTGGTTGTAGGGACCTACCACCCAGACCTCCACGGCGGCCGGGCCGAAACGGACTTCGAGACCTATCTCGGCGAGTCCCTGGCCGACAAGCCCACCGTCTGGCGGGAGGGGCCCTTCCCCATCCCGATGGGAGCACTCATCCCTGAGTGGGTGGACGGGCTCCTCGCGGCGGAGAAGAACATCTCCACCACACGGCTCGCGTCCGGCGCGATTCGGCTGCACCCTACCGTGACAGGCATCGGCGAAGCCGCTGGCACGGCCGCTGCGTTGGCCGTGCACCATGGCGTGCAGCCGGCAGCGGTCCCGGTCGCGGCGATCCAGTTGTCGCTTGCTGAGGGTGGCGCATTATTGACGCCCCTGGCCGTGGAGGGGCTGGACCGAGGGTCGCCCGAGTTCATCGCTGTCACCCTGGCCCTCGCCCGAAACAGGGCTGACAAGGAGATCCTGCGCCCGAAGAAAATGGAACCCTACATCATCACCGACACAGAGGCTGCTGAGGCCGCCGGGCAGGTGTCGATCCAGTACCTGAAGGACTGGCGAGTCAGCATTCAACGCTAACGAATGGCGCCCCAGCCCGCGGCGTCCGCCTTTCACCGCCGTCACCAATGTCAGACATTTCCGAGCAGATGGTAAATTCGACGCGTGCCGGGCGCACAGGGCGCCCTGCGAAGGACCAAGGGGAATGCAAGATGGCTGAATCGAACGCTCAGAAACTGGAGAAGGCGAAAGCCGTGGTGCTGGATTCGATCGTAAAGGGTGGCGTGTCGACCAATCAGTCTCAGGCTGTGCAGCGGCTCGCCAACGCCTACGCCCTCCTTGAAGGGACCGTAGCCCCGATCAGCGGTCCCAACGAATCGGCGCCGAAAAGCTCCTGATCGGGTCAACCGGACGCACAAAACCCCGCCTTTCCGGACCGTATGGTCCGGAAGGACGGGGTTTTCTGTGGTGGGTCCTACCGGGATCGAACCGATGACATCCACGGTGTAAACGTGGCGCTCTACCAGCTGAGCTAAAGACCCAAACCGCGGTTTCCGCGCCTCAGCGCTTCAACCAACGAACAGCTACTGTACCGGATGTCACCGGCCAAGCGCCAATCGGCCCGGCCGTCGCTACAGGGGCGGCAGCTCTGCGGCGAGCCAGGTCAAGGCCCCGCTGACGCCTGCCTCCAGCTTGATGGTGGCGAGGCCGTCCCCGCGGGTCGGTCCCCTGTTGATGATGACCACGGCTTTGCCCTGCTTCGCCGCGTGGCGGACAAAACGCAGGCCGCTCATCACGGTCAGCGACGAGCCGGCCACCAGGAGCGCCCGGGCGGCGTCGACCATGGCGTAGGAGCGCTCCACGCGGTCCTTGGGCACGTTTTCCCCGAAGTACACGAAGTCCGGTTTCAGGGTGCCGCCGCAGGCCGGACAGCGGGCGACGATGAACGATCCAATCAGTTCGCCGTCCTCGACGGCGGCATCGGCGTCCGGTGCCATTTCAACCACCCCGGCCGCCTGCGCCCGTTCCAGGAACCCGGGGTTGAGTTCTTCCAGGACACCGGCCAGCATCCGGCGGCTGAACCGCCGGTGGCAGTCCAGGCACACCACCTGGTCGAACCGGCCGTGCAGGTCCACGACGTTGACGCTGCCGGCGTCCTCGTGGAGCCGGTCCACGTTTTGGGTGATGAGGCCGGTGAGAAGCCCCCGCTGCTCCAGCCGGGCTACAGCGGCATGGCCATCGTTCGGATCCGCCCTGCGCAGATGTGACCAGCCGATGTGGTTGCGTGCCCAGTAGCGCTGCCGGTTTCCCGGCTCGCCGATGAATTCCTGGTAGGTCATGGGGGTCCGCGGTGCGGCGCCGGGCCCGCGGTAGTCCGGGATGCCTGAATCCGTACTCAGGCCGGCACCCGTCAGCACGGCGAACTGCTCCCCGGACAGGAGGCCGTGGATGTCCTGCAGGGCCTCCAGCTCGGTGCGCTGGAGTTCCGCGGCGCTCCCGGCGGCCGTGACCGGCGGGAGGCTGGCAAACCCGGTCATGCCGATTCCTGGCCGCCGCTGCCTCACCGGATCAGCTCCCGCCGAGTCCCGCGAGAGCCGCCCGGTATTCGGCGAAGTCCCGGGCCTGGCCGCGCGGATTCACCACGACGTAGCGGACGATTCCCGCCGCGTCGATGATGAAGGTGCCGCGCAGCGCCATGCCGCTGTCGGGGTCGAACACGCCGTAAGCCGAGGCCACAGCCCCGTGCGGCCAGAAGTCGGCCAGCATATCGAAGCCGTAGCCTTCCTTTTCGGCATAGGCACGCTGGGCGAATTTGCTGTCCACCGAGACTGCCAGCACAGCGGCGTCGGCATCCTCGAACAGTGCCAGGTTGTCCCGGATTTCGCACAGTTCCCCGGTGCAGATCCCGGAGAAGGCAAACGGGTAGAAGACCATGGCGACGTTGCGGCCGCGGAAGTCTGAGAGGCGCACCGGTTCCCCGAATTGATTGGCGAGCTCGAAATCCGGCGCGGCATCGCCGACACCGGGAACGGGGCTCACGGCGGAGCGCGGCCCGGAGGCCTCGTGCTGGACCGCTTGGGTCACTTGTTCTTCCGCGTGACCAACCGGGTGGCGCTCCAGTCCTTCGAGACGCCGGCGGAGGTGGTGTAGTGGAGCCCTGCGGTGGGCGCGGCATCCTGGATGTCCGCGGGCGAGACGTAGCCGTCCCGGCCGGACTTGGGAGTCAGGACCCAGACAACGCCGCCCTCGGTGAGAGTGGTCAGCGAATCGACCAGCGTGTCCACAAGGTCTCCGTCACCTGCCCGCCACCAGAGAATGGCGGCATCGACCACCTCGTGATCGTCCTCATCGAGAAGCTCAGAGCCCGTGAGATCTTCGATATCGTCCCGCAAGTCGAAGTCGACATCGTCGTCATAACCGAATTCCTGAATCAGGTCCCCGTCTTTGAAACCCAGTTTCTCCGCCACATTTACCGAAGTGGCGGCGTCGGCCTCGCTCACGTGTTGCTCCTATGCTTTTTGAATTGCTTCATGTTTTCAATGGCACTAGTGATTTCCATTACTCCAAGCCAACACCCTTTGGGCTCTCGCTTCAAGCTGTTGGTACCGCGATCCGCCATATTCTGCGTCACACAGGCCGATCCGGAGGCTGCGGGGCAGCGCTTCGTCACACAACCAGTATGCCCGTGAAATACGGGGACGGGTCCATAGGGCGGCTACGCATCCATCAGCCCGCACGGCTAGAGTGGCTGATGACGACTACGCCTGCGCGGGCAACCGCCCGGCTAATACAGGCAGGCGTACCGTGATTGGACCTTGCCCGGCGCATACGACCGGGCTGATGTAACCGATATGTCGCACACGTCGCGTTCACGCCAGGCAGTCACCCTGCCCGGAGCTGAGGGTGCCGATAGATGCGCTCAAAGAGAGGTTGGACGTGGCTGCAGGAGAAGATACCTCCCATATCCTCAGCGGGTTGACAAACCAGCTGCCTGATCGTGATCCGGAAGAGACCGCCGAATGGCTGGAGTCCCTGGATACCCTGATTCAGGAACAAGGCACCGAACGTGCCCAGTACATT